>JASGFW010000018.1:0-43263 GCA_047605305.1 Gordonia sp. (in: high G+C Gram-positive bacteria)
GACGCCTTTGATACAAGTGCGGCCTGCCAGGAACGGTCACGCGGAGCTGCTGCTATCGCGAGTGTGTTCACTGATCCGCTCCGTTCAATCTCGTTCTGGCGTGCAATCTCGTTCCGGCATGCAATCTGATGCCGACGTGGCGCGAGCCACGATGCGCCGGGCATGCCCCGCGCTGATGGGGTACAACGTTATGCGCCCGGCCAGCCGGACACAACCTATTTTTGACCTGCGGTTTTCACCAGTTCGATCACCTCTGCGCCGTACTCTTCAAGCTTGGCCGCCCCGATACCGGCGATCGATACCAACGCGGCCCGATCGGTGGGCCGCTGCTCGGCGATCGCCAGGAGCGTCTTATCGGAAAACACAACGAAGGCCGGCACGTCTTTTGTGTTAGCGCGTTCACGCCGCCACTCCTTGAGCGCCACCAGCAGCCCCTCGTCGAGATCTGACGGGCAATCGGCACATCGGCCAAGTAGCGTCGCGGTCGCGTCGATGAGCCGGGACCCGCACACCCGACAGCTCGGCCCACGTCGGGGTTTGCGGGTGGACGTGGATGCGATCGGCGAGGCGGGAGAATCGTCGGGAACCACTCCCGACAGGAAACGCGAACGGCGTCGGGCACGACCACCCTCGTTACGAGCCAGCGCCCACGAGATACGCAGGTGTTCGCGGGCGCGGGTGATACCGACGTAAAACAGGCGCCGCTCCTCCTCGACCTGTTCTGGTGATGCCTTGATCGCCTGACTGATCGGCAGCGACCCCTCGGTAAGGCCGACGAGGAATACCGCATCCCACTCCAGGCCCTTGGCCGCATGCAACGAGGACAGGGTGACCCCCTGCACGGTCGGTGGGTGCCGGGCCGCGGATCTGGCGTCAAGTTCAGCGACCAGATCCGTCAGCGTGAGATCGGCGTTCTCGGCCAGCATGTCGTCGGTCAGCGTCGATAGTGCACGTAGCGATTGCCAGCGCGCCCGCGCCTGCGCGCCCGACGGTTCCTCCTCGGTCATGCCGAGTTCGCCGAGGACCGAACCAACGACAGTGGACACCTCCACACCGTCGCGGATTCCGCGTTGGGCGACGGCGGTGAGCTGCCGCATCGCCTGCCGTACCTCGGTGCGGGTGAAAAACGCCTCGCCGCCACGCACCTGATACGGGATACCGGCCTGGGTGAGCGCCTGTTCGTGATTCTCCGACTGCGCGTTGATCCGGTAGAGAATCGCGATCTCCGCCGCGGGCACCCCGGCGGAGATGAGACGGCTGACCGCCGCCGCGACCCCCGCCGCTTCGGCTGGTTCGTCGTCGTATTCGGTGAACACCGGCGCCGGGCCCGACGGACGTTGCCCGACCAACTGCAGGCGGGTACCGGCAATACGGCCATGGGCCGCACCGATCACCCGGTTGGCCAGATTCACCACTTCGGGGGTGGACCGGTAGTCACGTTCAAGACGCACGATTTCGGCGTCGGGGAAGCGCCGCCCGAAATCCAGGAGATAGTTGGGGGTGGCACCGGTGAAGGTGTAGATGGTCTGGTTGGCGTCGCCGACAACCGTCAGATCGTCACGTTCCCCCACCCATGCGTTGAGCAATCCCTGCTGCACCGGGGTGACGTCCTGATATTCATCGACCACGAAGCAGCGGTACCGTGACCGGAACTCCTCGGCGAGGCCGGCGTCGGAGATCAGGATCTGCGTCATATAGATCAGCAAATCGTCGAAATCGAGGAGACGATCGCCGTCCGGGGATACCTTCGCGTCCTCATAGGCGGCGTAGGCACGCGCGACCTGTTCGGGCGGGGCGGGCGTGTCACGCAACGCACGCGTCACCGCCTGCGCATAACCCTCCGGATCGATCAGCGACGCCTTGGCCCATTCGATCTCCGACATCAGGTCGCGCACCGTGTCGGTCGAGGTGTCCAGGCCCGCTCGCCGCGCGGCCCGCGAGATGACCGGGAACTTGTTGTCGAGCAGTTCCCAACGCCGGTCGCCGAAGGCCCGCGGCCAGAAGTACCGCAACTGACGCATCGCCGCGGCGTGAAAAGTTTGCGCCGCCACACCTGGTCCGTCACCGCCGATGCCCAGCGCGCGCAACCGCGACCGCATCTCCCCCGCCGCACGGGCGGTGAATGTCACCGAGAGCACCTGCCCCGGATTGACCTGGCCGATCCAGATCAGATGGGCGATACGTCGCGTGATAGTCCGGGTTTTGCCTGTGCCGGCACCAGCGAGTACACACACCGGTCCGCGCGGGGCGAGGACCGCCGCGCGCTGCTGCGGATCAAGGCCGGTGAGGATCTCGGCGTCAGAATGTGAGGGCACGGCGTCCACTATGGCATCCGGCTCTGACGATCCGAGATCGCGACCCGTCAGCCCTCACACGCCGAGCTTGGCCTTAACCTGCGCGATCGACGGGTTTGTCGCGGTGGTTCCGTCGGCGTAGAGCACGGTGGGAACCACATGGTTGCCACCATTGACGCTGCCGACGAATTCGGCGGCATCCGGGTTGAGTTCGATATCAACCTCCTGCCAGCTCACTCCGAGGCTGCGCAGGCCCGTCTTAAGCCGAACGCAGTATCCGCACCAGCTGGTGGTGTACATCGTCAGCTCGCCGGTGTCAGACACTCGGGCCGCTGCGTCGTCGTCGATCACATTGCTCATGGCAGCAATAACAGCACGAAACTCCCGTATGTTCCGCTTATCGATTCAGAGAGTGTGGGTGGCCCAGGCGGTGACGAGCGCGTGGGCGATCGAGATGGAGCCGGGCAACAACAGCCGGGCCTCTGGTGCGTCGGTGGTCGCCGACGCACCCCCACGCACCCAGTGGGTGCTGTTGCGCAGCGCTTCGAGCACCTCGTCGCGGTGGAACCACCGGGCGTCGCCGATCTCTCCGTCGAGGAATCGCAGCGGCTCGTCGGGATCGCCGAGTGCGGAGAAGCCCAGCATCAGCGATCGCGGGAACGGCCACGGCTGGCTGCCGAGGTAACGCGGAGCACGGACGCCGATCCCGACTTCCTCATGCACTTCGCGGATCACGCACTGCTCCAACGATTCTCCGGGCTCGACGAATCCGGCGAGGGTGGAGTACCAGCGTTCGGGCCACCCGCTCTGCCTGCCGAGCAGGATCTGGTCGGCGCCGTCATGCACGACGGTGATGATCGCCGGGTCGGTACGCGGGAACTCGTCGGCCCCGGTTCGTTCGTTGCGACGCACCCAGCCGCCGCGCGCAGGTACCGTCGGCGACCCGTCAACCGGGGAGAAACGGGCGCTGGCATGCCAATTGAGGATGCCAAGCGCGGTGACGAGCAACCCGGCCTCCTGCGCATCGAGCCGATTGGCCGCGCTGCGCGGATCGGCGCTCTCACCGTCGAGGTGATCGACCCGCAGCGTCCACAGGTCGGTGTCAGTGTGCGCGAGGAATACGGCGTCGGCGGGCGGGGTGTCGGCGATGTCGGCGGCGGCGCTGAAGCGCAGCGTCCCGTCGGCATTGACGGGGTAGCGCCCCTTGGTATCGATGCGGAGCACTCGTGCGCCCGGCCAACCGGCGAGCATCCGCTCGGGTTCGTCGCGGATCTCATCCGCACGGTCAAAGGTGGCACGGGATAACAACGGCGGTTGATCGAAGACGAACTCTCCCATGCTGACTTTGTACCTCAGTCCCCGGACGGTCCCTTACGCACGTAGAGCAACCGGTCGCCGGCCTCGATCTGCTCCACCTCGACGTCGTCGACGCGGTGCAGCACCCCATTGCGCACCACGCCGAGCACGATGTCACGGGTGTGTGCGGGAGACCCGCCGGTTTCCGTCGGGTCAACCTCGCGTTCGGCGATGGCATATCCCGCATCTGGGGTCAGCAGGTCTTCGATTACCTCGACCACCGACGGCGTCATGGTGGCGATGCCGAGCAGACGGCCCGCTGTCTCCGAGGAGACGACCACCGAATTCGCACCCGACTGACGCATGAGATGGGTGTTCTCCGATTCGCGAATCGACGCGACGATCTTGGCGCGCGGATTGAGTTCACGGGCGGTGAGGGTGGCCAGCACGGCGGTGTCGTCGCGGTTGGTGGCCACCACGATGCTCGCCGCATGCGCAACCCCGGCCAGGCGCAATACATCCGATTTGGTGGCGTCGCCGCGCACCGTGACCAGGCCGTCAGCTTCAGCGGTTTCGAGCACCCCGGGATTGCTGTCGACGATGACGATTTCCGCCGGCTTGGTGCCGTCACCGATCATCGCGTCGACCGCGGTGCGTCCCTTGGTGCCGTAGCCGATCACGACGGTGTGGTTACGCACGTTATTCCTCCAGCGCTGGATCTTGAGTGCCTGTCGCGACCGCTCGGTGAGCACCTCAAGGGTGGTGCCGATCAACACGATCAGGAACAGCACGCGTAGCGGGGTAATGATGAGCAGGTTGAGGAGTCGGGCCGAGGGTGTCAACGGGGTGACATCACCGTAGCCCGTCGTCGAGAGGGTCACCGCCGAGTAGTACAGCGCGTCCAGGAAGGACAACGAGTTGCCCTGCACGTCGCGGTAACCACCCCGATCCACGTAGACGAGCAGCGCTGTCAAACACAGCGCCACGACGGCGAAGACGACGCGTTTGCCGATCGCGCGGCCCGGACTCTGTTTGAGTTCGGGAATACGCACGATGCCGACGAGCGCGTAGTCCGGTCCCTCCGAGAGGGCGTCCCGGCGCCAGCGACGACGTAATCCGCGCGCCACCATCAGCCCAGGAGCGGCGGGAGTACGCTGCCGGCGCCGTCAATCCACGGTTGCATCACAGAGTGTGAATCTAGTCCATGCCGACGCCTGTGAGCCGCCCTGCACGCCTGTTGAGCCAAAATTCGATGTAGGTCACGGTGCGAGCAGCGCCGCCAACGCGTCATAGCCGGGTAATTCTGTGGGTTCAAGGGTGAACCCGGCGTGCACGTAGTGGAAGGCGGCGCGCACCTGCTCGACGCGAACGCCCGCGAGTTGAGCCCAGGCGAGCCGGTAGGCGGCGAGCTGAATATCGAGGGATGCTCGTGCCGCCTGATCGGGTACCGCGCCGGTCTTCCAGTCGACGACGATCCAGGAGCCGTCCGGTTCGGCGAATACGGCGTCGATACGTCCGCGAATCACCGTCTCCCCGACGACGGTCTCGAAGGGCACCTCCACCTCGGTCGGGGTGCGCGCGGACCATTCCGATGCGAGGAATGCCTCCCGCAACGCATCCAAGTCTGCGTCGGGTGCGGCGCTGGAATCGGCGGCACCAGGTAATTCGTCGATGTCGAGGAGCCTGGTGGCGCCGAACCACCGCTCCACCCATGCGTGGAATGCGGTGCCGCGCCGGGCGGTCGGATTGGGCCGAAATGGAGTCGGACGCCGCAGCCGGCGCGCGAATTCTCTTGCGTCGGAATCAAGTTCGACGAGCTGACTGACCGAAAGGTGGCTCGGAAGGGCTACGTCGATGACGGCCTGATTTGCGCGGCGGTGCTCATCGAGAAGTGCCTGCACCTCCGCCCGCCACGCGCGTAGTTCGTCACCGGTGTGCGCCCCGTCCTGATCTGCCCCGTCCGTATTTGCCCCGTCCGTATTTGCGGGCGTCGGGTTTTCGGGTGCGGCGGCATCGAATAATGCGGGCGCCTCCCGGCGTGCGATCGCATCGAGCACCAGTTGCGCGGCGGCGCCGATGACCTCGCGGCGCTCACCCAGCCGGTCGGGGGGCCACGGCACCCGCTCAGTCATCTCGGCGAGCGGATGCTGGGCACCCGCGGGGGGTTGCGGGGCGAGCTCGGCGACCGTCATGCCCGTCGTATCGACGGTGTCGTCGGCGATCAACGCAGTGATGATGTCGAGGAGTTCGTCGAAGAACTCAGATCCACCACGTGGTGTATCGCCGGATTCCGACCAATGGTGCGCCGAGATCAGCAGGTCCGCGCGTGCCCGGGTCAGTGCGACGTACAACAGCCGCCGATCTTCCTCCAGGCGCCGGTCATCGATCGCCTCCTTGTGGGCGAGGAGCGCGTCGGCGAATTCTTTACGGTCACCCACCGAGTCGACGTCGAATACCGGGAAACCCTCTCCCGTTCCGGGGGCGGCGAGATCACCGCGCAACGGCGCCGGCAGTTCTTTGGCGCTGCGCAGCCAGGTGGTCTCGGCCCGCCCACCCGGGAAGATGCGTGCGGCGAGATGCGGGATCACCACGACATCCCATTCCAAACCCTTCGCGGCATGCACGGTGAGGATCTGCACCCGATGTTCGGCAACCTCCACGCGACCCGGCACCAGCCCCTTCTCAATGGTTTCGGCAACCTCCAAGAAAGCCAGTAGCCCCGCCAGATTCGCGCCCGGACGTTGCGCGTAGTGCGTGACGTAATCGGCGAATGCGTCGAGATGTTCACGCCCGGTGATAGATCCGCGCATCCGCCGCGCCCTGATCTGCGCCTCCACACCTACCCCGATCGTGTTTTCCACGTCGGCGACGAGTTCGGGCAGTGGTTGGCCGATACGTCGGCGCAGCGATTCAAGCTGGGCGCCAAACGCGCGGATACGGGCGAAACCCTCCGGACTATATGCGTCGGGAGCACCCGGATCGACGATCGCATCGGCGATACCCGCCCGGTCGACGATCTCCGTCGGCAGCACCGCGTCGAGTGCGGCGTCGAGTTCATCGCGGCTGGTGACAACACCGGTGGTCGCCGCGCCCCGCACCGCGAGGTCGGTGGCGCGGCGCCACAGCGCCGCGATATCGGCCGCGCCCAGTTGCCAGCGCGCTCCGGTCAACAGCCGCATCGCGGCGGTACCGGCCATCGGATCGGCCATCACCCGCAGCGTGGCCACCACATCTTCGATCTCCGGCACATGCAGTAGGCCACCGATACCGACGACTTCTACTGGTATTCCACGGGATTCGAGTTCGGCGGCCAACGGCGCCGAATCCTCGTTGCGGCGCACCAGAACAGCCACCGTCGGCGGATCGGTAGCCGCCCGTTCGGCGTCGCGGTAGCGGCGTTCGATCTGCTCGCCGATCCAGGCCCGCTCATCGACGACGGTCTCGGTCAGTGCGATCGACACCGTACCCGAGGGCGCGTCGGGACGCGGCCGCAGCACGCTGACCGGGATGCCGCGCCGCCGAAGCTCCTCGGAGGTCTCGTTCGCCAGTCGCAGCGTATGCGCGGGATTACGCCAGCTGGTCAACAATTCACGACGCGGCGCGGGGCTGCCGTCGCTGCACCGGAAATCCGTGGAGAAGCGTGGCAGGTTGGCCGCCGACGCCCCGCGCCAACCATAGATCGACTGGATCGGATCGCCTACCGCGGTGACCGCAACGGATGGGGCCGCCCCTCCTCCCCCGCTCCCGGCGGCCAGACCTGCGCCACCGAACAAGGTGGACAACAGGATTCGCTGCGAATGTCCGGTGTCCTGATATTCGTCGAGCAGCACCGCACGGAAGGTGCGCCGCTGCGCCTGTGCCGTCTCCGGATGGCGTTGCACCAGTTGCGCGGCCAGCGACATCTGACTGCCGAAGTCGAGCGCGGATTGCTCACGCATCGCCGCCCGCAGCGCCGCGACCATCGGAAGCAGTTCGCGCCGTTCGTCGATCACCTCCGCAATCTTGCGTAGTTCCTTACTCGGTTCGCCGCGCTGACGCGGGCCCGGCGGCAACGTGTCCACCAGCGATCGCAGATCGTCACCCCAGGCCATCAGATCGTCGTAGTCGACGAGATGCTCGGTCATCTCGCCGTGTAGCCGCAGCACCGCCTCGGTCACCCCCGCGGGACCCTTAGTGGTGTGCAGGGGGCCGGTCCAGTTGGACACGACCGAAAAGGCGAGCTGCCAGAGTTCGGTCTCGCTGAGCAGCGTCGAACCCGGCTCCACCGGCAGCAGCAGCCCGTAATCGGCGATGAGGCGACCGGCGTACGCGTGATAAGTGCTGACCGCCGGGTCGGCGCCGCGTAGGCTCGCGGCGAGTGACCCGTCCGGATCCCAACCGATCAGCGCCGGCGAACCGGCAAGCATCGATAGCCGCCGCCGAATCCGCGCGCCGAGTTCGCTCGCGGCCTTGCGGGTGAAGGTGAGCCCAAGGATCTCATCGGGTGCGAGCAGACCGTTAGCGACCAGCCACACCACCCGCGACGCCATCGTTTCGGTCTTACCCGCTCCTGCGCCGGCGACCACCAGCATCGGCTCCATGGGTGCTTCGATCACCGCGATCTGCTCCGGGGTTGGTGAGGGTAACCCGAGTGCGGCCGCCAGTGATGTCGCCGAAATCCGTCGACTATTGCGATGTTGTGTTCGGCCAGAACGTGATTCAGTCATCGATCACCGATTTTCCAGGGAGCTGGGCCGGGCAACTGGTATGTAACGGGCAGTGCCCGCAGCCCGGATTCGGGGTGGCATCGAAGACGGGACCGACGGCAGCCCGGGCCGCTTTGCGGACCACACCGATCCACTCGTCGAGCAATTCGGGGCTCAATGGCGGCTGTGCGCGTTCGGTGGCACCGGTGTTGCGGTTGGCCCCCGACACGAAAACCAGTCGGCCGCCACCGGGTTCGACGCGCCCGTGCGGACCGGGCGCGAACATCGCGGCGCCGCCGTGGGCGAGCGCGACCTGATAGGCGGCAAGCTGTGCATGCTCGGCCGCCTCATCCTTGGAGACGGGTGTTTTCGCCGTCTTCACATCGATCACCACGGGGCGTCCGGCACTGTCGGATTCGAGCCGGTCTACCCGTCCGCGCAGCCGGACCGCGGGCTGGTCCCCCTCGCCGGCGATGGTCGCATCGATCACCGATTCGACCCCGACCTCGCGCAATTCGTCACGCGAGATCCGCAGCCAGTCACGGAAATGACTGAGCATATCCTCGGCGCGGGCAAGCTCATGTGCCGAATGCCACGCCGCACCTGTATCCACTCGTTCCCAGATGTCGCGCAGCGCACCGGTGACCTCAGCAGGTTCAATACTGCCGGCCACCGCCTGGACCAGCGTATGCACCAGACTGCCGGCGATGGCCGGGGTTCCGTCACCGTCGCGGCCCCCGTTGCGTTCGAGGAACCACCGCAGCGAACATCGAGTGAGATTCTCAATATTCGACGGAGACAACGTGATCGGACCTGAATCAGGCAACCAGAGGGGCGCCGCCGTACTCGGTTGCGCCACCCCGAACCAGTCACGCGGGTGGGCTCCCGGGATGTCGGAATCGGCGAGCTGAGCGAGCAGTTCGGCCGCCACCCGGGTGCGTTCGTCGGGTTCATCCTCTCCGGCGCCGGCCACCACCGCCGAACGTAATGTGGCGATGAGTGAGGGCAGGGAGAGCACTCTGTCCACCCCAGGGTCGAGCGGTAACGCGATGGGGGGTGCGTGATCGGGCGGATCGGTGTCGCCGGCACCGAGCGCTGCCGCGATTTCACCGACAAACCGGGACGGCGACGCGTCTCCGCCGCCATCGGAGACGGCGGTCACGAGCAGACGCCGCCGTGCCCGTGTGCACGCGACGAGCAGCAATCTCCGTTCGTCGGCCAATGCCACTGCACCCCGCGCAACCACATCGATGGCGTCCGGGTTGACCCCATCGAGGAGATCGACAAGCTCGGCGGTGCCCAGCACACTGCCGCGGCTACGCAGCGAGGGCCATAATCCGTCGAGCACGCCGACGACGGCTACCACCTCCCATTCCCGGCCGGCGGCGGCATGTGCCGATAACACCGTCACCGCATCCGCCGCAGCAGCCGGGGTGCGCGAATCCCGCGGGATCTGCAACTGCCCGAGGTAGTGCACGAATCCCGCCGGTCCCGCCGCCGGCAGGGTGTCAGCGAAGTCGGCTGCCGCCTCGAACATGGCCAGCATGGCATCGAGATCTCGATCTGCCTGCTCCCCCGCCGGCCCGCCACGGATCGCGGCGGCGACCCAACGTCGCTCCAATCCGCTCGCCTGCCACGCCGACCACATCGTCTCTTCCAGCCCGCGGCGCGCACGATGGGTGAGTTCCGCGGCACCCACAACGTCGAGTACCCGACGTAACGGGGCACCCTCATGCTCGCTGAGCTCCCTCAGATAATCGGCCGCGACGTTCGGATCGAGCACGCAGGCACGCAACGATGATATCGAATCACGTTCTGCGCGAATATCACCCGACTTCTCATCGATGCGCCGCACACCGCGACGCAAACGTCGTATCGCACCCGGGTCACCCGCGCCGATCGGACCGGTCAGCAGGGCGACGGTGTCTTCGATGGAGAATGCGTCGGTGCCCGGTTGCTCGAGTTCACGCGCGGCGACCGCACGCAGCACCGTCATCAGCGCCTGCACCGACCGCTGTCGGTGGATGGGCAGATCGGAGGTCGGCGTGGAGAGCGGCACCCCGGCCAGGCGGAACGCGCGACGCAACGCGGGCAACGCAAGATGCGCCGACCGTACGATCACCGCCATCTGCGACCACGCGATACCGTCGAAAAGGTGTGCACGGCGCAGCAGGTCGGCCACCGCAGTAGCCTCTTTGGCCGCCGACGAGAACACTCGCACAGCCGCACCGCCAGGCTCATCCGCCGCTCGCACAGGTTGCGGGTAGGGATGAGGACGCGCACCAGGCAGCAGCGTCGCCAGCGTCCGCCCGACAACCCCGATCTGCGGGTGGCAGCGATGATCGTCGACGAGGAGGACGTCGCGTTCGGAGCCTGCGGCGGCAAGTTCGTCGGCGAACCGCGGATTGGCCCCGCGAAACCCGAATATCGACTGATCGGTGTCGGCGGCGATGATCGTCGACTCGGTGCCGGTACCGATGAGCCTCACGAGGTGCGCGGCCTGCGGGTCGAGGTGCTGCGCATCGTCGACCAGCAGGTGGCGGATCCGGGCTCGTTCGCCGGTGAGCAGATCCGGGTCAGTAGCGAAGGCAGATAGCGCCGAGCCGACGAGTTCGGCGGCATCCACCGCCGGCGCTGATGCTCCTGGTGTTTCGAGGCCGACGGCACCACGTAGCAACATATTCTGCTCGTACTGCGTGTAGGCACGGGCGGCGGCAACCCATTCGGGGCGGCGGTAGCGGCGGCCCAGTGCCGCAAGTTCCTCCGGGCCGGCGCCGCGTTCGGCGGCGCGCATCATGAGGTCGCGGAGCACCTGGGCGAAGCCGTCGGTGCCGAGCGCGGCCCGTAACCGCTCGGGCCAGTAACCGGCACCGTCCTCGATATCGCCAGCGAGCAGCTCACGCAGCACCACATCCTGTTCGGAGCCGGTGATCAGGCGTGGCGGCGGGTTACCGTGCGCACTGGCCTGCAACCGCAGAATGGCGAAGGCATAGGAGTGAACTGTGCGGACCAGCGGCTCACGCAACGCCGTACGAACACTGCCGCGCCCTGCTGCCCCGTCTCCGGTTGGGGCGGGCCGGATGACACCTGCACCGGCAGCCAGCAGCCGCCGGGTGATCTCCTCCCGCAATGCGACCGCGGCGCGGCGGCTCGCGGCCAGTACCAGGATGGACTCCGGATCAGTTCCCGGCGCCGCAAGCCTTGATACCGCCGCGTCGACCACCAGCGAGGTCTTACCCGTGCCGGGACCACCATGTACCCGCCACGGACGCCAACCCTGCCCATAATCTGCCGGCGTCTGCGTGCCGTCGATAATCGCCCGCAGCTGTGGACTCCACTGCCGATCGCGCAGCGGCTCGGACACGGGTGCGACGAGTTGGGCGCGCAACGCCGACCCGCCTCGTGCCGCGGCGTCCGGCCGCGGCGCACCCTGTTTCCCAGCCACCGATCCATCGAATCACGAGCCTCCGACAACACTGGGGCCGGTTCGCTCGCCTGCACCCGCCCAGCAGTGCCCAATCCTGATAGGGCCCAATCCTGATAGGGCCCAATCCTGATAGGACACCCTCCTGATAGGGCACAATCACCAGGTGGTCACCCTGCACACGCACGTATTCGAGCCCGACGACGTATCTCGGCCGGCCCCGACGGTCTTCGCGATCCACGGCCTCACCGGCCACGGCCGGCGCTGGGAACGCCTGGCGCGCACGTACCTGCCGGATGTGCGCGTTATCGCACCCGACCTGATCGGGCACGGACGCTCGCCGTGGCAGCCGCCGTGGAATTTCGACGCGCATCTCGACGCCCTGGAAGAGGCCGTCAACGCCTATATTCCCTCGTCGGAATCCTTTGTACTGCTGGGACATTCATTTGGCGGTGCGCTCAGTGTGAGACTGGCCGCGCGGCTGGGCGGCCGGATCGCGGGACTGGTGTTACTCGACCCGGCCCAGGGACTCGACCCCGGCTTCGCCTTAGACATCGCCACCGAGAGCCTCAACCATTGGGACTACGCCGACGCCGACGCCATCCGCGCCGCCAAACGTGCCGAGGGCTGGGCGCAGGTACCTGCCGAGGACCTCGACTTCGAGATCGCCGAACATCTCATCAACCGCCCATCGGGCCGGGTGAGCTGGCGAGTCAGCGCACCGGCGACCGCTGTGGCGTGGAGCGAGATGTCGCTTCCGGCGCAGTTACCCCCGCCCGGCGTGCCGACCGATATCGTCGTCGCCGATCAGGTCGATCCGCCGTTCGTGAGCACGCGGTTTTTAGCTGCCTGCGCCGCCGAACGGCCCCAGGTGCGCGTCCACCACGTCGACTGCGGACATATGGTGCCGCTTCTGGAACCCCAACTGTGTGCCCGGCTGGTGCGGGCCAGTACGCGCTCGGCCGCCGTGAGTGATGGGCGACCATAGTTCTCGGGTCAGCGCGCGAGTGCCACCGCCGCGCCGAGCGCAACATTGTTGCGGTACACGTTGATATTGACGTCGAGACTGCGCCCCTGCGTGGCACGTTGGATGTAGTCGAGCAGGAACGGAGTCGTGTCGTTTCCGACGATATTGGCGGTTTCGGCCGCGGTGAGTGCCTCATCGAGGACCCTGGCATGCTCATCGACATCGAGTTGCAGTTCTTCAGCGATCGGATTTGCCAGAATGATCGCGGCCTCGATCCCTATCGCATCGCGGGCCGCGGCAACACGTGCGGCGTGCTCGGCCGAGTCGACGGAGTAGACAAGTTCGAAACCCGAATCGCGGACATAAAAGCCGGGGAAACGCTTGGTACGGTATCCGAGAACGGCGATATTGAGGGTTTCGAGGCGCTCCAAAGTCGCGCCGACGTCGAGGATCGATTTCACTCCGGCGCTCACGACGACGATCGGCGTTCGCGACAGCGCGACCAGATCAGCGGATTCGTCGAAGGTTGTTGATGCCTTGCGGTGCACTCCCCCGATCCCGCCGGTCGAGAAGACACCGATTCCGCACCGATGCGCGAGCAAAGCCGTAGCGGCGACGGTAGTTCCGCCGGATGCGCCGAGCGTCGCGGCGACCGCAATGTCACGGATGCTGATCTTCGTATTGTCGGTTGCCTGCGCGAGTCTGGTGATTTCCGCGGTACTGAGCCCGACGGTGGGAACTCCGTCGACGACGCCGATCGTCGCCGGGGTGACATTCTGTGCGCGCAGCGACTCCTCAGCCTCCAGCGCGACCTCAAGATTGCGGGGCGCGGGTAGGCCGTGCGTGAAAATGGTGGATTCCAATGCCACCACCGCGGTGCCCGCGGCCAGCGCCTCCTGAACATGACTGCCGATGGCGATCGGAGATGTTGGCGTTGTTGATGGGGTCACGTCGAAGGACCTTTCGTCAGCGTGAGTGCAAAACAGCGTGAATGGGATAGGCACATACGACGCTCATCCGAAAATCTAACATGATCCAACGTTAGGCGCTTAACTTCTTGCTGTCGACAGATCCGCAGATATTCGGTGTGGTCCGCCGACGACATCGACCGATGCGCATAGACTGCGAATGTGCGAGAAGAGACCGGCGCATCGGCGAGTCCAGGAACACCGCGGGTGACCGCGAAGGACGTTGCGGCCCACGCCGGGGTATCGATTGCGACGATCTCCATGGTGGCCAATGGGAAGGCACAAGGCCGGGTATCCCCGTCGACCCAGATCCGGGTGGAAAACGCGATCAAAGAGCTCGGATATGTCGTCAATTCGGCCGCACGCAGCCTTGTCACCGGCCGCAACGGTCGAATAGCCCTGCTCGCCAACGATATTACCAATCCGTTCATCGTCTCGATCGCCAAGGGAGTCAACGAGGTCCTGGGCGCCGATACCCGGCTGGTGCTCTCAGAGTCGGGGCCGCTAAGTCCCGTCGACATCGCGTCGATGGGAGTGGACGCGATGATCGTCGATCTGGCCGATGCCAACATCGAGATCATCGTTGGCGCAGGACTTCCGGTCGTCATACTCGATGAACCGGACCTGCCGGCAACACTGGCCCGAGTCTATTTCGATCTCGAACACGGTAGTCGGGAACTGGCCGAACACCTCGTGCAACTGGGCCACCGCATCATCGTCTATCTCGACTCCGGACGTGCGCGAACCAGTTTCGACATTCGTCGGACCCATCTTTCCCGCGAGTTCCGGCGCCTGGCCGGCAAGGGATCAAAAGTGATTCGCGCCCACAGCGATCTAGACATCCAGGCGGCCGAGCGGGCCGTCCGGAACGGGATCGACCGATGGCTGCACCAGGGAGCGACTGCGATCGTCACCGCCACCGATATCCAGGCATACGGGGTTCTCGGTGCGCTGCACAGTAGGGGTATCACAGTTCCCGACGAGGTGTCCGTCGCCAGTTATGACAACAACGCCTTCTCCAGGGTCGTCGGCCCACCACTGACCACGGTCAACCTGCCCGCCAGGGATCTCGGTCGGCAGTCGGCAATGCTGTTGACAGAGCAGGTTTCTCGCGGATCGAACACCGCCCGAACGGTCATCCTACCGACGACACTGATCGTCCGGTCGTCGACAGGAAAGGCCAACAGATAGCGCGACAGCATCATTCCGGTCTGCTAGGTTAATCGCATAATCTACTAGATCGGAATAATCTCATGAGTGAAGTTCACTCTCGTGGGTTGATTGTCACCGTCGGTGATCTGGTCGAAGACATCGTGGTGTGGCCGGGCCGAGATATTCTCCGCGGCACAGATAACCCCTCTCGGATCACTCGCGGGCGCGGGGGCAGCGCCGCCAATGTCGCGGCCTTCGTTGCGACCGAGATCGATTCCCGCTACATCGGCCGAGTCGGCGATGACGCCGCGGGCCGCGCCCTCGTCGAACAACTCAGCTACGCCGGCGTCGAGGTGATGGCCCAGCGCGCCGGACGGACGGGCACGATCGTGGTGTGCGTCTCCCCTGATGGCGAGCGCACGATGTTCCCCGATCGCGCGGCCGCGGGTGAACTCGCCGACGTGCCGCCCGAATGGGTCGACGGCGCATCCGCTTTACTGATATCGGCGTATGCCTTCGCGCGGCACGAGAGCGCCACTGCGGCGATCGCACTGGCCGGTCGAGCCCGGCACCAGCATGCACGGATAGCCGTCGACCTGGCTTCGGTGGATCTCATCACGGCGCTGGGCACCGGGGCGATGCTAGACATCCTGCGAAAACTCTCGCCGACCGTATGTTTCGCCAATCGGGACGAAAGTACGTTGGTCGCGGCGGAACAGATCGTCGGGTTGGGTTCGATTTATGTGGTGAAGAACGGCGCAGACCCGGTGGTCATCCACTCGCCGCACACTACGGCGGTGACCATTCCGGTCCGCCGGGTCGAGGAGGTATCAGATACCACCGGGGCCGGAGACGCTTTCGCCGCCGGCTTTCTGATCGCCCTCGAACGGGGAGAATCGATCGAGTCCGCGGCCGCCGCCGGTAATGCGATGGCCGCCAGGGTATTAGCGAATCCCGGCGCCAGTCTTGAGCCACGAGTTCCGCATGCGCTAAGTCAATCCGGGCATTGACACTCAGCACTCACATCACCACGACGCAGCACCACATTATCCGGATCACTTGTTCAGCAACATCATTGACGGCATCACCATAATTCACTGGAGCAGGCGTGAACCCACGATCAATTCTGTTCGACTGCGATCCCGGACATGACGATGCGATGGCCTTATTCGTCGCGCACGGCAGTCCGGCCATCGATCTCGTCGCGGTGACCACCGTGTGTGGCAATCAGACGATCGATAAGGTCACCCGCAACGCGCTGGCGATCGGCAGCCTGGCCGCCATGTCAGGAGTCACTTTCGCGCAGGGAGCGGCCGGACCACTGGTGCGTGAGCACACTCCGGCCGCCGATATCCATGGCGATTCGGGTATGGACGGGCCCGACCTGCCCGAGATCACCTGCGCGCTCGACCCTCGTCCTGCCGCAGCGGTGATCGTCGACGAGATCATGGCCCGCGAACCGGGAACCGTCACGATCGTGGCCACCGGCCCGTTGACCAATCTCGCACTGGCACTGGAATCGGAGCCGGAAATCGCACACCGCGCGGATGTCTCGATCATGGGCGGTGCGATCGGTGCCGGCAACATCACGCCGGTGGCGGAGTTCAACATCCACGTCGATCCGCACGCCGCCCAGTCGGTATTCACCGCGCCGTGGCGGGTGACGATGATGGGTCTCGATGTCACCCACCGCGCCATCGCAGCCAGTTCCGTACATCGCCGCCTGACCGAATTAGCTACTCCGATAGGAGATTTTTGCGTATCGCTACTGGATTTCTTCGGCGATCGCTACGCACAGCACCAGGGATTCGACCGGCCACCGGTGCACGATCTCTGCCCGATCGTGCATCTCATCGAACCCGAGATATTCGACATCCGCCGGGCCGAGGTCGTCGTCGAGGTTGACGGCAGGTATACCGCCGGACAGACGGTAGTCGATCTGCGGCCGCAGTCGGTTCCGGGGCGTCATCGCGTTGCTCTCGATATGGATGTGGCCAGGTTCTGGGATGTCGTGATCGAGTCGATCGCAACGATTGCACTCACGTCCGGGCACACCCGATCCGAATAGACTCGGGTTACATATATGTTGACCAGGTGTCGCAAACGTTATCGAGAATCCGACATCCGGCGGCAGTGTTATTTCTTTGTTTCATTCACAACGCTTCTGGTTGCTTTCCCTGTCACGGTGTTCATACACTCGGTTATGCGTATAACGCCCCCCTTCGG
Organism: Gordonia sp. (in: high G+C Gram-positive bacteria); assembly: GCA_047605305.1. Lineage (GTDB taxonomy): Bacteria > Actinomycetota > Actinomycetes > Mycobacteriales > Mycobacteriaceae > Gordonia. The sequence continues at coordinate 17,013 of JASGFW010000018.1, forward strand.
ATGGTTATCTCCGATCCAGGGTCCCCTTTATCGACTCGCGTCGTGAACGCGCGCACATAGCCCGATCGTTCGTCGTCTCTCCTCCCCCCTTCCCAGGATAGGACTACGCAGTGTCCATGAATTATCGAGCCGGATTCTCGGTTAGTTCCAGCGTAAAAGCACTTGGCGCAATGGGTTTCACCGTCGCAATGAGTGCGGTTGTAGCCGCCTGCGGCTCATCGGGCGATACCGCAGCCGATAGCAGCGGATCACATAATGCCCAGTCGGCATGTCTGATCACCAGCGAGTCAGGCGTATCCGACCGGTCATTCAATCAGCAGGCGTGGGAAGCGGTGACCAAGGCGCAGAAAGAACTGCATATCACCGGGCGCAACCTGTCGAAGTCGGGATCGACCGATTATCAGGCGATCGGCGAACAATTCGTACAACAGGGTTGCAGCATGATCATCGGAGTCGGGTTCGATCTGGCTGAAACGATCGAACAGCTCGCTCCCGCAAACCCCGACATCAAATTCGTCATCATCGACAACACCCTTGAGACCAAGGCCGCCAACGCTACCTCGTTGACATATGCGACCGATCAAGGGTCGTTCCTGGCTGGCTATCTGGCCGCGGGCATGACTAAGACGAAGACCGTTGGCATCTATGGTAACGAGCCCATTCCGCCGGTCGAGCTGTATATGACCGGCTTCGTCAACGGGGTCAATTACTACAACAAGCAGAAGAACACCACAGTGAAGGTCCTCGGCTGGAATCCGAAGACCAAAAACGGGCAGTTCGTCGGCAACTTCACCGATGTGAGCAAGGGCAAACTGATCACCGAATCGCAATTACAGCAGGGCGCCGACATCATCTTCCCGGTGGCCGCCTCGATCGATCAGGGAACCGCGGCCGCGATCTCCGAAGCGGGCGGAGCAGCAGCGTCGAAGTACATGTTCTGGGTGGACGAGGACGGCTGCGTGGTCAATCCGCAGTACTGCGGAGTCATGCTCTCCACCGTCGAGAAGAATATCTCGAAGAGCCTCTTCGACGTCATTAAAGCGACTGTCGCGGGGAACTTCCCCACCGGCAGCTACGTCGGCGACCTCAAGAATGACGGAGTCGGGCTGGCGCCGTATCACCAGCTCGACTCCGCCGTTCCGGCCGGACTCAAAGCCGAGATCGCCAAGCTGCGCGAAGACATCGCGGCCGGGACGATCAGTGTCAGCTGAGCTGACCCCTGGTTACGCAGCGCCGGTTGCGCCGCCACGCGATGACGATGCGGCGCAACCGGCCACGATGCCGGCGGTGCAGCTACGCGGGCTGACCAAACGGTACGGAAGTCTCACTGCCAACGATAATGTTTCGCTCACCGTCGATTCCGGTCAGATTCACGCCATCATCGGCGAGAACGGAGCAGGCAAATCGACGCTCATGGGCATGTTGTCGGGTGAGGTCGTCCCCGATAGCGGTCAGGTGATCGTGGCCGGCGAAGATATCACCGGATGCGACACCCGTACCGCCATCACCAAGGGCATCGGGATTGTGCACCAGCACTTTCAACTGGTTCACGCATTCACCGTCGCGGAGAACATCGCGCTGGGATTCGAGCCCCGCGGACGATTCGGCACACTCGACACCGAGGCGGCACGTACTCGGGCACAACAGGTCTCGACCGAGTTCGATCTGGAACTGGATCCCGATATCGTCGTCGACGACCTGCCCCTCGGGTTGCAGCAGCGGGTGGAGATCGTCAAGACGCTGACCCGTGACGCGTCGGTCCTCATCTTCGACGAGCCGACCGCCGTGCTGACGGAGAAAGAATCCGACGCCATGTTCGCCATCCTGCGGCGACTGCGCGACGGTGGCCGCGCCATCATCTTCGTGACCCACAAGCTGCGCGAGGCGATGACATACGCCGATCAGATCTCGGTACTGCGGCAGGGAAAACTGATCGCCAGCAGAACACCCGAACAGACTTCGGTGAATGAACTCGGCTCACTGATGGTCGGCCGCGAGGTGCGCGCGATCGTACGTGAACGCGCAGCACCTCAGGAGCAGCGCACCAGTGCGGACGAGGTACTCACACTCGATTCGGTGACGCTGGCACCGCGGACGATCCACGCCATGAAGCTCACGGATATCTCCCTCACAGTGGACCGTTGCGAAGTGCTCGGGTTGCTTGGCGTCGACGGCAACGGCCAGCAGGAAGTCATCTCGACCATCACCGGCACCCTCGCCCCCGACCACGGACGGGTGTGGCTCAACGGCACCGATGTCACCGCAAATTCCACAGCCTCAAGGCTTGGTGCGGGCCTGGGTATCGTGCCCGCGGATCGGCATCGGGAGGGCGTGGTGCTGCCCATGAGCATCGCACGCAACCTGATCCTTGACCGTCGGGGGGAACGGCGTTTCACCCGGTGGGGCGGGTCGATGATCAATCGTTCTGCGGTTGAGGAGTATGCCCGCGAGATGATCGACAAATACGGCATCCGCGCGCAGAGTCCGACGCAACCCCTCGATAGCCTCTCCGGCGGCAATCAGCAGAAGGTTGTGTTGGCCCGCGAGATGGAACGCGATATCTCTACGCTGGTCGCTGCGCATCCCACCCGCGGACTCGACGTGGGTTCCATCGAATACGTTCACCGACAACTACTCAAGCTCGCCACTCACGGCGTGGGCGTGCTCGTCGTCACCTCCGATATTGACGAGGCGGTGGCCATCTCAGACCGTATCGCGGTGATCTGCAATGGTGCGATCACCGGAATCGTGCACCCTCCCTTCAATCGCAGTGAGATTGGAATTCTGATGGGAGGCAACGCATGAACACCGAAGCCACCGCAGCACCATGCCCTGCCGACACGCACACGTTGCGCGAACCTACCCCGAGCCGGGGCCACCGACGATCGATCTTGCGCCGCATAGCCGATGCGTACAACACCGACAACACCGTCCTGATCTTCCTCCTGTCGGTAGTCGCAGGGCTGGTCATCTCCTCGATTGTCATCGTGGTGTCATCCGACGCGTTGCGCCACGCGTGGATATCGAACCCGATTCGCGGGCTCGCGCAGAGCATCGACTATCTCAATAAGGCGTACACCGGACTATTCAAGGGCGCCGTCGGCGATCCGGCGATGTTCCAACGCGCGCTTGATCACCCGAATCAGCACACCTGGACTCGGGCACTGACTCCCATCGGCAACTCCCTCACCGATGCCGTGCCGCTGATCATCGCCAGCTGCGGCATCGCGGTGGCCTTCCGATCGGGTGTGTGGAATATGGGCGGGCATTACCAACTGATCTGCGGAGCGATCGGATCATCGTGGGTCGGCTTCAGCTTCGCGGGGCTGCCGTGGCTAGTACACGTCACCCTGGCATTGGCTGCCGGTGCAATATTCGGGGCACTCGGTGGGCTCATTCCTGGTGTGCTGCGGGCATATACCGGAGCACATGAGGTGATCGTCACCATCATGCTCAATTACGTAGCGGCACTGCTGATTATCTATCTCGTATCGGAGACGTTCTTCAAAAGCGGAGGTGCCGATGTAGACACGCCGACCGGCCGGGTCACCGTCGCCTCTGCCGCACTCACTCCGATGATTCACGGATTCCCGGTCAACGCAGGAATAGTCGTGGCTGTACTGGTCGTGGTGTTCGCCACCGTACTACTCGACCGAAGCCGAGTGGGATTCATGCTTCAAATCTCCGGGGAGTCGCCGAATGCCGCACGTATCGCCGGTATCTCACCGACGACGATCTACATCGTCGCTTTCGCGATCTCCGGGGCCATCGTCGGGATTGCCGGAGGTGTCCAGGTATTAGGCGTCTCCCATCAGTTGCAGGTGGGCTTCGGCGCGGATATGGGCTACCTCTGCATCCTCATCGCCTACCTCGGCCGGAACAATCCCCTGTGGGTCTGTGTGGCAGCGGTGTTCTACGGCGCGCTCCAGGCGGGCGGATTGACGATGCAGTTCGACAGTGGGATCAGTTATCAGCTCACCAATATCATTCAGGCACTGATCGTGTTGTTCGTCACCGCACCCGCGCTGATCGCCGAAATCTACCGGCTCCACGATAAACGGCGCGCTACCCCGGCAGCAGGAACCCGATGACACCCCAGAGCTACCGCGCCCTGGGAAGGAAGAAGGTCTCGATGACCGTCGACATGGCCGTGGCCGGCGAACCCACCAGACTCGATGAACTCTCCGTCACCGGGGCGACACGCAGTTCACGAAAGAAATCTCTGGTAGTGATTGTCGCGGCCGCCGCGATACTGCTGATATTGGGCATTGTCAGCGGCTCAGCTCAGGCAACACTGCGCCTCGGTGGCCTTGGGGACGTGGCGCTGACACTTCCCGTTCGACTGGTGTGTACCACCGCGGCGGCCCTATCACTAATATTCGCGGTGGCACTGTACCGAATGCCGCTGCGCGAGCGGACGACCCCCGTACACATGATTCCGGTGACGGCATCCCTATTATTGTTAGCGCTCGGCATCATCGACTGGGCCGCGCGCGACAACAGCGCGAATCTCTCCGGTATCGCGGAAATCTCTGTGACCGCATCGATTCCATTGATTTTCGGTGCCACCGCGGGTGCGCTGTGCGAACGTGCCGGATCGTTCAATATCGCAATCGAAGGTGAATTCCTGGCGGCGGCGTTCCTCTCCGCACTTGTCGGCAGCATCTCCGGGAACGCCTGGCTTGGCCTGGCCGCTGGTGCGGCCGCGGGGCTGGGCGTCGGTGCTCTGCTAGCCGTGATCACGGTGCGTTATCGGGTCTCCCAGGTGGTCGCCGGGATCATTCTGGTGCTGTTATTCACCGGGCTCACCGGCTTCCTCACCTACCAAATACTCGACGCGAATACGACCGCCTACAATTCGCCACCGACATTCGGCACATGGTCGATTCCGCTACTGAGTGAGATACCGTTGATCGGACAGGCGTTATTTCACCAGTCCCCACTCTTCTACGGTGCCGTCATCATCGTCTTCGCTGTGGAATTCGTATTGCGCCGCACAGTGATAGGATTGCGAATCCGTTCAGTGGGCGAAAATCCTCAGGCGGCTTCGGGTTCCGGAGTCAACGCCCAACGCATCAGATTCGCGACGGTCACCATCGCGGGTGCCATCGCCGGGATCGGCGGAACATATTTCACCATCGGCTCATCCGGTCAGTTCGTTGCGGGGATGAGTTCCGGGCTGGGATATGTATCGCTCGCCGCGGTTATCCTCGGCGGCTGGCGACCGGCTCAAGCCGCTATGTCGGCACTGCTCTTCGGTTTCGCCACGTCACTGGCGACAACCTTCAGCCTGCTCGGGGTGACGGTGCCGTCGTCGCTGCTGCTCATGGTGCCCTATGCGATCACAATCGTCGTCGTCGCCGGTGTGGTGACACATGGCAAAGCGCCCGCCGCAGGCGGCGCAACGCTGTGACTCCCCTCCCCCGACGCTCTCCTAACAACGCACGACCGGAAGGATATTCATGGTAGAGGTGCATGTCATCGATCTCGCCTGCGATGACCGCGAGATCGCTACCGTCCTCGATACTGTCTGCCGCGACATCGGGTTCTTCCAAATCGTCGGACACGGCGTGGACGAAGAGATCTCGGCCGATGCGTGGCGGGCGTTTCAGGAGTTCTTCGATCTTCCCGACGAGGAGAAGATGCGATTGCGTCCGCCGTCACCCGGGTATCCGTACGGCTATATCCCAGTCAAAGCCGAGTCGCTGGCGAATTCTCTCGGTGGAAAGGCGCCGGGAGATCTCAAGGAAAGTTTCAACGTCGGTCCCGTCGATCGACCGGCCCACCAGATCACCGATCCCGATGAGTTGCGGCTATATTCGGCCAATCTCTGGCCGGAGTCTTTACCCGCGCTCCAACCGGCCGCCGCCGCCTATTACCGCGAAATGCTGCGGCTAGCTGTGCGGCTCATGCGGCTATTCTCACTGGCATTGGACCTCGATCCGTACTTCTTCGACGATAAGATTGATCGCGCGCCCTGCGCTCTGCGCGCTATCAACTATCCGCAAACGTCGGAGCCGTTGGAGCAAGGGCAATTACGGGCAGGTGCGCACACCGACTACGGTCCGCTGACCATTCTCCGCCAGGACGAAGTGGGCGGCCTACAGGTTCTCGGCCACGACGATGACTGGGTGTCGGTACCCAGCATCGATGGTGCACTGGTCATCAATATCGGCGATCTCATGGCCCGCTGGACCAATGACCGCTGGCGCTCCACCCTGCACCGGGTTGTACACCCCCTCGGAGATACCGGCGCGGCCGCCCGGCGTCAGAGCATGCCGTTCTTCTTCAATGCCAATTTCGACGCCGAAGTCGCCTGCCTGCCTTCGTGTCTCGATCACGACGGGACCGCCAAATATAGCGCGGTACGCGCCGGCCCGCACCTACTGCACAAATTCGAGCGCAGTCTCTCGATCACATGATCGGGACCACCCATGTTGCACAACCACATACACCCACCACCAAGGTAGTCACTCCATGACCGCACCGAACACTGTGGTTCCCGTCATCGATATCTCCGGATTCCTGGCGGGCACCGATCTCGTCAGCGCCCCGCAGCAGGTGCGGGAAGCGGCGACGCGCTCCGGATTCTTTCAGATAGTCGGGCACGGAGTTGCCGCCGGGCTCCTCGACGCCGTGTATCAGAAGTCGATAGAACTAGCGCAGACCCCACCGGAATACCAGCAGTCACTGGTCTCCCCCGAAGGACACCCCTACCGCGGACTCACCACCAACATCGATAAGAGCGGCCAGGTACGGTCTTTGCGGGTACATGCCAGCAACTTCGACGATCCCACCGACGCGCAGCGCGCCGGGGTGGCGCCGGAGTTGTCAGACTTCTTCTCCCCCAACGTCTGGCCCGATGTCATCGCCGGTTATCGAACCGCCATACGCTCCTTATTCGAGTGCACCCAGCGCTTGGGAAACGCACTGATGCGGATATTTGCTGTGGCACTGGATCTGCCGATCGATTACTTCGATGGTTTCGTGGAGCCCGCCGCGTCGAGTTGTTCGATCAACTACTATCCGCCACGCAATGCCCCACTCATCGAGCACCCGACCATCATCTTCGACGAACATTTCGATGGTGGCACGCTGACGATCCTGCATCAGCGCGGCACTTATGCGGGACTTCAGGTCAAGACGATATCCGGCGAATGGTTCCCGGTTCCCGTGATAGAAGAGGCATTCGTCATCAACATGGGCGAGCTGATGATGCGCTGGACCAACGGTCTATGGCCAGCGACACGCCACCGGGTGATTGCGTCAGAGGACCCGGCCGGACACCGCACCACACTGACCACTTTTCACCTGCCGGCCGTCGATACCGTGATTGAACCACTCAAGACCACATACGGCCCCCAAGGACCACAATTCGAGCCAGTGGCGGTCTACGACTGGGAATCACGGTTCATCAAGAAGGCCTACGCCGAGCGCACCCACACGCGTCCGGCCGGTATCACGCAGGCATACGTAAAGCGGCTGACAGAGGAGGAAGAAATCTCGTGAAAACACTCATCTCAGGTGGGACCGTTGTCACCGCGACCGGTGCGGCCCCATCGGATGTGTTGGTAGATGACGAGACAATCGTGGCAGTATGGCGTCCCGGCTATCTGGATGTGCCCGTGGACAAGGTTATCGACGCGACGGGAAAATATGTGATTCCCGGCGGCATCGACGCACATACCCATATGCAAATGCCATTCGGGGGCAGCGAAGCCAGCGATACCTTCGAGACCGGTACCCGGGCGGCCGCCTGGGGCGGCACCACCACGATCATTGACTTCGCGATTCAACGGCCGGGCGAATATGTTCAGGACTGTCTGAATCGGTGGCATGAACTCGCCGCGGGCAATTGCGCCGTCGATTATGGTTTCCATCAGATCATCGGCGGTGTCGATGACGCAGCGCTGCAAGCGATGTCGTCGTTAGTCGATGAGGGGGTCAGTTCATACAAGATGTTCATGGCTTACCCCGGCGTCTTCTATGCCGACGATGGGCAGATCATACGGGCGATGGACACCGCCCGCGATCTGGGTCTGTTGACGATGATGCACGCCGAGAACGGGATAGCGATCGATGTGCTCGCCGAGAAACTCGTCGCCAGAGGAAAAACCACACCGTACTACCACGGGCTGGCTCGGGCGTGGCAGCTCGAAGAAGAGGCCACACATCGAGCGATCATGCTCGCCGATGTGACCGACGCACCGCTGTATATCGTGCATTTGAGCGCCAAACAGGCACTCGATCAGATCGCCACGGCACGCGATCGCGGTAAAAACGTCTTCGCCGAAACATGTCCCCAATATCTTTATCTGTCACTTGAGGAACAGTTGGGTGCCGTATCGGCGGAGTGGGGCGATTTTGAAGGCGCAAAATGGGTATGTTCCACCCCATTGCGCGCACAATCGGACGGCCACCTGGATGCAATGTGGAACGGTCTGCGCACCAATGATTTACAGATGGTGTCAACCGATCACTGTCCATTTTGCATGAAGGACCAGAAAGAACTCGGCCGGGGCGATTTCCGCGCCATCCCCAACGGCATCGGGTCGGTGGAGCATCGGGTCGATCTTCTCTATCAAGGTGTGGTAGACGGACGAATTTCATTGTCGCGCTGGGTAGAACTGATCTCTACTACGCCGGCGCGAATGTTCGGACTATACGGCAAGAAGGGTGTGATCGCGCCCGGAGCGGACGCCGATATCGTCGTCTACGACCCCGCGGGCCACACATCGATCGGATTAGGCAAGACCCATCACATGAATATGGATCACTCGGCATGGGAGGGATTCGAGATCGACGGCCACGTCGATCTCACCATGTCACGAGGAAAAGTGCTGGTAGAAAACGGGGCCTATCTTGGCGATAAAAAACATGGACGCTTCGTGAAGCGCGGATTAAGCCAGTACCTTCTCTAGCCCTCCGCCGGAGTATTGCTCCACCACACAGAAAGGACAGTCATGGACTTCGGTGTTGTCGTTCAGGTCAATCCACCGGCTCCCCGTATCGTCGGATTGGCCAAACGCGCCGAGGAGCACGGATTCGACTACTTTTGGACCTACGATTCTCACATACTCTGGCATGAACCCTATGTGGTCCACTCCCAGATCTTGAGTAGCACGCACCAGATCAAGGTCGGAACGATGGTCACCAATCCGGCCACCCGGGATCCGGCGGTGACCGCGTCGACGTATGCGACGCTGAATGCGTATTTCGGCAACCGGACGATCTGCGGTATCGGCCGGGGCGATTCGGCGGTACGGGTGACCAATCAGGCACCGACAACGCTCAAGACCTTACGGCAAGCGGTGCATGTCATTCGGGAGCTGGCGAATTCACGCAGCGTAGTCGTCAACGACGCCACCATCCGGTTCCCGTGGAGTCACGGCTCCCGGCTCGACGTGTGGATCGCGGCTTACGGACCGTTGGCACTGAAGTTGGCCGGCGAGGTCGGCGACGGCTACATCCTGCAGTGCGCCGACATCGATATCGCTTCCTGGATGATCGAGACTGTGCGGCGGGCGGCGGCCGATGCTGGCCGCGATCCCGATGACGTCAAGATCTGTGTTGCCGGGCCAATGTATGTGACCGATGGTTCGGCGGATGCCAAGGCGCACGCGCTCGATCAGTGCCGGTGGTTCGGCGGTATGGTCGGCAATCACGTCGCCGATATTGTCGCCAAATATGGGCGAGACAGCGATATTCCGCACGCGCTCACCGACTATATTTCGGGCAGAACCGGTTACGATTACAACGAGCACGGTAAGACGAACAATTCACACGTGGATTTCGTACCCGACGAGATCGTCGAACGCTTCTGCCTCGTGGGCACCGTCGACGAACATATCGCAAAGCTGAAACAACTCGCCGCCCTGGGCGTCACCCAATTCGCGGGATACCTCGACCACGACAACAAGGAGGAAACCCTCCGGGTCTACGGGGAGTCGATCATCCCGGCCGTGCAAGCGCAGCTGGTGGCCCTGACCTGACCCCGTTCCTGACCGCGAAATATGGAGTCGGCAAAGGCAACTGCAACGAAGGAGAAAGTCATGGCGCCCGCGGGCGAACGAGTCGATGTCGTGGAGATGAGCATCGGTGACATGCTCGCCGCACTCGATCGCGGTGCGGTGACCAGCGTCGACCTGGTGTGCGCCTATCTCAATCGGATCGCCTACTACGACCGCACCGGGCGGTGTCTGCACGCGATCGCCGTACTCAATCCGCACTGTATCGCCGAGGCCGTCGCCTCCGACACGCGGCGGAGGGCCGGTGGGGGTGGGCCGTTGGAGGGCATCCCGTTCACCGTCAAAGACAGTTACAAGGTGAAAGGACTAACGGTCGCCGCGGGCTCCCCGGCGCTGGCCGGTCTCGTCGCGAACCAGGATGCGGCGTCGGTGGCACAGTTACGCGCGGCAGGTGCGGTCCTGCTGGGCAAGACGAATATGCCGCCGATGGCCGCGGGAGGCATCCAGCCCGGCCTCTACGACTACGCCCGCAGCCCCTACCACCCGCAGTATTTGACCGCCGCCTACGGGTCAGGATCATCCAACGGATCAGCAACGGCCACCGCGGCGAATCTATGTGCATTCGGCATGGCCGAGGAAACCGTATCGTCGGGACGATCACCGGCATCCAACAACGCGTTGGTGGCGTACACGCCGTCGCGCGGGGTGCTCTCGATCCGCGGAAACTGGCCGCTGCGACCGACCTGCGATGTGGTGGTGCCCCATACCCGATCGGTCGGCGACCTGATGCGCCTGCTCGACGTACTGGCCGTCGACGACCCGATCCGGGCCGGCGACTTCTGGCGTCAGCAAACGGTGGTGACACTACCCGCGCCGGCCGATGTGCTGCCCCGGCCGATAGCGCGGCCACGACCGGACCGGCTCGATGGCGTGCGCATCGGCGTGCCGAAGATGTATATCGGCGAGGACGAGGGGGCGCTCGATCCCCCGGCGATCCGACCGTCGGTACGCCGACTATGGGACCGGGCAGCGCAGGACCTTCGGCGGCTGGGTGCCGAGGTGATCGACGTCGGCTTCCCCGTCGTATCCAATTACGAAGAAGACCGAGCCGACGCTCGGGGACTCGTTGCGCGCGGACTGGTCCCAGCGAACTGGCGGGCAGTGGAAGGCGGCCCGATCACCGCGATGGCCCTCGACGAATTCCTGCGTGACAACGATGATCCCGAACTTTCCAGCTGGGCCGATATCGACGGGGATCGAGTCTTCCCCGATGCCGACGCCCCGGTATCGGTCTGGATCACCCGCGCCCGCGGCGGCTTCGACTGGCAGCGCCTAGCCGAACTCACCAAACAGGGACTCCCCGACTCCTACAACGATATTCCTGAGCTGACGCAGCTCCTCACCGGCCTGGAGGCGGCGCGCACACTCGACTTAGAGCAGTGGATGCAGGCCGAACGCCTCGACGTCATCGCTTTTCCCGCTGCCGGGGACGTCGGCCGCGATGACCTGTTCACCCGGCCGGAAAGCCTTGCGGCGGCCGTTCGCAACGGCGTCGTCTACTCCAACGGCAACCGCGTTCCCCGCCACCTCGGCATCCCTACGGTGACGGTGCCGATGGGGGTGATGGATGACACCCAGATGCCGGTAGGACTCACCTTCGCCGGGCCCGCCTATACCGACGACCGGCTCATCGACTACGCCTGGGCCTACGAACATGCCACACAACGCCGCGAGGCCGCCTTCCTCACACCGACGTTACCCAGTAACCACATCGACCGGGATCAGGGCCAACCCGACGGGGCCAACCCGGGTGTGGGCGCGGAATCTAGCGAGAACTACAGCCACACAGTCGCATTCGGTTCCGTTATCACATCGGCCCGGCATTCGTGGCACGTGGACGTCACCCTTGACCGTCCGGCGGCGTCCGCACAGGTGTGGGCCGACGGCCATATCCTGCGACCCCTCGCCGGTGCGCCCGGGAGATTCCACGGACTCGTGTCGAAGGCGCGGAAACGTTTGACAGACGAGATCATGATCGTGGTCAACGTTGACCACACCTGCGCCGCCATGCATTTGGCGGCGCTACCGGAAGACATCTCACCCGCCTGACCCCGCTACCAGCGCGGCGGGAGAGCGACGTCGCGACAATTATTGTCACGGCACCGACCGGGTACCGCTCGGATAGCAGCCACGGCCAGCGGTTACGCGTACGATCGCCCTATGCCCGCCGTGACCGACGACGATGTCGAACGTATTCGAGCGCTCGTCGCGGCGATCCCGGCCGGTTCCGTCAGCACCTACGGCGATCTGGCCGCTGCTGCCGGAGTCTCCTCACCGCGTATCGTCGGCTGGATAATGCGAACCGACTCCGCCGATCTTCCCTGGCACCGGGTGATCTCGGCGTCGGGCCGCCCCGCACCTCATCTGGCCGCCCGTCAACTCGAACTACTCCGCACGGAGGGGGTACCACTTTCCGACGGCCGGGTGCTGCTGCGTAAGTGCCGATGGGACGGCGGTATCCGGGTCGTCAGCTCGCCCGCTGGTGGCGATACGGACTCACCGCCGCCCGCATCCGAGTGACGATCAGGTCCGCGATACGCGGATCCGCGCCGAGCGGCTGCGACACCGCATCGGCACCATAGGTATACAGTCGTTCATGAAACAGTCCCGGCGCGAGCAGATGCGCGGCGATCACCACCCGCCGACCGTTGCGGCGGGCCCGGGCCACCGCTTCTGGCACCGAAGGTGTTGCGGTGGTAATAAATCCGACCTCGACATGCCCGCCGATGAGCGCCTCAAGCTGCCGTGCGGAGCGGTGCACCTCGGCACAGGCCGACGAATCCGATGATCCCGCGGCCGCGAGTACCACCGCATCACCCGGAGCCCAACCCGCCTGAACCAGGCGTTTACGGGTCACCGCGGCGATTGCCGGATCAGGACCCATGGCGCGGGTAACGATCGTATCCGCGCGCCCGGCGTGTGCCACATGTTCCGGAAGATCCTGGCGCACATGATATCCCGACGCCAGAAAGGCGGGCACCAGCACAGCCGGCCGCTCGGCGGCACCGATTACCTCGCTGGGCGTCGGCCCCAGGACGTCGACGAATGCGGTGCGGGTCAACCCCACCCGGGCGGAAACCGCCTCGGCGATCTGTGCGATCACCGCCACCCCATGTGCACTGCGGGTACCGTGGGCCACTAGCACCGGGCAGACATCGCGCAGCCTATCCCCCTCGGGAAGCTCGAAAGAGTTGCGGCACACACTGGTTCGAATATTGTTCATTCCGTCCCCTCCGCCTCGTCGTATTCCAGATCCACCGCCAGCCGGTAACCGCGTTTGACGACAGTCTGAATCATTCGTGAATCACCAAGCGCTGTACGCAATCTCGCCACGGCAACTTCCACGGCATGCGTATCAGAACTGTCGCCGGGTAACCCCTTCAACAGGTCGGTACGTGAGACCACCCGACCCGGAACACGGGCCAGCAGCTTGAGCAACAGCAGGCTGGTAGCCGAAAGCGTCTTCACCTCGCCGTCCACGACCACCGCCTGCCCACGAATCGCGGTGTCATGACCGGCGACCCGAAGCATATGGCTGCGGCGCGGCAACTCGTCGGTGATCAGCCGGGCCAGCGCGCCAAGGCGGTAGCGGCGCGGATAAATCGTCGGAATCTGCAGCGCTTCGAGCGGACCCGCCGTCACCGATCCGACACACATCACCGGAACTGCGGTACGCATCGCATGCACGAACGGTTGCAGCTTGCCCAGCTGTTTGGCGCGGGTGAGGATCGATGCGGCCGCCGGCGCACTGGTGAACGTGATCGCGTCCAGATCGCCACGCAGCACGGCACCGATCATCCGGTCTATCCCGTCGACATCGGGATGCATATGCCAGCGGTACACCGGTACCGGCAGCACATCGGCACCGGCAGCCCGCAACACGGCACAGAAGTCGGGCAGCGGTTCCCACTCCGACGTCGCACCATGCAATTGCACGGCAATGCGCACACCTTCGACACCCTGATCGAGCAGCCGGTCGAGCACCTCCGACGAGGATTCGCTATCCGGCGACCACTCCTCGCGTAAACCTGCGGCCCGGATCGCTCCCTTCGCCTTGGGGCCGCGCGCTATCAGCCTGCTGCGTCCCAACGCCGCCAGCAAGGGCTCGGCGTCGCCCCACCCGTCGGCCGCCTCCACCCAGCCGCGGAACCCAATGCCGGTGGTGGCCACCATGATCTCCGGTGGCGACGCGATGATCGTATCGGTGACCTTTTCCAGATCGGTGTCATCGACGAGTGGCAGGATGCGGATCGTCGGCGCATGCACCACCGCGGCGCCGCGGCGCACCAGTAGCGCCGCGAATTCCTCCGCGCGACGGGCCGCGGTGATCCCAACGGTAAATCCGGACAGTGGCAGGTTGGTGGCGGCAGTATCGGGCTTGGCTGTGCCCGTCATCGCTTCCCGGTCGTTTCTGCCAATGTGTCGTCCCGCGCGGCGACCTCATCGGGTCCGGTCTTCTCACCCGGCCCGGCCGTCTCGCCAGACCGGGCGAAGAACACCTCGACCACGCCGTCGACCACCCGCACCGCGAGGCTGGGGACCGACACCGACGGATCATCCAGGCATATGCCGGTGCGCAGAGAAAACACCTGTTTGCCGAGCGGGCTGGCCACCGTGGGTTCACCGGCGTGATCGCCGGTGAGCCCGCGGGAGAGCACCGCCGCCCGGGCAAACGGATCGATATTGCCGACGGCGTAGAGCCTGGTGCGTCCCAGCGCGTTGCGGTCCGCTTCGGCGGCGGGTACGCGGAAGAGCGCTGCCTGCGCCGCCGCCGGCCCGAGTACGCCGACCCCGCGACCGATGATGAGGTCATCGAACGCGCACACCCGAACCCATTCGCCTGCCGACGCGGACTGCCCCGCGCCTGATTCCGGGACACTATGCGGGGCGGTCATAAGACCACCTCTTCGGACCGACGCACGGTCGGCAGATCCAACAGCACCGGAATCTTGCGGTCGACGCCCTCCTCGGTGAACCGGATCGTCGGATCCGCGACATCGGGTGCGTTTACGAAAGACACGAAACCACGCAGCTTCTCCTCGTCGTCAAGCACCGCAGCCCACTCGTCGCGGTAGCCGTCGACATGCCGCGCCATTGCGGCCTCGAGTTCGTCGGCCAACCCAAGGCTGTCCTCACACACCACAGCCTTGAGGTGTTCCAGACCACCCTCAAGTGACTCCAGCCAGGGGGCCGTGCGCTGTAGCCGGTCTGCAGTGCGGATGTAGAACATCAGGTACCGATCAATGTATGCGACGAGCGTGGCGTCATCCACTCCGCTGGCGAGCAACTGGGCGTGTTTAGGACTCTGACCGCCATTGCCGGCCACGTACAGATTCCATCCGTGCTCGGTGGCGATGACGCCGACATCCTTTCCACGCGCCTCCGCGCATTCACGCGCACAGCCCGACACACCGAACTTGAGTTTGTGCGGGGAACGTAAACCGCGGTAACGCTTCTCCAGGAAAATGGCCATACCCACCGAATCCTGCACGCCGTACCGGCACCAGGTGGAACCCACACAGCTCTTCACGGTACGTAGGCTCTTGCCGTATGCCTGCCCCGACTCCATCCCCGCATCGACCAGGCGCCGCCAGATCTGCGGCAGCTGATCGACCCGCGCACCGAACATATCGATGCGCTGACCACCGGTGATCTTCGTGTACAAGCCGAAGTCGCGCGCAACCTCGCCGATCACGATGAGCTGCTCGGGAGTCACTTCACCGCCGGGCATCCGCGGCACGACCGAATACGAACCGTTCTTCTGCAGATTCGCCAGGAAATGATCGTTCGTATCCTGCAATGCCGCCTGCTCGCCGTCGAGGACGTGATCGCTCGACGTGGACGCGAGGATGGATGCCACCGTCGGCTTGCACACCTCGCAGCCGACGCCGGTGCCGTATCGGGCGATAAGTTCGGAGAATGAGCGGATGCCGGTGACAGAAATAATCTCGAAGAGTTCAGCTCGCGACTGCGCGAAATGTTCGCACACCGACTTACTCAGCTCGACGCCCGATGCCTCCAGCAGCGACTTGATACTCGGCACACAGCCACCGCAGGTGGTACCCGCCGACGTGCATCCCTTGATGGCCGCGAGATCGCAGGCGCCGGCGGCGATCGCCGAGCAAATCGTGCCCTTGGATACGCCGTTGCATGAGCAGATCTCCGCGTCGTCGGGCAACGCGTCGAGACCGATCGCCGCGCCACCCGCGGGCGCGATGAGCGCCGCCGGATCGCCGGCGATAGCGCGGCCGACCATCGGCTTGAGCACCGCGTAGGCCGATGCGTCGCCGACGAGGATACCGCCGAGCAAGGTGCTGGCGTCATCGGAGACGACGATCTTGGCGTATTTACCCGCAACGGCGTCGTGATAGACGATGTCGAGGGAGTTTTCGGTGGTACCCATCGCATCACCGAAGCTGGCGACATCGACACCGAGCAGCTTGAGTTTGGTGGACATATCCGCACCGGGGAAATTCGACTCGATGCCGAGTAAACGGTCAGCGACGACCTCGGCCGTGCTGTACCCCGGCGCCACCAGGCCATAGCAGCGGCCCTCGACAGCGGCCACCTCACCGATCGCGTAGATCGCCTCGTCGCTGGTGCGGCAGCCCACGTCGGTGAGTACGCCGCCGCGCTCACCCACGGCCAGTCCGGCGTCGCGGGCAAGCTGATCACGCGGGCGCACACCGGCGGAGAACACCACGAGCGACGCGTCGATCGTCGACTCGTCCGATAACGTCACGGTGAGGCCACCGGCCGGGTTATCGGCGATCGATGACGTGCCGACACCGGTGTGCACACTCAGGCCTAGATCGCTGACCAGGCGCTCAAGTACCGCACCGCCGCCGGCATCCACCTGCATGGGCATCAACCGCGGCGCGAATTCCACCACGTGCGGCGTCATCCCCAACAGGCGCAACGCATTAGCGGCTTCGAGTCCGAGTAGACCACCGCCGACCACGACACCGGTCGCGCCGGGACCGGCGGCCTGCGCGGTGACCCGGATACCGTCGAGATCATCGAGGGTGCGGTAGACGAAGCACTTGGAGTTGTCATGGCCTGGCACCGGCGGCACAAAAGGATATGAGCCGGTCGCCAACACCAGTGCGTCGTAGGCTATTTCACGCCCGTCACGCAGGCCGACAGTCCGCGCGCTGGCGTCGATACCGGTCACCTGCACGCCCAGATGGGTCACCACCGCATCGTCACCGTCATAGGTGTTACCGGTTAACGCGAGTGCCGAACGATCCCAGGCCCCCACATAGGAGGACAATCCCACCCGGTCGTATGCCGGGTCACTTTCTTCGCCAATGACCACGATGCGCCAGGCATTGGCGACGTCGCGCTCCCGCAGGGCTGACACAAACCGGTGGCCGACCATGCCGTGCCCGACGACCACTACTGTTGACGGGCTCATGCGTTGGCCTTCGGCTCGGTACCGACGGTGGCCGGAGCGGCGACCACGATGTCATCGGTGTAGTCGTAATGCGGATCGAGCACAATCTCCCGGCGAGCGTAGAACCACCAGGTCACCACGGCGGCAACAAGATAGAACGCCAAGAAGATCCAGAACGCGACCGTCGCCGACTGATGCGACTTATAGCTGCTGCGCAATACCAGGTTGATCGCCACACCGCCGAGCGCGCCGACGGCACCCGCCAAACCGATCAGCGCACCCGACATCGACCGCGACCACAGTGTTTTCGTGAACGCAGGAATACCGCTCATGCTGCGCGCCTTCTGTTCAAAGATCGTCGGGATGATCTTGTACACCGATCCGTTGGCGATACCCGAGATCAAAAACAGCAGGATGAAGCCGATGATGAAGCCGGTCAGCTGCCCGGTCTCAATCTTGTGCTTGGGATGTCCATCGGCGATGGTGCTCGACACGATGAGAATCAACGAGGACGCGACCATACCGCCGAAGCAGACCAATGTCACACGGCCACCGCCGAAGCGGTCGGCGAGCTTCCCGCCGATGGGACGAAATACCGACCCCAGTAGCGGACCGATCCAGGCGATCTGCGCGGCCGATAATGCGGCTGCCGCAACACTCTCACCGGAAGACTTGTACGAGATGTTCAGCACCTGGCTGAATGCGAACGAAAATCCGATGAACGAACCGAAGGTTCCGATGTAGAGCAGTGAAATCAGCCAGCTGTCATAGTGTTTGAGACAGTCGATCATCGCCCGACCACTTGAGGTCTGATGATCGAGGTTATCCATATACAGCGCCGCACCGATTCCCGCGAAGGCCAGCCCCACAAGATAGATCGCGCAGATGATTTCGGGATTATCCGCGGCCAGCCAGATCACGATGAGACCGATAATCTGGATCACCGGCACGCCGATATTGCCGCCTCCCGCGTTGAGTCCCAGCGCCCAGCCCTTGAGGCGTTGCGGATAGAAGGCGTTGATATTGGTCATCGAGGAGGCGAAGTTGCCGCCACCGAGACCGGTGAGCGCGGCGACGAAGAGAAACCAGCCGTAGCCGAACTTACCCGGGTTGAGCATCAGCATCATCGTCAGACCGGTGGGAATCAGCAGCACAATGGCGGAAAAGATCGCCCAGTTGCGCCCGCCGAACCGGGCCGTGGCCTGGGTGTAGGGAATTCGTAAGCAGGCACCCACGAAGGTTGCCGTCGCCGCCAACACGAATTTCTGGTCGGCGTTGATGTGATAAGCCGGGCCGAGGAACAATGCCATCACGGAGAACAGCGACCAGATCGAGAATCCGATGTGCTCGCAAATCACCGACCACGTCAGGTTACGGCTGGCGATGGCGGAGTTGCCTTTATCCCACGCCTCCCGGTCCTCCGGATCCCAATTGGTGATCGTGTGATCTCTTCGAAGATTATGAGCGAAGTCGGCTACGGCCATGGCAATAGATCCCATCGGGTGATAAAGGAGGCTGTCTTCGTGTACCCGCTGACCTCGACGTCAGGCGATTGAGATCAAAGTTAGAAAACGCGTGTTGCCTCGATTTTCACCAGAATTGCCCCGTTGTCACGTTGTTCTCACATCGAGCAAGCGGACATGTGAAATTCACGAAACGGACATAGCCGCGGCGCGGCAGGTGCCATGCGCGATGTTTATACCATCATTCGTACGATATCCACCACACGTTCGAGCCCCGGCAACGCCCCGGCCGTCGAACGCGGATGCAGCGCATGCACCGCCAAACGAAACATCGTGGCGCGCAACATCATTTGCGGCCACTCACTATTATCCGACCACCGCGCCACCAGGTCGTCGTCGGCGCCGCCCCAGGCCAACGCATCCACCACCGCCACCGCGGCCGCCCACTGCGCCGGGCGCCAGTAGGGCACGATGTCGGTGATACCGGGAGCCGCGGCGCCCGCGAACAGCACGGTGCCGAAGAGATCGCCGTGTACCACCTGTGACGGCACAGTGACCGTCTTACGCAGTGTCGCGAGGGTCTTGAGCATGTCCACGCTCGCCCGGCCGTCCGGTGCGGTCGGTTCGGCCATCCCCGCGGCCCGTGCCGACCGCAGCGGAACCTCCTCAAAGGCGGCGCGGTCGGCTGCGGCGAACACGTCGACATCGGTATGCGGCGGAGCGGGCTGCTGAAGCAAGAACCGCGGACGCTCAAGTCCGGCGATCGCCGCGTGCAGCCGGTCGGCAACGGCCACGACCTCGTCGTGGCGCGGCTCGGGGGAACCGGCGATATAGGTATCCGCACGCCACCCCGACACCACATAGCGGCCGTCGGTGGCGCGGAACGGTCGCGCGATCCGCAGCCCATCCACGTAGAGGTTCTCGCGCACCGACGCCGACCACGCGGCGCGGGCGTGATCAGGCACCAGCGAAAGCACTACCTCGCCGACCCGCCAGCCACCCACCCACGAATCACCCATCGCGATCGGCGGATGCGCGGTGAGCCCGAACGTATTGAGCACATGCTCGGGCGGTTCGGCGAGGACAGAAGTCACAGTGAAGAGATTACCGATCCGTCAACACGGATCGGTGTAACGACGCGTCCGCGGCTTATCTTCGCTGCACCGGCGTCTTCGCGAAAACGACCCCTTCTCGACACCACGCTCAGTACACCGGCAATCCCTTATCGACCTGATTGGCCCATGCCGTCACGCCGCCCTGCAAATGTGTGGCATCGGCAAAACCGGCGCGTTTGAGCGCGGCCAACGCCTCGGCCGAGCGGATACCCGTCTTGCAGTAGAGCACCGTGGGACGGTCCTGGGGAATCTGCGCAAGCGCCCTACCAGTAAGAATGTCCCCTTTGGGGATGAGCGTGGCGCCCTCGATGTGCACGATATCCCACTCCACCGGCTCGCGAACGTCGATCAGCGCGAGCCGCTCACCGGCGTCGAGTTTGCGCTTGAGCTCGGCCGGGGTGAGGGTGGCGCCGGCCGCGGCCCGGGCGGCCTCGTCCGAGACCACGCCACAGAATTCCTCGTAGTCGATGAGTTCGGTGAGCACCGCACCGTGCGGATCCTTGCGGATCTTGATGGTCCGGTATGTCATATCGAGGGCGTCGTAGACCATGAGACGGCCCAACAGCGGCTCCCCGATTCCGCAAATGAGTTTGATCGCCTCGGTACCCATGATCGACCCGATCGAGGCACACAGGATGCCGAGCACGCCACCCTCGGCGCACGAGGGCACCATGCCCGGCGGCGGCGCCTGCGGGTAGAGATCGCGATAGTTGAGGCCGCGGCCATCCGGGGCGTCCTCCCAGAAAACCGACGCCTGCCCCTCGAAACGGTAGATCGATCCCCACACGTAGGGCTTATGCGCCAGGACGGCGGCATCGTTGACGAGGTAACGCGTCGCGAAGTTGTCGGTGCCATCAACGATGAGGTCATAGCGTGAGAACAACTCGATCGCACCCTCTGGTTCGAGACGTTCATCGTGGATGTTGACGCGCACATACGGGTTGATCTCCGCGATCGAATCACGGGCGCTGAGTGCCTTGGGCCGTCCGATATCGGACTGGCCGTGAATCACCTGCCGCTGGAGATTGGATTCATCGACAACATCGAATTCAACGATGCCGATGGTGCCCACCCCGGCCGCAGCCAGGTAGAGCAGCGTCGGCGAACCGAGACCACCGGCGCCGATCACCAAAACCCGCGCATTCTTCAGGCGCTTCTGCCCGTCCACGCCGATATCGGGAATGATCAGATGCCTGCTGTAGCGTGCGACCTCTTCGTTGGACAGTTCCGCTGCGGGCGTCACCAACGGTGGCAGGGACGACACTGGTGGCCTCCAGGGTGTGCTCGGCAGTGGCTTCGGCTGTAGTTATTGTCGTTTGTCGTCAACGACGACGGGCTGAGTGACATTCCCCGGGCGGATTGTCACCGGGTCGGGAACGGCCACGGATTGGGTTTGCAGACAAAGGACGGATCGGCCTTGATATCGGGGTCGAGCGCGAGGATCTCACGGTTGGCCGTGCCGAAGGACTGCTGCATCATCACCGGCGCGAGCCCGCCATTCTCCTTGCAGGGTTCGTGATGTTCGTAGCCGATGCCGTGGCCTGTCTCATGGTTGATCAGGTATTGCCGGTATGCGACGTCATCGCCCTGGTAGGAGAGCGCCCCGCGGACCCACCGTGCTTCGTTGAGCGTGACCCGTTTATCCGGCGGATAGAAGCAGGACGTTTCCAGTTTGATCTGGTAACCGCACACCTCACGCGCGGTTGCCGGTGAGGAGAGTGAGATCCGCAGATCCGGCTCACCGGAATCAACACGCTGGAAAGACACCGTGCCGTCACCGATCCAACTGCGGCTGTTGGCCAGCGTGGCATCGACCATCTTCGCGAAACTCCGGTCACCGCCGTAATCCTGCGGCGAGATCCCCTTCTCCACCTCGACGGTGTAGGTGTACACCTGTCCCCCGGTTCCTACCCGGTGGCCGCTACCGGCGACGACGCGGAACTCACGAGTTCCCGCGGCGGTAAACGGTCCACCGTCGGGCAGCGTCCCCGACGGCAGGGACACATTCTTAATCGTGCCGGTGGGGGCGCCGACCGGCGTAGTCTCCCTGGTGATGTCGGTGTTGCGCGAACCCACCGGAATCGATGACTCCCCGGCGGCATCCGACTGCGTGCGCCCGTGACGAATGGTGACGACGATGAGCACAACGGTCAGCACCGCCAGCACCGGGATCGCATACGCCCGCCATCCGTAGGTGGAAACGAAGCGGCCCAGCGCACTCTGCTTCTTGCGCACGGGTTTGGCGGCGCGGTCCACCCGCGCACGCCCGGTGTCATCGGTCGGATCCCATCGCGCCCGCAGCGGCTGCCCCGGCTCGGGGCGCGGGCGCGCATCCCCGGCCCGGACGCGTCCCCGACCTGCGTCACCGATACCGGGCCCACCCTGTGTGTGGCTCACGGCTCAACCATACTCACAGCGCTGTGACAGATTCGACGTCGGTGCACCAACCGCACAGCGTTCACCAGCCACGATGCCCCCGCCGACGGCAGCGCGCCCGGCGGCGCGAGGTACCCCATCACCGCGACGGCCCGCCGAGTAGGCTCGACCCCATGTCAGTTGCGTCCAACACTTCGCCGCAGACCGGCAAAAATGCCACTCGCCTACCGAGAAGTGTGCGACGCCGACAACTGCTGGATGCGGCCAGCGAAATCTTCGTCGAACGCGGGTATCACTCCGCTGGAATGGATGAGATCGCGGTACATGCCGGTGTGAGCAAACCCGTTTTGTACCAACACTTCCCGTCGAAGCTCGACCTGTACATCGCGGTGGTCGATTCCCATGCGGAAAAGCTGGTGACCGACGTCAACAATGCGTTGCTGACCACCACCGACAACCGGCAGCGCGTCCGTGCCGCTGTGGAGGCGTTCTTCGACTTCATCGACGAGGACAACTCCGGATACCGGCTGATCTTCTCCTCCGACGCACTCGATCCGGCGGTGATCCGGCGTGTGGAGGGCGCGACGGAAGCATGCGTGGATGCCGTCTACGGCCTCGTCATGCACGATTCGGGACTCGATCCGTACCGGTCCCGCATGCTCGCGGCGGGTCTGGTGGGCGCGAGCCAGGTCAACGCGCGTTACTGGCTGGAAGCCAAGCGGCCGATCGACAAGCAATCGGCCGTGGACACGACCGTCGCACTGCTGTGGGGCGGGTTGTCGCATGTGCCGATGCACAGCGCCGATCTCGCGAACGGATATCGGGACTAACTCCCCCGCCGGCCGATACATACAACCGCGGCACACAACCGGGACATACAACCGGGCCCCGGCACACCCCGCGGATTTCCGCGATGCGCCGGGGCCCGATCAGTCAACCCAGAACTTTAGTCGGCCAGTGTTGCGACACCGGCGTCACGAACCGAATCCGACGCGCCGGGTCTCACCCGCCCCTACCTCCACGTAGGCGATCTTGGCCACGGGGATCAAGAAACTCGATCCCTTCTCGTCGACGAGAGTCAGCAGCGACTCGGTTCCACCGAGCGCGGATTCGACTGCGGCAAGCGCTTTTTCACTCGTCAACGGGGACTGAACGGACAGCTCCCGCGGGCTGTCGGTGATACCGATCTTGACTTCGACAGTCATAGCCACCCTTCCGTGGTCGCCGCACGCGGCGGCGCGTACGGCGAGGAGAACATCTGCGTCGGCATCGGGCGGACGCATCAAACCCTTGCCGCACAAGGCTAATGCAGGGCGCCGCGCCGCCGACACCGGCTCCGCTGACAGCGAAACACCACCGTTAGCGCCACGCCCACCGTCTCGCAATGGCCCAGAGCGGGTTCAGCCCAGACCGAGATCATCCATCCGTCGGGCATGGCGAGCCGCGACGGTATCGAAGAACACAGCCATATTCTGCAATGACGCGGCCCCGGAGAACACCAGGTCGGTGACCTCTTCTTCGGCGGCGAGCACCCATTGCGCATGCGTGATCGCCTCGCCGAGCAGCCGGCGCCCCCAGAGGGTTAATGGTGAGCGCAGCGCCGGATCCGCGGCGATCGCGGCACGAATGTCGGCGCGGGCAAACTCCGAATTACCGGTGGCCGCGAGAACATCGGCGACCACCTCGCGCGGTCCCGGCGGCAACCCGTCGGCGAGCTCGCTGTAGAAGTCGGCGGCCAGACCGTCACCTATGTATGCCTTGACCAGCGCCTCGAACCATGTCTTCGGCCGGGTCATCTCGTGATATTCGTCGAACACCTGGCGGTAGCGGAGCACCGCCTCGGCCGGGTCGATATCCCGGCGGACGACCTCGTCGGATAACCGTTCGAAATGGGTGATCTCCGAAGCCACCATCCGAGCGATGTTGATCCGTGCTCGCACGTCCGGGGCCATCGCGGACTCCTCGATCAGCCGGTTGAATGCGGCGTACTCGCCGGCCAGCAACACCGCGTACAGCTTGCCGATGGCGGGCGGCTCCGGATCTGCGGCCACGGCCGGAACAGACTCGGAGGAGACAGCGGGAGATGACATGAGCCGATGGTAGGCGGCGGGAATCTGTTCACCAAGTACACTTGCCTACGGTGCCCTAACGCGAACGTGACGTTTTGGCTAATCACACTGTCGTTTATGCGACGGGATGCCGTCGAACCTCACCGATCGCGGGCACCGGACATTGTGCGCGCACTCATCGAGCCCACGTCCGCCCGCGCGGCACGTTCCCGCGGTCGGGACCAGCGAGTCAGCCGCCATCGGTTCATCGCGATGGCAGGCGTGGTGGAGCCTTTCGTGCGTGCTGGAACAGATGCGGAAAGGCACACAACAACACATGAGTGAACCCGGAGTGCAGACGACCATCGTCGACG
Organism: Gordonia sp. (in: high G+C Gram-positive bacteria); assembly: GCA_047605305.1. Taxonomy (GTDB): domain Bacteria; phylum Actinomycetota; class Actinomycetes; order Mycobacteriales; family Mycobacteriaceae; genus Gordonia. The sequence continues at coordinate 41,813 of JASGFW010000018.1, forward strand.
ACACCCACACCTCCCCCACCTTCGCCGAGCTCGGCGTCGACGCACGTATCGTCGACGCACTGGCCGCCGACGGTAAGACACACACCTTCGCGATTCAAGAACTGACCTTGCCCCTGGCACTTGCCGGGGACGATCTGATCGGCCAGGCCCGCACCGGCATGGGCAAGACCTTCGGTTTTGGTGTGCCCGTACTGCACCGGCTCGTCAACGCCGCGGAGTCCGCCATCCGCCCGCTCGATAACACGCCACGCGCCCTGGTCATCGTGCCCACCCGCGAACTATGTCTGCAGGTCACCGGCGATCTCACGGTCGCCGCCAAAAAGCTGACCGTGACCCTGCCCGAATCCGCGGGTGGGGTCACCCGCCCACTCAAGATCACCGCCATCTACGGCGGCCGCCCCTATGAGTCGCAGATCGCGGAGTTGCGCGCGGGCGTCGATGTCATTGTCGGCACACCGGGCCGGCTGCTCGATCTGGCTCAGCAGGGTCATCTGATCCTGGGCAAGGTCGAGGTGCTGGTACTTGATGAGGCCGACGAAATGCTCGACCTCGGCTTTCTGCCCGACATCGAACGCATCATGGCCGCGCTGCCCGACAAGCGGCAGACGCTGTTGTTCTCGGCGACGATGCCCGGCCCGATCGTCACCCTTGCCCGCGCCTTCCTGCACCGCCCCACGCACATCCGCGCGGAGCACGCTGGCGATTCGGCGGTACATGAGCGTACGGCCCAGTTCGTTTATCGTGCGCACGCACTCGACAAGGCCGAGTTGGTCGCGCGCATCCTGCAGGCCGCCGATCGCGGCGCGACGATGATCTTCACCCGTACCAAGCGGACCGCGCAGAAGGTCGCCGACGATCTCGCCGAACGTGGCTTCTCCGTCGGTGCGGTACACGGCGATCTGGGGCAGGTCGCCCGGGAGAAAGCGTTAAAGAAGTTCCGCTCCGGCGATATCGACGTCCTCGTCGCCACCGATGTCGCCGCCCGAGGTATCGATATCGACGATGTCACTCACGTGATCAACTATCAGTGCCCCGAGGACGACAAAACCTACGTACACCGCATCGGGCGTACCGGCCGCGCCGGCCGGACGGGTACCGCGGTGACCCTCGTCGACTGGGATGAACTGCACCGCTGGAAGCTCATCGACACTGCCCTGAATCTGGGTGTGCCCGAGCCCGTCGAAACCTATTCGACGTCGGAAAACCTGCGCACCGACCTTGGTATCGCGGAGTCGACGACCGGACGCATCACCGCACCCCGCGGCGAGCAGACCGGTGACGAGCAGGGCCGGCGCGAACGCACCGACGGTGAACGGGTTGAGCGGCGTGAGCGCCCGGCGTCAACACGCACCCGGCGGCGTACCCGCGGCGGCAAAGCAGCCACCGGAACCGACGGTGCCGCCGACACCGCGACGCAGGACGCCACCACTACCGCAGCCCCCGCTGCCGCA
>JASGFW010000019.1:0-42485 GCA_047605305.1 Gordonia sp. (in: high G+C Gram-positive bacteria)
CGTCCGCCTGAAAAGCGGAAGGTCGCCGGTTCGATCCCGGCCCTGGCCACCATGAAAACCACCTGGTAACAGGTGGTTTTTCTGGTTTTTAGGGGGTTTTACGATCGAGGTCCGATGACCCGGAGTGGCTCATAGATTCGGCTTGATCGGAATGCGTTTCGGCTGGAAAGCGGTTGTGCCACAATCATGTCTCGCCGAATCATCCGTGGGCCGAGAGGATGTTGTCGTGACCATCGACCGACCAGCTGTCACCTCCGATGCGGCGCAGGCTCCGGCCGCTGCCGCCGGTTCAGTGCACCGGGCGTTGCAGAGCCGCCACTTGATCATGATCGCTCTCGGTGGGGTGATCGGGTCCGGTCTGTTCGTCAGCTCCGGTTACACGATCTTTCAGGCCGGCCCGCTCGGCGCGGTGGTTGCCTACCTGATCGGCGCGGTGGTTGCCTGGCTGGTGATGGCCTGCCTGGGTGAACTCGCGGTGCAGTATCCGGTGTCCGGCGGCTTCCATATCTACGCCTACAAGGCCATCGGTCCGGCGACCGGCTTCACCACCGCCTGGTTGTACTGGCTGTGCTGGGTCGCCGCTTTGGGGTCAGAGTTCACCGCCAGCGGCCTGCTGATGCAGCGATGGTTCCCGTCCACCCCGGTGTGGTTGTGGTGTGTGGTGTTCGCGGCGGCGATCTTTCTGGTCAACGCGCTGTCGGTGCGGTGGTTCGGTGAGACGGAATTCTGGTTCTCGGCCATCAAGGTGGCCGCGATCGTGGTGCTGATCATCGTTGGTGCCGCTGCGATCTTCGGTGTCCATTCCCCCGACGGCCATGCGCCGCTGCTGTCGAATTTCGACACCGGCAGCGGATTGTTCCCCAACGGGCTGTCCGGTGTGCTGGTCACCATACTGGCCGTCATTTACGCGTTCTCCGGTACCGAACTGATCGGTATTGCAGCGGGGGAGACCGCCGAGCCGCATACGGCGATTCCGAAAGCGTTGCGGATCACGCTGGTGCGCCTGGTCCTGTTCTTCGTCGGCGCCATCTTCTTCATCGCCGCCTTGGTTCCGCGGGACAAGGTGTGGATCGACGGTGACGACTCGATCGAGGCCAGCCCCTTCGTCTCGGTGTTCGATCTGGTGGGCATCCCGCATGCCGCCGACGTGATGGCCGCCGTGGTGATCATTGCGCTGCTGTCTGCGGGAAACAGTGGGCTGTACGCGTGCTCGCGACTGCTGTACTCGCTGGCCGAAACCCGCCAGATCCATTCCGCGTTCGGTTCGGTGACCACACGGGGGGTGCCGCTGCTGGCACTAGTGGTTAGCCTGGGCGGCGGCCTCGTCGCGCTGGTCTCCAGCGTGGTGTCGCCGGGCGCGGTGTACCTGGCGTTGGTCTCGGTCGCTGGGTTCGCGGTGGTCGCGGTCTGGATCGTCATCGTGGTCGCCCAGATTTTCAACCGGCGGGCGTTCGTCCGGGGCGGCGGCGATGTCTCGGAGTTGCCCTACCGCACACCGGCATACCCGTGGGTGCCGGCTCTCGCGCTTGCCGTCCTCGTGGTCTCGCTCGTGGCGGTGGCCTTCGATCCCAATCAGGTTGCGGCGCTGTGGTTCGGCGTTCCGTTCGTTGCGCTCTGCTATGGGTATCACCGCGTTGTCCTGCACCGGCGCGAGTTGCCCACCGTGGTCGGGGAGCTCTGATCCGATGAGCGGGAATCCATTGTTCTTCGCCCTCTACGAGCAGGCCAGTGTGGGCTGCGGCGGCGCGCCCAGCCTGTGGACACATCCCCTCGATGACCGGCTGGCGGTCAACGGCCTCGACCGGTGGCGTGATACCGCGCTGACCGCGGAGCAGGCCGGTCTGGACGCGCTGTTCTTCGCCGACGTACTGGGGTTCTACGACACCTATCAGAGCTCGCTGGACGCGGCCACGCGCTGGGCGGTGGAGGCGCCGGCAAACGACCCGTTTGTGTATGTCTCGGCGTTGGCCGACGTCGCGCGATCGTTGGCATTCGTGGTGACGGCGTCCACCACCTACGAGCATCCATTCTCACTGGCACGCCGCTTTGGCACCCTCGACCATCTCACCGGGGGCCGGATCGGATGGAACATCGTGACGTCCTATCTTGACAGCGCCGCGAAAAATTTCGGGCTGACCGAACAACTGCGCCACGCCGATCGTTACGCGCGTGCCGACGAGTTCCTCGACGTCGCCTACAAATTGTGGCAGGCGAGTTGGGACGACGACGCCGTAGTGGCCGACAAGCAGAAAGGCGTCTATGCACGCCCCGGCAGCGTACGGCCGATAGATCATGTGGGAGAACACTATTCGGTGATCGGTCCGGCGCTCACCGCGCCGTCGCCGCAGCGCACCCCTACCCTGTTTCAAGCCGGGTGGTCGCCGCGAGGCCGGGCCTTCGCCGCCAAACACGCCGAAGTGATCCTGCTACCCAAATCTGATCCGACTGAGATCCGCGCCGGTATTGCCGATATCCGGGCCCGGGCCGCCGAATTGGGCCGCGACCCCGACGATATCCGGGCACTCGCGCTGGCAAAAGTCATCGTGGCACCCACGGCCTTGGCCGCCCAGGAAAAGTTCGATGACCTGCAGCGCCACTACCATCTGGAGGCGCAACTGGTCTCTTACGCCGGTGACACCGGCATCGACATCAGTAAGTACGCCGATGCCGAACCCCTGACCACCACGTCGAACGGTTTGACGTCCTACGTACTCACCGCCGGAGCCGGCAGTGCGCCGTTGACCGCAGGGGACGTCAAGCGCAAGTTCTCCTCGATCATTCGGGGCAACGACCTCACCTTCGTCGGCGCCGCGGACGCGGTGGCCACCCAGATCGCCGAACACGCCGCGGCCGCCGGGCTCGACGGCTACATCCTCAATCCGCTGATTAGTCCCGGCACCCTAGACGATTTCGCCACCTACGCCGTGCCGGCACTGGCCGCACGCGGCGTGTACGACACCCGACCGCGCACCGGCACGTTACGTTCGCGCATCCGACCCGACCGGGCCGATCGGTTGCCCGCCCACCGGCATCCCGCGGTCGGGATCGGTACCGGCGACATAGATCCCGTGACTCGTCATTGAACGCGGCGCACACCTCGTCGTACCCAGGAAGCTTGTCGGGGTACTGGGTACGACGAGGTGTGCAGAAGCCCCGCCTGATTGGGATCAGGCGATTGTCTGAACGGCGACGGCCTGAGGGCCGCGATCGCCGGCCTCTTCGGTGAAGCTGACGCGGTCGTTCTCATTGAGGCTGCGGAAGCCGCCGTTGCTGACGATGCCCGAGAAGTGGACGAATAGGTCTTTGCCGCCAGCGTCGGGGGTGATGAACCCGAAGCCCTTGTCGGCGTTGAACCATTTTACGATGCCTTGAGCCATGTGATTACTCTCCTGAGAGTCAAAAGGTGTGCAGGACCGAATGTTTCGAACCTGGGTATTGCGGAGGTACGCGAAACGATTCGACCCGGGAATTACTCACGGAGTCTGGAACGTGTCCGCCGCGGAAAATCTTCGCGAACGAGCCACCAAGAAAATCAACCAATTTCACGCTAGCAGACGAATCGCACTGTGGCCATGTCTGCTGCCTCGGGGCGAGTGTGTCCGCCGGCCCGTCGCCTACCGTCCCAGCGCGGCGTTGATGCGGGCGGCGCAGGTGCGCAGGCGCGCTGCCAACTCCTCCTCGCGGCCCTCGAAGCGTTGGGTGGGGGCGGTGATGCTGATGGCCATCCGGTCGGATTCGACGTCGCGGAGAATCCCCAGCGCGGTGGCGATTCCGGAGGCGCCGATGAGGTTCTCCTCCCTGTCGAAGGCCACTCCGGTGGCGCGGGCGGCGTCGACCTCGGCGCGTAGCGCCGCCGGAGTGGTCAGCGTGTGCGGGGTGAGCGGGGAGAAGCTGGCCGGTAGGCGTTCGCTGATATACCCGGGGTGCTGAGTGCTGAGCAGGGCCTTGCCGCTGGCACAGCTATAGACGGGCAGCGATTGGCCGACGGGGCCCACCACCCGCAGCCGCTGTGTTGATTCGACCTGATGGGTAAAGGTCACCGACGCATTTTCGAGGAATCCCAACACCACGGTCTCGTCGGTCTGTTTGGCGAGTTCGGTGAGGAAGGGCGTGATTTCGAGGACGACGGCTTTGCGGATACTCGCCGCCATCTTCACCACCGCGACGCCGAGCCGGTAGGGCCCGCGGGTGCCTATCGAGGTGATCAGGTGCTCGGTCTCCAGCGCGAGAAGGATTCGGCTCACCGTCGACTTCGCGAGGCCGAGCCGATCGCTGATCTCCACCTGGCTCAGGCCCGCGGGATTCTCTTGCAGCAGCCGCATGATGTCGGCGGCGCGCGCGATCACCTGTATGCCGCCGGCACGGCCGTCTTCGGGGGTGGTGCTCAGGGCTGCCTCCTTGTGCGAGGTCTTCAGGGCTGGGATGCCATGCAGTCTATGCCCCACACAAATATCGATAAATCCCACAATGCGGGGCTATTGAAACCGTATAGCGGTATATGTACAGTGAGCGACATCACCTGGACGGGCTGGTGTGGTGTCCAGCCGAATTTTTGCCGCGTCGAAAGGCGTTGTCCGGATTGTTGATACAAGGAGTGAAACCATGTTCCGTGATCGCATCATCGTCGGCGATTCGTTGGTCGCGCGGGCCGACGAATATTCCGTGACCGCGCGCATTCCCTGGTATCGGGCTCTTCCGCTGAGCTGTCTCGTCGAGGTGACGCTGGTGGTCGACGGTGAGGCGGTACCCACGTCCGCCCTGGAGATCGAGGTTGACGGCGTCCGCCGCCCTTTCGCGGAGCTCGCGCCGCTCTATGACGTCTGGTGGTACGTACGCGACGACCTGATCATCCATGTCGCGGGCCGCCTCGCCGACCGCGCCGAGCATGAGGTGGATCTCGCTCTCGCGTTGCGGATCCCTTACCTGCCGGAAGCCGATGTCCCGCTGGTTATCCGCGAACGACTCGTCATCACCACGCCGGCCCGCATAGCGGCGGATTCCGCCACCGTCGCCTGAAACAAACTGGAGCACAACATGACCCAGAATCTTCCTAAAACCGGCGTCACTCTCTACAGCTTCACGCCGCGTTTCCACGCCCGCGAATACACCTTGGATGAGCTGATCGGCGAGGTCGGTAGGCGGGGGCTCGGCCCTGGCCTGGAGATCGTCGGCTTCCAGGCGATCAAGGGTTTCCCTAAGCTCCCCGATGGTTTCGCGAAGCATTTCCGCAACCTGGTGGACGAGGCCGGGCTGGAACTGTCGTGTATGGGTGCGAATGCGGATGCGGGTATTCGCTCCGACCGGATGCTCAACGAAGATGAGCTTGAGGAATATATGCTCGCCCAGCTTGAGGCCGCACACACCCTCGGCTTCCCGACGGTACGCCTGCAGTATTCGGTCACCCCGGACATGATGGAGCGGTTGCTGCCGCATGCCGAACGTCTCGATCTCACGCTCGGCATGGAAGTGCACTCACCGCATAGCGTGCACCATCCCGTGATGGCGGCGTTGCTCGAACGTTTCGAGAAGCTGGGCGATCACCATCTCGGTTTTATCCCCGACTGGGGTGCGTCGATGACGCAGATGCCGCCGTCGATGGCGGCCACCTACCGTGCCAAGGGGCTCCCCGAGGAACTGGTCGCCGCGGTTGAACGCGCCTGGGTGGCCAATCACGCCAAGCCGCTCATCGCAAGCGATGAACAGCAGCATGCCCGCTACGGCGAAATCTTCGAGCTGATCGAGCAATACGGCGGCGGCGATCTCGGGGCTCACCTCGCGATCAACTCCGTCGGACTCTTCGGGCATCAGAAGGTGCAGGATTGGAACGACATTCTGCCGTGGGTTGTCCACGTACACGGCAAGTTCTATGACATCGATGCCGACGGAGATGCGCCCGGCACGCCGCACGATCAGCTAATCGGCGATCTCGTCCGGGGTGGATTCACCGGCTACATCTCCACCGAATGGGAAGGCTGGCATTGGAATTCGGTTGACGATCCATTCGATATGGTCGCCAGTGAACAGGCACTGACCCGACGTATCCTGTCCGGGCTGGTGCCCGCGTGAGCGAGTCTGTCGATGTCCTGATCGTTGGAAGTGGCCCGGTCGGAAGCGCTTTCGCCAACCAGGTGCTCGCGCATGTGCCGGATGCCGCCGTTCTCGTCGTCGACGCCGGTCCCCGGCTCACCGAGGCCCCGGGTGAGAACATCCGTAACGTCCCCGAGCCGCGCCGTGCGGCGCTGCAAGAGCAGGTCAGCGGACCGCCGTCGACGGTACCGGTGCATTCGGGCGTCCGGCCGACCGCGGCCCGGCCCGGCACTACGCTGCTGCGTCCCGACGACGGCGCCGGCGACGGGCAGGCCGGGCTGCCGGCCGCCGCGCTATCGACGAATATCGGTGGTATGGGCGCACATTGGACCTGTGCGGTGCCGCTGCCCGGCGGCAGTGAGCGTATCGATTTTCTTGGCGAACGCCTCGACGACGCGCTTCACATCGCGGGAGAGCTTCTATCCAGCACCACGTCCGGGTTTCGGAGTACACCCGCCGGCGAGGCGGTGCTCGCCGCATTGCGCCGCAAGTTTGACGGTGTTCTCCCCGTCGGCCGTGAACCAGGGCCGATGCCGTTGGCGTGCACACCCGCACAGCCGCTGCCGCGTTGGTCTGGGGCTGACACCGTGCTCGGCGATGCCCGAGAAAAAGTGGAGATCCGTTCTGACACCATCGCCCGGCGTGTACTCGTGGACGGGGATCGAGCGACCGGCGCCCTCCTAGAGGACACCATCACTCACCGCTCCTACACCGTGGCGGCGAAGGTTGTCGTCGTTGCCGCGGATGCTTTCCGTACCCCACAGTTATTGTGGGCCTCCGGTATTCGTCCGCAGGCTCTCGGTCGCTACCTCAATGACCAGCCGCAGGTGGTCAGCGGGGCGCGCGTGAACGTGCCGTCCGTTGGCGAGGGCACGTCGACGGAGGTCGCCGATATCCGGGACTCGCTGACCGGGGTGTGCTGGGTGCCTTTTGCCGATGATGTGCACCCATTCCACGGGCAGGTCATGCAGCTCGACGCATCGCCGTTCGCCGTCGCGGGCGATGGCGGTGATGGCGATGACCGGCCGTTCGTCGCGCTGGGATGGTTCTGCGCCAAAGATATTCGCGCGCAGGACCGGGTGTGGTTCGATGACGCCGAGCGCGACCGCTATGACCTGCCGGCAATCCGGATCGATTACGACCTCAGCGAGACGGACCGGCAGACGATCGACCGGGCGAGTAAGGAGGTCGTCGAGGTGGCGGCCGCGCTCGGCGAGATCATCCGCGATCCAGTGCTGCTGCCGTCGGGTTTCTCGTTGCACTACCAGGGCACTGTCCGCATGGGCCAGAGTGACGACGGAACATCGGTGTGTGACACCGATTCTCGCGTCTGGGGCACCAGCAACCTGTTCGTCGGCGGTAACGGAGTGATCCCGACCGCCACCGCATGCAATCCCACCCTTACATCTGTGGCGCTCGCCGTGCTCGCTGCACGTGCGGTCGCCGATCTGCTCGTCTGACATTCCTTCGATTAAGGCTCTGATGAGATGACTATTGATGGCGCGGACCGCCCTGCTGCGGCGGTCGCACTGCTAGATCCCTGTGATGATCCGAAGGCCGTGCGCGGCCGGGAACGGGTCGCCTTCGTCCTCGGCGACTTGGCGTCGAACCTCACGTGGTCGACGATCGGCTCCTACCTCGTCTTCTTCTATACCGACGTGGCGGGTATCGCGGCCGCGGCGGCGGGCACGCTGGTGCTCGTGACCCGTGTGCTCGACGGGTTCTTCGACCCGCTGGTGGGTCTGATGATGGACCGGACGCACACCCGGTGGGGACGAGCGAGGCCGTACCTGTTGTTCGGTGCGCCGGCGGCGAGCATTCTGCTGGTATTGACCTTCCTGACCCCCAGTGGCCACGGCGGGCTGGTCTACGCGTACGTCACATTTGTCCTTGTAGGACTTGCCTATTCGGCGGTCAATGTTCCCTACAAGTCGCTGTTGTCGATCACGACCCGCGATTCGCAGACACGGATGAAGATCGCCGGTTTGCAGTCGGTGGGTGCCGGCCTCGGCTTGATCGTTATATCGGTGGTGACGCAGCCGCTGGTGTCGGCGATCGGCGGTAGCCCCACCTCACGGCTCGGCTGGGGTTGCGTGGCAGGGATTTACGCGATCGCCGCACTGATCCTGATCTGGATCGTCTTCGCACTCGTCAAGGAGCGGGTGCCGCGCCCGGCGCGTGAGTCCGGCAATCCCCGTGCGGCCCTGCGTGCGCTATTCACCAACTGGCCGTGGATGGTCGTCTCCGCGTTCTCGATTCTGAGTTTCGCGCGGCTGGGATGCGTTACGGGCGGTGCCATCTACTACGCGCTGCATGTGCTCAACGACAAAGCGGCCGTGTCGGAAATCCTGCTGGTGTTCTCGGTGACGGCGATCTTGACGGCAGTCGGCGCGGCGAAGCTGCTCACCTCGCTCGGGCATCGCCGCGGACTGCTCGTGTCGCTGGTGGTATCGCTGCCGCTGTCGGCGTCGCTGATCGGGTTACAGCATCACTTCGTGGTGTTCCTGGTGGTGTTCTGCCTCGCGAATGTGACTGGGCTGGTTGGTTTGGTCGCCGCCGTCGCACTCATCGCAGATACCGTCGAATGGAACGAATATCGCACCGGCCGCCGCGACGAGGGGCTGTTGTTCTCCGGATACAGCATGGCCACCAAGATCGGTGCCGCCCTGGGTGCTGCCGCGCTGGCCTGGGGGCTGGCCGCGGTCGGTTACCAGGCAGATCACGTGACGGCCGCCGCGAGCACGGGAATCGCCCGGCTATTCGTGTTCCTGCCCGTCGCGATCGGTGTGCTGCAGTTGATCGTCATCTGGTTCTACCGGCTGGAAAGCAAACTGCCGCAGGTGCGCGCAGAGTTGGCGCGCCGCCGCGAGGCTGCAGGGCATGAACCCGCGGCCGCTGGGACCGCCGTGTAACACGGTCAGCGGGCAATCCAGGACCACCTAGCAACGGTGGCCAGACGAGAAGACCTCCCGGAGCGAACTCCGGGAGGTCTTCTGTGCGTTAGCTATTGGTTTCTCGCAGGCTATTGGTTGCTGAAGGCGGCGTCGAAGCTGGCGGTGGGGGTGGGCCACAGCAGGCTGCGAATATGCGTGAGCGCTTCGGCGGCACCGTGGAGGCGGTCCATCCCGGCATCCTCCCATTCGATGCTGATGGGACCGGTGTAGCCGATCGACTCCAAGGCGCGGAAGGCGTCCTCGAAGGCGACGTCGCCGTGGCCGGTGGAGACGAAGTCCCAGCCGCGACGGGGGTCACCCCAGGGCAGGTGGGAGCCGAGGATGCCGGAACGGCCGGTGGCCGGGCGCAGCCGGGTGTCTTTGCAGTCCACGTGGTAGATGCGGTCTTTGAAATCCCAGATGAAGCCGATGGGATCGGTGTTCTGCCACACCATGTGGCTGGGATCCCAGTTGAAGCCGAACGCCTCACGGTGGTTGATCGCCTCAAGGGTGCGCACACTCGTCCAATAGTCGTAGGCGATTTCGGAGGGGTGCACCTCATGCGCGAACCGCACACCCTCACTATCGAACACATCAAGGATGGGATTCCACCGGTCGGCGAAATCCTGGTAGCCGGCGTCGATCACCGACGCCGGAACTGGCGGGAACATCGCCACATACGGCCAGATTTTTGATCCGGTGAATCCGACGACAGTGTCGACGCCGAGCTTGCGGGCCACCCGTGCCGCACGTTTCATATCCTCGGCGGCACGTTGGCGTACTCCCTCGCCGTCGCCATCGCCCCATACGTACTCCCGCAGGATCGCTTGATGGCGGAAGTCGATGGGATCGTCACAGACGGCCTGGCCGGCAAGGTGATTGGAGATGGCGTAACAGGCCAGCCCGTGCCGGTCGAGTAATTCCAGTCGCGACCGCAGGTAGGCGGGGTCTTCGTCGGCGCGGGCGAGGTCGAGGTGATCGCCGGATGCGGCGATCTCCAGTCCGTCGTATCCCCAGCCGGCGGCGAGTGCGGCGACCTCCTCCAGGGGCAGATCGGCCCACTGGCCGGTGAACAGGGTGACCGGATGCGTACTCATCGCAGCTCCTCGATTGTGGTGGTGGGGATGGGTGTCCAGGAACCGGTTGCGGCGGAGCTCAGGACGGCGTCGATGATCTGCACGCTACGCAGGCCGTCGGTGACCGTGGGTAGCCCGTCCGGGATGGTTCCGGTGGCGACGGCAGTGTAGGTGTCGGCGACGAAACCGGCGAAGGCGTCGGTCCATCCTTGGCTGTGCCCGGCGGGCACTCGGTTCAATCGCGCCTGATCGGCGGAGACGTTACCTTCGCCGCGGTGCGCCAGTGTGGTTCCGGTGTCGGTGCCGAACCAGGCGACCTCCGGGTGTTCCTGATCGAATACCGCCGACCCGGCCGTGCCGTCGATTTCGAGCCACAGCCGGTTCTTGCGGCCGCCGGAAACCTGCGAGATCACCGTCGATGCGGTGATTCCACGGCGGGTGCGCAATAGTGCGCTGGCGGTGTCCTCGGTGCGTACCGGTACTCGCTCGGCCAGATTCCCTGCTGCGGTGGCGAAGGAGGCGAGCGAGCCGGCCGGGCGAGTGGGGTAGGTGATCGTCGTTGCCGCGGTGACCTCGGTGAATTGTTCTCCGGAGACGAATTCAGCGAGATCGCACCAATGGGTTCCGATATCGGCGAAGGCGCGCGACGGGCCGCCGCGGTCGGGGTCGATACGCCAGGTGGAGGCATCGGGGGAGATCAGCCAGTCCTGCAGGTAGGAGCCGTGAATCAGGGCCACCTCGCCTAATTCGCCGGCAATCCGGCGGGCCCGGATTTCGCGCACGATCGGGTGATAGCGGTACACATACGGCACCGTAGCCACCACGCCGGCCGCGGCGACCGCCGTAGCCAACCGTTGCGCACCCGGCAGATCGACGGAGATGGGTTTTTCTACCACCACATGCACGCCCGCGCCGATGACGGCCAACGCGTAACTGACGTGGGTGTCATTGGGAGTGCAGATATGCACCACGTCGGGGTGCTCGGCGAGCAGGGCGTCCAGATCCGGATATCCCACCGGCACCCGCAAGTCGGCCGCGGCCGCCGCGGAACGCTCCGGTGTTGACCCGAGGACCCCCAGCACCGTGCCGCCGGCGTCGCGTGCTGCCCGTATGTGCGTGGCGGCGATCATCCCCGTGCCGATGATGGCGACGCGTAGGGGCGGTGACGGATCTTGCTGTTGTGGCATCAAAACTCCTCGACCTCGTGAAAGTTAATCCCATAATACGGGCTTGTTTGACCCGTATTGTGGGTTTCGGTGGATTGGTGATGGTGCTTGGTGACTGTTTTCAGATGGTGATGGAGTCGCGTTGAGGCCATCTGCCAACTGCGTCGGGTGTGTCAGTGTGCGGTGTCATACTTGGCCCATCACGGTTGCCCAGCCGCAATCAACCGACCACATCAGGAGGGTTGACGCATGACCACGTTTCCTGCCCGCGATATTGCGCGCTGGTTTGTCGCCTGGGCTGAGAACCTCGACGCCGAGGTGTCGAACCTGAAGTTGCAGAAACTGCTGTACTACGCGCACGGGCATCATCTTGGCGCCACCGGTGAGCCGCTGTTCACAGAGGGGATTCAGGCGTGGGCTCACGGCCCGGTCGTCGTTGATGTCTACCACGAGTATAAGAAGTACGGTAAAGGCCCGATCGACCCGGACATTGAACTCGGTTGCGACTTTAACTGGGATGACTTCGCTGAAGTGGCGGACTTGCTCGTTAAGGTCTGGGATAGGTACGGCTCACTCGCGGCGTGGGCGCTGCGCGAGCGTACGCATCGTGAGGCGCCGTGGAAGGACGCCTTCGACGGTTCTCGTGATGCCCGCATCAGTGATGAAGCCATTCGCGCCTACTTTGCCGGGCGTCCCCTCTGAGGTGAGTGACAAAAAGTCGAAGCGCCGCGGTACCCCGCCCCGGCGCCGCCCTGATCCGCAGCCGCCTCACGACACTGATGAGATTGCGCCCCTATCGGGTCACCCGGTGCTTTGTCTGAGGCATGTGCAGGCCGGTTGGGGCGTCGGCGAGCTGGCGGATTCTCAATGCCGCGAGTTCCTGGTCAAGTGGGAGAAGCGCGCCAAGTTAACGTGGAAGGAACTGGTCCAGCATCCGCGGCATGGTTTGGGCTCCGAGTATCTCCCCAGCAGCATATTCAACGCATCGGCTCCGGACGAGCTTGCCAGAGACCGGTATATGGTTTTCCGTCACGAGGGCAACCTTCCGTTCGCGGGCTTCCGCGCTGGGGATACCTTTCACGTTCTGTGGATTGAGAAGCGGTACAACGAACTCTACGACCACGGAACCGGCTGATTTACGCTGAGGTCACAAGGCGGGCAGGTCAAAAGGCAAGCAGATTGTCTTTGAGCGTCCGATGCTCGTACTCGGCCCGCACCAGGCCACGCCGACGCAGCGCGGGCACCAGACCATCGGTGATCTCAGCGACGGCACGTCGCGACAGGGGACCCGAAAAGAGGAACCCGTCGCCGCCGACCTCAGCCATGACACTCTCCATCTGCTCGGCCACGGTGTCGGGGGAACCGACAAAGGGGACCGCATTCATGCTTGGCATCGACGCGAGCTCCCGGAGAGTCGACACGCCCGGCGTGCCCTTCTTCAGGAACTCCTCGAGAGTGGTGCGATGGCCGTTCGTGGTGATCGCCGGTACCGGCTCGTCGAGCGGATACTGCGTGAAGTCGTTGCCGGTGAGGGCGCTGAGATGGGCGAGCGCGTGGTCGATCCGGTCGTCGGTGACCACCGCGCGGCGCCGGGCCTTGGCCGTGGCCAGTTCGTCAGTCTCATCGAGCACAGGTGTCACGACGTAGAGCACCTTCACATCGTCGGGGTTGCGCCCTGCGGTGATCGCCTGCGCCCGGATATCGTCGCGGTACTCCTTCATCTGGTCGATGCCGGTGGCCGAGCAGATGATCGCGTTGGCGTGCTTCGCCGCGAACGCCCGGCCCTTCGGACTGCCACCGGCCTGACACAGGGTGACTTCGCGTTGCGGGCCGGGCATGGTGTTCAACGGGCCCCGGACCTTGAAGAATCTGCCCTCGTGGTGGATCGGATGCACCTTTGTGTGATCGGCGAACACGCCGCGCTCCCGGTCACGCACCAGAGCGCCGTCGTCCCACGAATTCCACAGTTTCTTCACAACCTCGACGTACTCGTCGGCCATCTCGTAGCGCTTGTCATGCTCGTAGAGGGCATCGAGACCGAAGTTCTGCGCCGCTCTGTCTTCGCTCGACGTGACCACGTTCCAGCCGATCCTGCCGTGCGTGATGTTGTCGAGAGTCGCGTACATGCGCGCGGTGATGAACGGCGGGTAGAAACTTGTCGACGCGGTCGCGATCAGCCCGATGCCCTTCGTATGTTCGCCGAGCTTCGCCATGAGCGGCAGGGGATCCTGCTTCGGGGCGTACATGTTGTATTTGAGGTCGGTCTCCATCGATCCGCCGTGCACATCGGAGACCATGAGCGAATCCTCGAACATCACGAAGTCGAACTTCGCGCGGTCCATCATCTTGACGATGTCGACGTAAAAGTCGCCGTCGATCCAGCTCTCGCCGTCGAAGGCGTCGAAGTCGCCGTCCCACTGGGGCGACGAGAAGTTGAGGAACCAGGCCAGATGGATTTTCCCCGCGGTCATCGTGTCGCCTCCGAGAACAGCCGCTCGCGGAAGGTACCGGCAGGCACTCGACGCCGCACGAGCCCGCGATCGCACAGCTCGGGTACGAGGCCGTCGCAGATCTGGTCGATGTAACGCCGCGTCAGCATGCCGCCACCACCGGCGAAGATGAGAAACCCGTCGCCGCCGACCTCGCGGAAAACTTCCTCCATACGGTCGGCCACGGTCTCCGGGGTGCCGGCCAGTGGGAGTGCTTCGAATTCGTCCGCCGCCGCTGCCTCGCGCAGAGGTCGGTCACCGGCCCACTTCGCGAAAGCAGCCATGATGCTCTGGCTCGAATCACTGGTGATCGCAGGGAAAGGCTCATCGAGGGAGTACTGGGCCATGTCGTGCTCGTCGCTCATCATGACCAGGCGGCGCTCGGCCCGCTCGTCGGTGACGGCGAGGCGCTCGGCCCGACGGCGGTCGGCTAGCTCCTGCGTTTCCTCGACGAAGGGCGAAACCATATACAGGATCCGAATATCGTCGGGATTTCTACCGAACTCCATAGCCTTTGCTCGCACTTCCTGACGGTAGTCACGCATCTCGTCGACACCCCTGGCGCTCGACACGACGGTGTCGGCGTACTTCGCCGCGAACGATCGGCCGACGGGACTGCCACCGGCCTGGAAGATCGGGGGACGGCCCTGCAGCGGCGGCAGCGCGTTGAGCGGACCGCGTACATCGAAATACCGCCCATGATGGTCGATCGGCCGCACCCGGTCGGAATCGGCGAATGTGCCGGTCGCTTTGTCGAGCACCACGGCGTCGGAGTCCCACGAGCGCCAGAGCGCCTGCACGACGTCGACGAATTCCGCCGCGATCTCATATCGCGTGTCATGTGGTGGCAGCGTGTCGATTCCGAAGTTCTTGCCGGCCAGAGTGCCGCCCGACACGACGACGTTCCAACCCACCCGGCCGCCGGTGAGATGGTCGAGTGTGGTCAGCAGCCGCGCGAGGAGAAAAGGTTGATAGAACGACGTCGACATGGTGGCGACGAATGCGAGGTGCTCGGTCGCCTGCGCGAGCAATGGGATGAGCGGGAGCGGGTCGCTTTTCGGGGCACGCACGGTGTATTTGAGTTCCGCCGCGGCGCTGCCGCCGTAGACGTCGGAGATGTACGTCGAATCCTCAAGCATCATGCAATCGAAGCCGGCACGGTCGAGTGATCGTGCCATATCGATGAAAAAGTCGCCGTTCATCCAGGTGTCGCCGGTGTCGCCGGAGAACGGCTGATTCCAGGCGGGGGTCAGATAGTTGATAAACCAGCCCAGTCGCATCCTGACCGGATTGTGTGTCGTCATCAGAACGCCTTCAGGTTGTCTCGGAATGTGGGGGCGGAGCCGGCGTCGCTGCGGACGAGGTATTCGGTGCGGGTGAGGCCGCGCCGCTGGAGCTCGGGTACCAGGCCATCGGTGATAGCGCCGATATAGATCCGGGTCATTGGGCCCGAGATGAGGAATCCGTCACCGCCGACCTCATCCATCGCCTCGCCCATGAGCGCCGCCACGGTGTCGGGGCTGCCGACGAGGTCGACGGCGTTCAAGTTCCAGCCCGCGGCAACCTCGCGCAGGGTGCGGCCGTCCTCGCCGAGTTTCAGGAATTCGGCGAGTGTCGTGCGATGGCCGTTGGTCGCTACGTCCCTGGGCACCGGAGCGTCGAGGTCAAATTGCGAGAAATCGACCTCGGTGAGCGCCGACAGATGCGCTAGCGCCTTTTCGATGTCGCGCTCGGCGTGCTGTGCCGACGACATCGCCATCTCGACGGCCTCGGCATCGGTCTGGGCGATGATCGGGTTGACGATGAACAGCATCTTGATGTCGTCGGGGTCACGGCCCGCGGCTCTCGCTCGGGCCCGAATATCGTTGCGGTAGGCCTTCATTCGTTCGATGCCGCGTGACTGGGTGATGATGGTGTCGGCATGTTCGGCGGCGAATTGACGCCCGCGCGGGCTGCCTCCGGCCTGGCAGATCACGGGTGTGCGCTGCGGTCCGGGCAGCGTGTTGAGTGGGCCGCGCACCGAATAGAACCGGCCGACGTGATCGATTGTCCTGACCTTCGTGTGATCGATATAGCGGCCGGTTTCGCGATCGGCGATCACCGCGCCGTCCTCCCACGAGTTCCAGAGTGCCTGCACAACCTCCACGAACTCGTCGGCGCGGTCATAGCGTGAGTCGTGTTCATACAGCCGGTCGAGGCCGTAATTCTGCGCGGCCCGGTCTTCGCTCGATGTGACGATGTTCCAGCCGATTCGGCCTCTGGTGAGGTGGTCGAGCGTGGTCATCGTCCGGGCCAGCTGGTAGGGCGGATAGAAACTTGTCGAGGCCGTTGCGACGATGCCCAAATTCGCTGTGGCCGAAGCCAATAGCGGTGCCAGCGCAAGCGGGTCATGTTTCGGCGCGTAGAGATGGTGCTTCAGGTCGGCACGGGAGGAGCCTTCGAAAGCGTCGGACACCATCGACGAGTCCTCAAGCATCATGTAGTCGAATTTCGCGCGCTCAAGCGCCCGCGCAAAGTCCATATAGAAGCGGCCGTTCGCCCAGGTGCGGCCGACATCGCCGCAGAACGCTCCCTCCCAGATCGGAGGGGCGAAGTTCGTGAACCAGCCAAGATGGAACATGTCGAGGACTTCCTGTAGTGGCCACTGCGTATTCAGAAAGCACGCAGGTTCTCTTTGAATGTGGGCTGGGTATACGAATCCCGGATGAGTCCGCGTCGCCGCAGCTCGGGCGCGAGGTCACCCGCGCAATCCGCGATGGCCCGGAGCGTGACCGGGGAGCCGATCAGGAAGCCGTCGCCACCGAGGGCATCCATCACGGCTTCCATCTGGTCGGCCGCCGACGCGGGCGACCCGACAATCTCAAACGTCGGCGGGATGTGGCTGGCGATCTCCCGCAGTGTCATCGTTTCGCGACCCTGGAAGTACGCGGCGGTCGTTGTCTGCGCCGCGTTCGTCGCTATCGGTGGTACCGGCTGATCGAGGTCGAACTGTGCGAAGTCGATGCCGGAGGCGAAGGACATGCGGGCCAGAGTCTGGGTCACGTCGGCCGCAGCCTCGGCGTGTTTGCGGCGCTGAAGTTCGAGAGCGTCCTCGTGGGTATCGCCGATCACGACGTCGACGAGGAACATGACCTTGACGTCGTCGGGGTTGCGTCCATGAGCGGCGACGCGCGCACGCACGTCGCGACGATATTCGGCCATCGACTCGATCGAGCCGGAAGGTGCGACGATCGTGTCGGCGTAGGTCGCGGCGAACTCACGCCCGACGGGCGAACCGCCGGCCTGGCAGATCACTGGTACCCGCTGCGGCCCGGGAGGAACGTTGAGCGGACCTCGGGTCGAGAAGTATTCGCCTTCGTAGTCGACCTGGTGCACCTTGGTGTGATCGGCGTAGACGCCTGCCTCGGCGTCGTCGAGAACGGCGTCGTCGTCCCACGAGTACAGCAGTGCCGTGACGGCCTTGGCCCAGTCTGTAGCGATCTCGTAGCGTTGGTCGTGCGGCCACTGCTTATCGAGACCGTAGTTCTGCGCGGTGCGGTCGTTGTGGCTGGTGACGAGGTTGAAGCCCACTCGGCCGTTCGAGAGGTGATCGAGCGTCGTCATCAGCCGGGCAGCGAGGAACGGAGGGTAGAACGACGTCGTCATGGTGGCGATGATGCCGATCTTTGACGTATTGGCCACCAGTAGCGGCACGAGGGCCATCGGGTCGTGTTTGGGTGCGGCGAATGCGTTGCGGAGGGAGTACTCCATCGAGCCGCCGTACGCATCGGGGATAAACGAGCCGTCTTCGATCATCAGATAGTCGAATCCGGCGCGTTCAAGCGTCCGGGCGAAGTCGACGTAGGCGGCAGGGTCAGGGAAGTAGTTGCCGCGATCGCTGTGGGCCTCACCCCATCCCTGCGGGCAGTAGCTGAAGAACCAGCCGAGGTGGAACATGCGCTGTCACTCTCCGGTCGTGAGTCGATGATCAGTACGCGAGGAGGTTCTCGCGGAAGGTGGCGTGGTCGTATGAGGGGCGGATGACACCACGGCGGCGCAGTGCGGGCGCGAGTCCATCGGCGATCTCGGTGATGTTCCTACGAGTCACCGGCGTGGCGATGAGGTATCCGTCTCCGCCCGCGTAGTCCATGTACTCCTCCATCTCGGCAGCGACGGTCTCAGGTGTGCCGACCAGTCGCACCGACTCTTGGGTGCGGTGGTTCATGACGGCCTCGCGGATCGTGGCACCCGAGCGCGCCCAGTCGTTCATCGTCGACTGGTGGCCCTCGTTCTTCGAGAGGTCGGGGAACGGGGCGTCGTAGTCGTATTTCGACCAGTCGGTGCTCGTGAAGTAGGAGAACCCGGCAACCTGGGCGTCGATATTCGCTGCGGTGGCCGCCTTCATCGCTTCGTCTTTCGCCTCCGCCTGCGCCACCGAATCGCCGAGTATGGGGGCTACCAGATAGAGCACCTTGACGCTGTGCGGGTCGAGTCCGAGTGCTTCACGACGAGCGGTGATGTCGTCGCGGTAGGCCTTCATCTCTTCTACGCCTTTGACCGCAGCGATGATCGTGTCGGCGTTGCGGGCACCGAACTGGCGTCCCGCATCCGAACCGCCGGCCTGGCAGATGACGGGGTGGCGTTGTGGGCCGGGGATCGTAGTGAGTGGCCCGCGCGAGCGATAGTACGTACCCGCGAAGTTGATCGGCCGCACTTTGGTGTGGTCGGCGAAGACTCCCGACACCTCGTCCATGACGACGGCGTCGTCATCCCACGAGTCCCACAGTGCGGTGACGATGTCGACCCATTCATTGGCGCGGGCATAGCGTTCGTCGTGGGGGATGAGGTTTTTGAGGCCATAGTTCTGCATCGCGGCTTTGTTGCTTGAGGTGACGAGGTTCATGCCGACGCGGCCACCGGTGATGTGATCGAGGGTGGAGAACAATCGGGCAGCCATGAACGGGTGGTAGAACGACGTCGAGATCGTCGCCACAATGCCGATGTGCCTGGTCGCTGCCGTGAGGTACGGCACGAGGGGTACCGGATCGAACCGGATCGTGCCGCCGTCCCGCACTGACGACTCGAAGGTGCCGCGGTGGATATTCGGTAGGACGGAGGAGTCCTCCATCATCATGTAGTCGAACCCGGCTCGCTCCAGCGAGGTGGCCATGTCGATGAACAGCTGCGGATTACCGATGTCGCGGCCGACGTTGCCCGTCCACCGCTGATTCCAGTCGTATACGCCGAAGCCTGTTCCCATGAACCACCCCATGTGAAACATCGGTGACCTCTTTCTCCTGGTCGCGAGCGTGAACGACTTCAGTCAAGGGGCGGCGCATTTCACGCGGTGGCAGACCTCGTTACCCGTTCATTACGCCGTATCGGCATCGACCGCATCCGTTGCGCACAGCCGCTACTGTCTAGTGCAGGCAAGGTCGTCAGCTGCGGAAGTGCACGCGCGATCGACCTCGCGTGGCGAAATTCTCCCGGCACTGGCGTTCCGATCAACCGGGAGGTAGTGCGCGATGTCGTTCGCTTATAACCAGCAACGAGCGACCGAGTTCCAGAAGCAGCGTCTGCTCTCGAGAGCTCCGCTGCATACGTCGTCGCGGCGGACATATGAGCAGCTGCGCGCGTCGATTCGCGCTGGCCTCGCCGACACCGACACACGGTTTCACGAGCTGTCGATTTCCCGTGACTTCGGGGCCAGTCGTAACTCGGTGAGAGTCGCGCTGACGATGCTCGTCGCCGACGGCCTCATCAGCCGGGCACCGCGGCGAGGCACCGTCGTGAAGAACCGTCTCGTTGTTTTCCAGCTCAACCAGATCCTGCCCCGTGACTTCACCCCCGACCCGCGCGACGAGGGTTACGCACTGGGTGTCGTCAACCTGCAGAACGGTGTTATGGCCACCCCGCCGCTCGTCAAGGACCTCATGCGCACCGAAGCGATGTTGTGCCTCAGCTATGTGCAGCTCGGCGTCTACGGCGATGAACCTATTTTTCTGCGTACCGGGGTCGCGCCGCTGTTTGTGGCTCCCGATGAGTTCATGTGCCGGCTCAACGAGATCGAGGGCACGGTGACGGCCGAGCATCCGCTCGTACCTCCGCAGTTCGACGACGGGCTCGACCCCGCCGCGTACACGCAGGCGCTGCGGGAAAGATTCGAGGCTGACTTCGAGCGCCTCTACGGCACGAGTTTCGGGCGGCTGAGCAATCGTGTCGAGCTGTTACCCGCCGACTCTCGCACCGCGAGGCTGCTGGGCGTAGCGGCCGGATCGCCGCTCCTGATGCGACAGCAGTACAGCTTTGACAGCGAGGACCGCGCGCGGGAGTACAGCTTCACCCATTTCCGCGGTGATCGGGTCACGCTGTCGAATGACGGCGTGCGGCTCCTACCCGTTGCGGGTGCGCGATGAGTGAGGTCGCGCGCCGACAGGTCGGGTCGCCGCGAATCGCCCGCGGTGTGCAGGACCTGATCAGCAGCCTCGCCCTTGAAAAGATTGTCGGTGGGCAGGAGCAGCGACCCGCCGGGGGCGTCGTGCAGAGGGTTCGCGAGCAACGGGTGCGAGAGCAGGGTGTCAGCGAGCAGGGTGCCCGGGAGCAGAGCATGGTCATCGTGCCGTTCGCGCAGCACACCGACCATCAGACCCTCGTAACCGACGCACAAACATCCGGTGACCTGCAGTTATGCCTCATCGAACACTCGCTCGTCGCGTCGACGCCGTTGATCCGTGCCCACATGGGCATGGATGATTCGACGGTGTCGATGCTCGAACAGCTTGGCACACTCGATGACCAGCCGATCTTCCTGCGGGTGAGCTATCACCTCGCCGCCGACTTCGCCCCGGTCTCGCGACGCTGGCGTGACCGCGCATCGGGGCCGGTCACCGCCGGAATGGCCGGCGCGTTCCGAATGCACTTCGGCGTCGACCTCGGGTCGACGGAGTCCACCGTGGAGGTGGTGCGCTGCGATAGCCGCACGGCAGCGTCGCTGCGGGTGCCGGTGGGTAGCCCCATGATGCTGCGCGAGATGCTCCTTACCGATGTCGACGGGGTGGCCCGCGAGCTGAGTTTCACTCACTTCCGCGCGGACCGCGTCGCCCTTGCGGACTGACGCGGCACCGCATCGGAAGAGATCAGCTCACTCGCCGCAGACCACTCGCCGCAGCCCCCTCGCCGTGCGTACTACTTGTTGACGCTGAGCACGGATAGGTCGACGGCATGGTCGACACGCCAGGTCCAGCCGCTGAGCTTGGTGCTCACCGCCGAATCCGACGGTGGCTTAGCGATGAACAGGCCCGCCACCTGGTCGCCGAGCCAGCGTTTCTCGGCCGCGTTGAACGCCTTTCCGCCCTCGTCGGAGAGCGGGTTGCTTACCGCATTGGCCTTTGCCAACAGGGCCTCGAACGTCGGGTCGACATACTGCGCGTAATTCGCCGAGCCGCCGGGAGCCGTCTGCAGATTCAGCTCGTAACCAGGGGTGACGGCCAGGGCCTCGCCCTGATAGAGGGTTGACTCGGTCTGGCCGGCCGTGCCCTCCTGTTGTTGCTGCGAGGTCGGCACAGATTTTACGGTGACATCGAATCCGGCGGCCTGCGCCGAGCTCTTGATGGATACGGCGGTGTCGACGAGCGCTTGGGTCTCGCTCGGCACCGTGATGGTGACGGCGACATTAGAGGTGTAGCCGGCCGCGGTGAGAATGGACTTCGCTTTTGCCGGGTCGTAGGAATAGTCGGGCAGCCCCGACCCGTCGTAGCCTGGTGCCGATCTGTCGAGCATCGTGTTGTTCTTCACGGCGAGCCCGTGATACACCTGCGTCACGATCTGGTTGTAGTCGATCGCGGAGGTGAATGCCTTGCGCACGGCGAGGTCTTTGAATGGCCCCGTCTTGACGTTGAGTGACATCCCGATATACCCGTTGCGGGCTTTTTCGGGCACCAGTACCGAACTGTCTGATTTGAGTGAGGCCAAATCGGCGGGCAGCAGCCCGAGAGCTACCTGCGCGGCGCCCGTCTTGAGTGCCTGGGCGCGGTTACCGGCATCGGGGACGACCCGCTGGATGATCTTCGTGATTTTCGGCTCGCCCAGGGCGTAGTTCTTATTCGCGACGTAGACCATTTCGGATCCTGCCGACACGCTCTGGACCGTATACGGGCCGAAGCCGAAATCGTAACGGCCCGAAGTGAACTTCGTCGCCCACGGGTCGTCCTTCGTGACGTGTTGTTTGAGGAAGGTGGCGTCGTAGATCTGTCCGATGATGTCGGAGAGGTTCGAGAGCAGTGTGAAGCCGTACTGCGCCTTCGCGATGGTTACCTGTACCTGATATTTGCCTGTCGCAGTGAACTGGTCGGAGCTCGTGATCGCCGGTGCGGTGACGTCCTTGTCGATGCTCGTGGCGGCCTTGAATTTGCGTTCGAAGGACCACACCACGTCGGCGCTCGTCAGTTCGTTACCGTGCGGGCTTGTAATGCCGTGACGGAGGTTGAAGGTATACACCAGACCGTCTTTCGACACGGTGTAGTTTTTGGCGAGCACACCGGTGAACGAGTAGAGATCCTGGTTTAAGGTGTTCTTCTGGGCGCCTGCCACGTACTTCTGCGTGATGAGGTCGCTGAAGAGGAAATCCCCGGCGTCGAGGTAACCCGCCGTCAGATCAAAGCTCGTATCGAAGCTGAGTTGGGTGGGGAGCGCGGGGACAACCTCAACGACGGTGCCGCCGGTGGATGTCGTGGGCGCCAGATTGCTGCACCCGCTGAGAACGACGCCTGCGGCGACCCATGCCGCGGCCGCGGTGAAAAGTTCCTTCCGGAATCGGGGTCTGTGATGTGGAGCACGTGTGTGGGTCACTGCATGATCTCCGTTGCGCTTGATGGGTGTGGGTGAATTTCGGGGTTGTGTCAGTGTCATGGTGGGCTGTTTCCGCACCACGACCGAGACGTTTCAAAAGCATTCCGCCGCAGCGGCGTAAGCAAACTTGCGATTAGGGCGATGATGCTCTGGCGATACCGCACCGCCGTGAGAGTGGATCGAAATGTATTGAAAAACTTTGACACTATGGGAATTTCACTAAAATATGTAATTTTGCTCTGAAATGTCATGTCCGCCAGACTTCCTGGCTTATGGAGGATGATCCCTGGCGCGGTTATTTGAGTCGCACCGGTGCTTATGCGAGTGATGCCAAGGTGGCGAAATGATCTTGTAACGGGTCGGTGTCGTGTTCGGAAACACCCGTCGCTCAGGCTATCTCTACGTTCACGCAGCCGACGAGAGGCATGATCGATATGGACTCCATCACGCACGACGGGGCAGGGCCCTCCCTTCTCGATGTGCGCAATCTCAGCATCCGCTACGCCGGAACTTCGACCGCCGCGGTCGATGATGTGACCTTCACCGTCGCTCCGGGTGAAATCGTCGCACTGGTGGGCGAGTCGGGCTCGGGTAAGACGACCCTGGCGCGCGGCGTGGCGGGGCTCCTTGTTGACGAGTCGATCTCGGTCAGCGCCCGACGCCTTGAATTCGACGGCACACCCATCGAGCGCACCGCGGGCGCGGTCCTCCCGACGCGGGTGCCGGGCATCACCATGATGTTTCAAGACGCATCCACCTCGCTCGACGTCGTCTGGAGCGTGCAGGACCAATTCGTCGCTATTCTCCGCAACATCGAGCGATTGTCGAAGAAGGCGGCCAAGGCGTGCGCCCGCGACTGGCTTGACCGGGTCGGCCTGCCCGACACAGACCGGGTGATGGCCGCGCGACCATACGAACTCTCCGGCGGTATGCGCCAGCGCGTCATGCTCGCTCTTGCGCTCGCCTCATCACCGCGGCTATTGATCGCCGACGAGCCAACGAGCGCCCTCGATGCCTCGCTGTCGCGCCTGTCGATGGAGCTTATGACGAGCCTTTCGGCCGAACTCGGTACGGCCGTGCTTATTGTGAGCCACGATATCGCCATCTGCACCGAGTTTTCCGATCGTACGCTCGTGATGTATCACGGTGCCCTCGTCGACCAGGGCGGTTCGGCTACGCTCGCCGAGACTGTCGAACATCCTTATGCCAGGGGTTTGTTGGCCTGCGTGCCGTCGTTCGCTCATCTCGACGACGAGGTGCTGCCGACCCTCGAGTCCTACCTCCAGTCGAATATCCCTCCGCTTGTGCACGCGACGGAAGACGTCGCATGAACGAGGCAGCCTTCGTCCTTGATGGCGTCGTCAAGCGATTCGGTACCGATCGGAAGGGCCACACGGCCGTCGCTCACCTCACCGATCGCTTTTCCAGCGCCCAACAGATCGGCATTATCGGCGAGTCGGGATCGGGCAAATCGACTCTGGGACGGATGCTTTGCGCACTGGAGACCAGTACGTCGGGTTCGATTACGTTCAACGGCGAGGAGATCGCCGACATTCGTGCGTCGAAGTCGCGTCTGCTCGAATTCCGACGGCAGGTGCAGCTCATCGGCCAGGACACGACCTCGTCGTTCGACCCGCGCCATTCGCTACGCGAGTCGATCATGTTTCCGGCCATGAACCTTCTCGGTATCAACCGGAAGGATGCCTACGTCAAAACCGATGCGCTCCTGGAAAACCTCGGGCTCAACCCGATCATGGCGAACCGGCCTGCCGGGGGAGTGTCGGGCGGCCAACGGCAGCGCTTCGCGATCGCCCGCGCCCTCATCGTCGAACCGCAGATGCTCGTCTGCGACGAAGTCGTGTCGGCCCTGGACGTCTCGGTGCAGGGCGGCATCCTGAATTTTCTCAAGACCTACAGTCGTGAGCATCGGGCCGGCATTATTTTCATCTCGCACGGCCTACCGGCGACAGCGTTCATCTCCAGCGAGCTGCGAGTCATGTATCAGGGCGTGTTTGTTGAATCCGGTCCGACGCGCACCGTGGTGACCGAGCCTGCGCACGCGTATACGAAGAAGCTTCTCGCCGGTTATCTCAACACGGCGGTCGAATCGCTGGAGTCCCACATTGCCTGACTTCATCGTCCGTCAGCGGTGGTGGCTGACGCGGATCCTGCTACTTCCCGTGCACCTCTTCGTCTTTGCGATCATCGCCTTCCTCCTGCTTCGGCTCGTGCCGGGAGATCCCGTGGCCGGCGTGCTCGGCCCGGGGTACACGCACTCGTCGTACCTGGCAATGCAGAAGGAGCTGGGTCTCGACGGAAGTGTCTGGTCTCAGCTCCGGCGCTACCTCGGGGGTTTGGTGACACTGAACTTCGGTCATTCGATCAAGACCGGCGACCTTGTCATCACCGAGATCGGCCAGCGGCTTCCCGGCACAATCGAGCTCGCCGTGCAGGGGCTCTTATGCACGGTGCTGCTCAGCCTCGTGCTCTCCTATGTCGCCGTCTTCCACCCGAAGAACTGGTTTTCCAGGGCGGTGATGGTCTACTCGCGCGCGGCCGGAGCGCTTCCCGAGTTCGTGCTCGGTGTGTGGGGTGTTTTCCTGTTCTGGGCGGTGCTCCACATCGCGCCGTCGCCGCTGGGCCGCCTCGACACCGACTTGCCGACGCAGACGACGATCACGGGTTTTCCCTTCCTGGACACGCTGATCCAGGGCTATTGGCAGGGGGCGGCGTCGATGGCGGCGCATCTGGTGCTCCCGATCGCGGTTATGGCGGTCGCCGAGGCGGCTGTCGTCGTCAAATATCTCGTATCGGGTCTGCAGGGCGCGATAGTAGATCCCGCGACATCGTTCCGGATCACGACCGGGGCCGGGCGACGTGCGACCGTCCTGAGTGTCTACCGTCGAGCCGCCCCGCCTGTCGTCACGCTTATCGGGCAGATGTTCGGGTATCTCATCGGCGGAACGATTGTGCTCGAAACCATCTTCGGGTTCGCCGGACTCGGGCAGTACGCGGTCCAATCCGTGCTCGCCACCGATTACCCGGCCATCGAGGGCTTCCTGCTCGTCGTGGCCGCGATCACCCTTCTCGTCTATATGGGCGTCGATCTTGTCGTTATGTCCATCGATCCGCGGCGTCGGCCGGGAGTTGTCAGGAGTACGTAATGACCTCTATAGCTATACCTTTCGCACTCTTCGGTGCCGAACGCCGGCAGTACTCGGCCAAGCTTGCGCGTCGGCGCATCGACGTGCCGCTGCTCCTTCCCGCAGCGCTGATCGTCGTCGCCGCTATCGTCGTGCCGTTTTTCCTGCCGTACTCGGCGACCCATGTCAGCGGTCACGCGTCGGAGGCACCGAGCGCTGCTCACTGGTTCGGCACCGACAGTGTCGGCCTTGACGTGTTCGCCCGGGTTGTCGGCGGGGCCCGTTACGACCTCGTCATCGCCGTGCTCACCACCGTGTTGTGCACCTTGCTCGGTGTCGTATTCGGCCTTGGCATAGGCACATTCGAATCTGAACGTGGGCTCACTGGTCTCACCGCGCGGGGTGTTACCCGGCTTTTCGACCTGATCCAGGCCGTGCCCGCGATTCTCATTGGAATGGTGTTGATCTCGTTATTCGGGCCGAATATCGCAACCCTGGTGATCGGTATGGCCGTGATCCTGGCGCCGATACAGATGCGCAACGTGCGCATCGAGGTGCTGCGGGTACGCAAGGAGGCCTACCTCGACGCCGCCCGCATGGCCGGGCAGAGTGAGTCCGAGCTGATGAGGCGGCACGTGCTGCCCAACTCGGCCTGGGTGGCGCTGGAGAATATGTCGTTCCTCTTCGCCGCGAGCATCCTGCTCACCGCCGCCCTCGGCTTCGTCGGCGTGGGTCTGGCACAGCCGACGCCGGAGTGGGGGTCGATGATTTCCTCCGCCACCAACGACGCCCTCGCTGGCAGGTGGTGGTCGGCGGCGTTCCCGTCCGTGGCCCTGCTGGTTACCGTCTGGGCCTTCGGGAATGCCTCGCATGCCTTCTTTGGTCGCTCTGAGGCCCGCTGATGTCGGCAGTCCGCCCGGTACGGAAAGTCACCCCCATGTTCCATATGTCATGGTTTTGCACTACCGGTTTCGGCGTGTACGGCTGGAACCAGCCGTGGTCGGGCAACGTGCCGAAAGACGTTGGTAACCCGCAGCTTTTCAAGGATCTGGCGACATCCCTTGAGCGTGCATGCTTTGACTACGTCATGCTTGAAGACTCCTCGACCATGCCCGATGTATTTCGCGGTGACATGTCTCATTCGCTGGCAACCGGTGTCGTCCGTTTCGATCCGATGCCCCTGGTGCCGCTGCTCGCCGGTGTGACGAAGAAGCTGGGCATAGTCGCGACGGCGGCCACGACGTTCTACCCGCCCTTCCTCGCCGCGCGTCTCATGACCACCCTCGACCACATCAGTGAGGGTCGGGTCGGTATCAATCTGGTGACCGCGTCACCGCATGCCGCGGCGCAGAACTACGGCTATGACCACCATTTCGAGCATGACCTCCGCTACCGGATGGCCGACGAGTGGGTGCGCGCGACCAAGTCGCTCTGGGATGGGTGGGAGGACGGCGCCCTGGTGTGTGACGAGGCGACGGGCGTGTTTGCCGACCATGTGAAGGTGCACTATTCGAATTTCGAGGGCGAGTTCTATAAAACCCGAGGCCCGCTGAATGTGCCGCCGGGGCCGCAGCGCTACCCCGTCTTCTGCCAGGCTGGCGGATCGACCGCGGGTATGGAGTTCGGCGCCAAGCATGCCGACACGATCATCGCCCAGATGAACGACCCGGCGTCGGCGAAGCGGTACCGCGACGAGATCTCCCGTCTTGCAGAGTCATTCGGTCGAAACCCGCGCGATATCAAGGTTCTCATGCTGACCCAGCCCGTCCTCGGTGACACCGACGAGGACGCGCAGATCAAGAACGAACGCAACCAGGAGATGACCGATGAGAAGCTACAGCTGATCCTTTCGGGGCTCTCCTACACGTCGGGGAAGGATTTCTCGGCGTACGATCTCGATGCTCCCGCGCCCGACCTCACCGGCCAAAGCAATGGACATAAATCGACCACCGATATCTTCTCGAAGAACGCTCGGGGCAAGACACTCCGTGAGGCGTTGCGTTATAGGGCGGTCATTGGGGCGAACTTTGTCGGCTCGGCGGAGACGGTTGCCGACCAGATGCAGGACTGGGTGGAGCAGGGCGGTGGTGACGGCTTCCTCGTCGCCTTGCCGGTCACCCGCAAGAACATCACGGAGATCTGCGATGGCCTCGCGCCGGTGCTGCGGCGTCGCGGACTGATGCGTGACTCCTATGAGCACGCGACATTCCGCGAGAATCTGCTTGCCTTCTAGTGAGTTATTGAAGCGGGGGTAGGTGCCGGCGACGAGTTTAGAGAAGGGTGCGCGATGTTTCACATGGGATGGTTTCTCAACTACACGGTGCCCAGCTGGGGCAGGCCGTGGTCAGGGGAGGCGGTGCGCGACTGGACCAGCCCTGAACTGTTCATCGAACTCGCCAAGGGTATGGAGCGTGCGCGGTTCGACTACATGATGCTCGAGGACGGTGCGTTCGTGCCGGACGCCTACCTGGGCACGCCCGAGTACTACTTGGCGCATGCATCGCACGCACCGAAGCTCGATCCGGTGACGCTCGTACCATTGCTCCTGCACGCCACCCGGCACCTTGGCGTCGTGATGACGATCGCGACACCCTACTATCCGCCGTTCGCGGCCGCCCGGCTCATGGCGAGCCTCGACCTCCAGTCGCACGGACGAGCCGGCGTCAACCTGGTGACGGCCCATAACGTGCGTACCGCCCAGAATTTCGGGCGCGACGAGCATTACGAGCACGACCTGCGGTACGAGATGGCGGACGAGTGGATCGACCTGGTCAGGCAGCTCTGGGGATCGTGGGATCAGGATGCCGTTGTGGGTGACCCGGTGTCGGGCGTTTTCGCTGATCACACGAAGGTGCGCGCGATCGACTTCGAGGGGCGGTTCTACCGCTCGCGAGGGCCGCTCAACACCATTGCACCCAGTGTCGGCGGCCCGGTGATCTGCCAGGCTGGTGGCTCGCCCGCAGGTCGTGATCTCGCCGCGAAATACGCCGATACCGTCGTCGCATCCGTGCCGGGAATCGAGGAGATGAAGGAATACCGGCGGGATATGGACCGCCGACTCATCGAGTACGGGCGCGCCCCTGAGGATCTCAAAATCCTGTTCACGGCGTCACCGGTCTTCGGTGAGACACACGACGAGGCGGTCGCCAAGAAGGCGAGGATCGACTCGACCACGATCGAGGATTCTCTCGCGCGATTGTCTTGGTCGAGCGGTATCGACTTCTCGCAGTTCGAGTTAGATGCGCCGCTGCCGACCATTACCACGAACGCCGCGACTACGTCGACCCTCGGCATGATGTCGAGGGCGAACCCCGACACCACGCTGCGCGAGATTGCCTTGCGGCCCATCCGTCTCGGCTCGATCGAACCCGCGGGCACGGCCGCCGAGGTTGCGGAAGAGATGGGTGAGGTCATGGATGAGGTCGGCGGAGACGGATTCCTCATCGCCGGCCAGCTCTCTCGACGGTTCATCGCCGAAGTGTGCGATGGTCTTGCCCCAGAACTACGGCGCCGCAGCCTGATCCGCGGCGAATACGCCGGTACCACCCTTCGTGACAACCTCTTGGAGTTTTGATGGCTATCACTGCGCCTACGACCCTCATGCGCCGCGGATACGTCGACGTTAGCCGCGGGCAATTGCATTACCGCGAGCGCGGAACGGGTTCAACGACGGTCGTGCTCCTGCATCAGACAGCCTCGTCGGGGGCGATGTACGAGGCCTTCGTCGAGGAATGTGTAGCTGCCAACGGCGAGAGTGCCTACCGGTTTATCGCTTTCGACACACCGGGTTTCGGGCACTCATTCCGCCCCGCCGAGCACTATGACATCGGCGATTTCGCGAACGATTTCATCGAGGCCCTGGACGCTCTCGGCGTCGGCGATTTCCATGTGCTTGGCCACCACACCGGGGTGGCGATGGCTGCACGCCTCGGTGCGTCTCGGCCTGACCGGGTGCGCTCGGTGACGATGTTCGGCCCGCTCGCTCTCACCGTCGAGCAGCGGGCCAAGCATTTTGATGTAATCAGCCCGATCGTCTACGAGGAGAGTGGCCACTACATGATCGACGTGTGGCAGTACGCGGCGGCACCCGCGTCGCCGTTCCCGCCGAACCTCGACCTCCATCACCGTGAGGTTGTCGATAAACTTTACGCGGGCAACCGTTTTCATGAGGCGTACGAGACAGTGTTCACGACCGACATTGGAGCGGATATCGCCCGGGTGAGTGCGCCGCTTCTTCTCCTTACCACCGAAGATGACGATCTCTACGCCTATCTCGACCAGACGATCGCCTGCAATCCGTCGATGGTGGTGCGGGTGCTCGACGCCGGAGTCTATGTTTTCGACCAAGATCCAGCGTTGGTCGCATCGACTATCGGCGAGACAGGATTGTGGGCGTGAGGTAGGTGACGATGCGTGCCAAGGCTAGAGTGAACGCTCCTGTACTCCGGCGGGTGTTTTCGATAATTCTCCTCACGGCAATGGACTTCAGATCGGTGTGAACTGGTGTGTTACGCCAGGCTCAAAAACCTACCTGGACAGGCAGTTGCCACTCGGGGAAATTTCCCTGACTCACCCCGGATAGTGGTCGAGCGGGGCGATCATTGACGAACTTGTCGGACTTCCTCTGTCGAACCCTGGGTACTCTGAAGACCTAATTGTGAGCCCTCCCACCGCTACTTCTCAGGTCATAACGCCTACACTTGTCGGTAGGTGCATCTAAGGTGCATCTCTATGGATAGGACGCTATGACCATCGACCCACACGCTCCATACTCAGCCGAGGACATTCCTCTGGGGGACCTGCCGCCGGCTGATCCGACGCTGCTCGGTAACGCCCCGCTCGAGGTTGCGGTGATCGAGATTCGTTACACCTCGTCCACCTCCGAGATCTCTCCGGAGACCGCGGCAGCCTTCCGCGACGAGCTCGTAAAGAAGACCGGCGTCGACTACCCGAACATCCAGCCCACGGTCCAGCAGCAGATGCGGATCGACTTCGGCGCCAACGGTGTCTCTCAGGTTGCCGCTGAGTCGCGCGGGTGGCAGATTGCGTCGGCGAACGGCACCCTCATCACTCTCATGCCCGACATCCTGATCATGCAGATCAATCGCTACGAGCGGTGGAGCACCAGCGTGAAGCCCCCATTGACCGTGCTCGTCGAGTCCCTCGCCCGGCTGGTCAAGCCTTCGCTGGTGCACCGGATCGGTCTGCGTTACGTTGACCGCTTCCACGACAGTGGGTTCGACTCCGCCGCGGCGTGGCAAGGCCGGATCCATGACACTCTGTTGGGTCCAGTCCTGAATCCTGACTTCGGTGCCAGGGTCCAGGGGGCCCAGCAGCAGGTAGAGATTCGCATCGACGATCACCACGGTGCGTTGCTGCGTCACGGCCCGGTCCGTGATGACTCCGGCAAGTGCGTGCAGTACCTGCTCGACACCGACGTGTTCCGCCACTCTTCGTTCATGTTCGACGCAGGACAGGTCGTCATATCCGCCGAGCGACTGAACCGCACGGCGCTGTCGATCTTCCAGTCGTCGGTCACCGACACCTACCTGAAGGAGCTCCGGGCGGGAGACGAGGGATGACAATCATGCAGCAACAGCCGACCGGCTCCCGCGTGTTCCGGTCACCGTCCCAGGTGCGTGAGCGACGCGACCGGTATCCGGCGCCTTGCGAATCTGACCTCTGGTTCAGCACGTTTGTGGAGGTCAGTTCGTCATCGGGACTGCGGGACGCGGTCGCGCGCTTCTCCGGCGCGCTCGATCCCTGCGCCTCGGGCCAGATCAGTGTCGAGGTGTTCAAGGGACTCGACGGTCAGTTGAACCTCTCGGGCTCGGCGCTGTGGTTGACGGCTCCGTACACCTTCATTGACACGGTGGTGGACACCGAGACCGACAGCAGGGTCGACGAGACCGCCGACGTCGTCGATGCGTTCGAGCGCCTTCGCAGCGAGCTGGGCCTCACACAGAAGGAGATGTTCAAGGCGACCGGCATCAGCAAGCGCACCTTCCACTCCTGGTCGGACAAACCCGCCGGGAGCCGTCCACGTGTCGCCAGCCTGGGCCGGTTGTGGGAGCTGGCGGACGCTGTCGACGATCTGCGCGAGACGCTGGACCAGCCCCTGAGCAGATGGTTGCGCGGGGATACGAAGCGCATCAGCGCCCTGCTCGACGGCAGATTCGACGAGCTCGTGGATTTGGCGGTGGATCGAGCGCCGTTCTCCCGACGCGAGATCGGTACCTCGGTCTACGAGGGCGTCGCCGCGGACGTTGATATACCGATCATCCGTGGCTCGGAGCCGTTGGTGACCGAGGATGTCGAGGACGGATTCGCCCGGTGACGATCGATCGGCTCCTGCCAGAGCCATGGCCTCCCGAGACGCTCGCCGCGTTGGAGCGGTGGCGTCAGGGGCACCTCATCAAGATGGATCGTGGCGCCTGGTTCGTCCCGGCCTGGGTGGATGACCCCGTGACAGGTGAACCGTCTGTCGGTGGGGCGGTGGGTGAGGTGCGTGCGCGTTCCGCACCGCTGAGCGACATCGGGTACACGGCGGTGGTGTCGCAGACATGCGACATCGCGGGCGGCCCGGCTCTGCGGCATCCGCTCGTGCAGGTATGCCCCGTACGTGACATCTCGGAGTTCCCGCGAGAGAAGATTCAGCAGGTCAAGGACTACCAAGTCTCCGAGTACGTCTGGCTCAGTAAGCCGCCGGTCGAGGGGGCGCTGTGGGCTGTGGACTTGCGCGCCACGGTCTCGGTGAGCAAGGGACTGCTCGCGGCGGTGGAACCCATCGAAGGCTTTGCCTCGATCGAGGATGAACTGATCCTCGGGCAGCGCCTGGCCAGCAAACTCGCTCGACCGGCAGTTCACGACGCGCTTGCCGGTCCTGTATTCGACGCCCTGCGCAAATTCATCGCAAAGGCCAAGAAGTCGAAGGTCTGGTGCGACGATGTCGAACAGTTACGACTCGAAGTGGTCGAGGGGACTGCGCTACATCCGAAGCGGGTGCGGCTGCTCGTCTTGACGGATCATAAGTTCGGACAGGGTGAGAGGAAGCCGCTGCGGGAAGAGTGGAAGTCCCACAGGAAGGAATTGAAGGATGCTGGGATCACCTGGGAACCAATCCACTTCGTTACTGTCGACCATTGCTCGGTGAGGTTGTACCGCGGCACTATTCCGATCGAGGTTCTCACGTTGGAACGGGGCCGGTTCG
Source organism: Gordonia sp. (in: high G+C Gram-positive bacteria) (assembly GCA_047605305.1). Taxonomy (GTDB): domain Bacteria; phylum Actinomycetota; class Actinomycetes; order Mycobacteriales; family Mycobacteriaceae; genus Gordonia. The sequence goes on from JASGFW010000019.1 coordinate 32,931, forward strand.
TCTGACCATCCGCCCCGCTCGATCAGGTTGCGGACGACACTACCTAGGTGGCCGGCCCGCGGCACAGTTTCGCTGCGACACGTACGCATCGTGAACTTTCAGTCGCGGTCGCCGCGGCAACCTACTCTCCTTCCTGCAGGACGTTGAGCATGGAGGCAGCAGGGTATGGGTTCGATCCACGAGGTGATGGAGGCGTTCCGGCAGGCGCCGTCGAACTCGGAACGCGGGACCAAGTTTGAGCAGTTGATGGTCCGCTACTTCGACCTGGACCCGATGCTGAGCCAACAGTACGACGGGGTGTGGTGGTGGATGGACTGGTCGGGCCGGAAAGGCAAGCCAGACACCGGGATCAACCTCGTGGCCCGCGAGCGTGACAGTGGTGAGTACACGGCTATCCAGTGCAAGTTCTACGAGCCGACACACACGTTGCGAGTCGACTCCTGTACATCCTCGGCCTGGCTATCAAGCAGGTTCATCTTCCGACGCTTGCGCTCGCCCGGTGCCTTCGCCACCGCGGCGGCACCCGCGTCGCCGTTCCCGCCCAGCCTCGACCTCCATCACCGTGACGTTGTTGATAAGTTGCACGCGGGCAACCGTTTTCACGAGGCATATGAGACGGTATTCACGACCGACATCGGAGCCGACATCGCTAGGGTGAGCGCACCGATTTTTCTGCTCACCACCGAAGACGACGATCTCGACGCGTACCGCGCCCAGACAATCGCCTGCAACCCGTCGCTGCTGGTGCGGGTGCTTGATACCGGAGTCTATGTCTTCGACCAAGATCCGGCGTTGGTCGTATCGACCATCGGAGAGACGGGATTGTGGGCATTAGGTAGGCGAGGATACCCGCCGTGGCCGGAACGGATGCCCCCGCACTTCGGGTGTTTTACTATCGGCGTCATTACGTAAACAGTAGGAGCGGGCCGACGCTGATGTCAGGGGTGTATCAGAGATTTCGGCGGTAGCGCACCTCGTCGACGACGCGGCCCCCTAACGCTTCCTGGCGAGCGACTCCGTCGGTCTCCCACGCGTCCATTTCGTAAAACCGACGCGCCCGGTAATTTTCGGCGAGTACCCAGAGGTTTGCGCAGTTGAATCCCTCATTGAGTAGGCGTTCACGGGCCGCGGTAATCAGAGATTGTCCGACGCCTGTACCCCACTGGTCCGGGTCGACGTAGAGCGACCATACTTCGGCATCAGTCGGCAGATCCGCGTCGTGTGATCGGCCGAGCGTGACAAAGCCGAGGATTGTGGTGCGGTCGACGGCGAGAAGGGTGACGGGCCCGCCGGAGGTCTGTTCGAAGGTATATCGGCTGGCTCGCTGATCGGGTCTCAACCCGTCGAGGAAGTGTTGCGGGATCAGGCCGCGGTACCCGACCTGCCAGGATCGGACGTGTACGTGCGCGACAGCCAGGGCATCGTCGGGGTGTGCGCGGCGAATCTCCATTCCAGCAGTATCGGGGATGGGCAACCCGACCATTGGCGTCCGATGGTCGAACGTCGGGGTTGACGGCGTGTCGTGTGTTCGAGAGCCGTTGTCGGGACGCACTATCACGGGATGATTGACGTGAGGATCGCCGAACCTGGCGAGCTGGGCCAAGGTGATCTGGATACCGCCGAGGCATTGGTTCGGTCTGCATTCGGTGAGAAGTTCCGCAGCCACGACTGGCTGCACGGGGTTGACGGTGTGCACGTGTTGATCACCGAGGCAGGAGATCTGCTTGCCCATGCGTCGGTGGTGACACGCACGTTGCGTCAGCGCGACGAGACCTTCACCACCGGATATGTCGAGAGCGTCGCCGTTCGCATCGACCAGCAGGGTCGTGGTCTGGGGCGGGTGATCATGGACCGATACACATCACGAGAAGCGTGGGTTTGTTACTCGACGGAGTGGACACGCAGGATGACAACTCGGATTGTGTTGTCGTTGACGATGTAAATCAGAAGTCCCGCACCTCCTGCGAAATCGGTGCTCCATTGGTCGTTTCGCTTGTCGTAATTCCCAACACCCTTGGGATCGTTGAGAACCCGCTTGAACTTCTCGTCGAATGCCGCCTGCATTGCGGGAGGTAAAGCGTCGTACTGGCTGCGAGGAATATCAGTCCAGACCGGAGTGTAGAGCGTCACGATCGGTGGACCCACTGATCATTGTCCCGGAAGAATGTTCCAGCAAGATCGCCTGCTCCGGCTTTATCGGCTTCTTCCCTCTCCTGCGCGGAACTCCGCTTCGAAATCGGGGAGTTCATCCGGAGCTGCCTTTTTGAGGGCTGAACGAATCGCCTGACCTGTGCGATCGACGTGAACATAATCAGTCACAGCACTAGATACTAAACCTGGGTGCCGGTGACCCCGGGAATTTTGTCCCGCGGGGTTACCTGGCTCCCCGTTTATCACCAGGAGCCGCAGATTCGGTGTGTCGAACACGACCTTCGTCAGCCGAACGGTCAGTAGTACACGGCTCCGGGGACGCCGCCGCCCGCGGCAATCGCGTCGCCCGTGATGGCGGCGCTGCGAGGAGAGGCGAGGAAGGTGACGACGTCGGCGATCTCGCTGGCATCGATGATGCGCCGCAGGCTATTTGTCGCGAGCTTCGCTTCGAGGGCTTCCACGGTGGTGCCTTCCGCGGCGGCTTGTTCATGCAGGCGGGCGGTGAGCCGCTCGGTGCGGGTGAGGCCGGGGTGCACGACGGTCACGTTGATTCCGTGCGGACCCAGTTCGTCGGCGAGATTCTTGGTCAGTGCGGACACGCTGATGTTGCGCACCGTCTGGGGGATTGAATTAGCTTGGCGCGCACCGAGTCCACTGATATTGATGATGCGGCCCCAGCCCTGCTCGATCAGATGTGGTGCGACGGCGCGCGCGGTGCGCAGATAGCCCAGCACCTTGATCTCGATCTCCTGGCGGACGAGGTCATCGGTGGTGGTCTGCAGCGTCGGTCGAGATTTCGCGCTGGCCGGGGTGGCGGCGGAGTTGACGAGGATGTCGATGCCGCCGAGCGCGGCGACGGCACCGGCGACGAGCGCCTGGACCTGTGCGTCGTCGCCCGTGTCGGTGGGGATGCCGATGATCGTGCGCCCGGTGTCGGCGGAGAGCGCTGCGGCGGCCTCGGCTACGCGTTGCGGGTCGCGCGCGGCGATCACCACGTCCACTCCCTCCTGCGCCAGTGCCCGGGCGATCGCCAACCCGATACCTTTGCTGCCGCCGGTGACGATCGCTCTCTTATCTGTCAGGTCGAGTCCCATGCGCGCAATCGTAGATCCGCCACCGCGCGTTGCAGCCCCGGTGATTCACCGTGATCGAGACTCTGGCCGTGGCGCTGCTCCTGAGGCAGCCTCAACCGTATGCGGTGGCGAAAGATGTCTGTGTCCGTCGTCTTCGGTGCGTTGATGATCGCTGTTTCGACCCTGGGCACGTCGTCGGCGCTGAAGGTCCACGGGGCCCTGCGTCTGCACAGGTTGACCCGATGAGTTCCACGCGGGGGATAACCCCTGGAAACCACCTATCCGGGCATCTACGGTAAACGAATGGGCCATCACCGGATCGAAGTGACGACGCTCGATGCGCTGCGCGCGATCGTGCCGGATCCGGTACCGCGCATACGCGACAAGGTGCGGGGCGAACTGGCCGATATCCACGTCGAATGGCTTGGGGCCGCCCGCCTCTACTTTGTGGCCACATCCGATGCGCATGGCAATCTCGACGTCTCACCCAAAGGCGATCCCGCCGGGACTGTGGTGGTGCTCGACCCGCACACTATAGCCCTGCCCGACCGGCCGGGTAATCGTCGTGTCGATGGATTTCGGAACCTATTGGAAGACAACCACATTGCCGTCGAATTCTTAGTTCCGGGCCGGGGAGACACGCTCCGAATCAATGGGACCGCAACAATTCTCGCCGACGCACCGTATGCGGAGCGGATGGCGGTGGACGGCCAATTGCCGCAACTGGTCACCGAGATCGCCATCGACGAGGTGTTCTTCCACCGCAGCAAGGCATTTCTGCGGTCACAGGCATGGGATCCGCAGGAGTGGGTCGGGGAGGACCTCAGCGACCGGTAACGGTACTGACCGATGAGTGTCGGCGGCCGCAGGTAATTCAGCTGACACCGGCTGGCCGACCGTGTAAAACAGAAACTCCGCACCGGCCCGGTGTGGGCGATGCGGGGGCTGCCCGCGATCACAGATACTCATGACCACTACTGAAAATATAATGAACTCTACTGTGCGAGAACCGATCAGCGATGTCGGCGCCTGGCTCAACACTCTGCCCGAATCGTCGCGCCATGCGTTGGTTGCGTTCGGTGAACTGCTCATCGGTACCGCCGATCGTCCGGTGCGCTCCGAGGATGCCGACGCCTTCACCGCCCGCGGACTCGGTGTCGACGGCGTGGCAGGCATGCTCGACGAGAACCGTGAACTCAACTCTGTCCAAAAGGTCACGGCTGCTTTGGCTCTCGCGGAGTTGATCGAGCTGCACGGCGCGGAGCTGGGGCCGGGTGAATACCGCAATCCGCCCGGCTTCACGCAAACCAGTGTCGGGAACGAGACATACCGGCACCCGCTACACCTGCGTGCCATATTTCCGGCCGGCACGTTACATGCCGACGTGCCGGTGGTGATCTCACTCGACGGGCGGACGGGCGCGCTGAACGATCCGGAAATTACCGCATACGTGCGACGCGAGGATCAGGCGCAGGCGCGCGAGGTGCTTGACGAGATCATGGCGCGCGCCGAGAAATTGAATCCGTATCGTGGTCGGCCGGTGCGTGCAAGCCTGTCCCACGGGCTTGCGTTCACCGTCATCGACCTGCCTGCCACATTGACTCGCGACACCGTCATCGTTGATGACATTGTCTGGCGTGAAGTCGATCTCGGTATAGCTGCGGTGCGCGATCATCACGCCTTGCTGAACGCGCATGGCCTGGGATGTCGGCGTGGAGTGCTTTTGGCGGGGCCGCCGGGCACCGGCAAGAGTGCCGTATCGGCGGTGGTCGCGGGGGAGGCGCTCGCGGCGGGATTCACCGTGATCTACGTCGAGGCGAAGGCCGGGGAGCGACTATTGACGTCCGTCGTCGAGGCGGCCTGTCTCCTCGGCGGACCGGTACTCATCGTGCTGGAAGATATCGATCTCATTGTGCGGGATCGGCGTCACGGTGACGGCGGTGGCCTGAGCGAGTTGCTGGCGGCGATGGATGTGGCGAGCGACGCACGCATCCTCACTTTGGCGTCAACGAATGATGTACAGACTCTCGACGCCGCGGCAATGCGAACCGGCCGTTTCGATTCCATCGTCGAGGTGGGATATCCGGATACGGCGGCTGCCGCACGCATCCTCGCGGCCCTCGTCGACGGCATCGGCGGCCAGGTGGATACGGCTGCGGTGGCGTCTGCGCTACCGGAAAAGACCAGCGGTAGCGATCTGCGCGAGATCGTGCGCCGCGCGGTGTTATCCACTAACGGTGTTGTCTCGACCGCCGCACTCCTGAACGAAGTGGGCTCGGGCCGCTACCGGGCTGAGCCGCCTCCGCAGGGGCAGTATCTGTAGCGCACCACCGTACTCCCGCGTGCTCATTTCGTTCCCGCGTGGCGATCTCGTTGCGCGGGAACGAAATCGTTACGCGGGAACCAAACCGGGGCGCAACAACACAGAATGTGGTCGACTGGGAGCGTGACGTCCATCGATCGAGACCTGGCCCGGCGGCGTGTTGCCGGTCTGCGGCGGCGCGCGGCGTCCCTCGGCGGCGCGAAGGCCGCGGCGGTGGCCATCGTGATCGGTGAGCGTGCCGGCCAGCAGGGTATCTGGATTCTGCGTCGGCCACTGACGATGCGCCGCCACGCCGCGCAATTCGCGTTACCAGGTGGACGCCTCGACCAGGGTGAGGATGCGATCACCGCCGCATTGCGTGAACTCCATGAAGAACTCGGTATCGCGCTGCCACCGGAGAGCGTGCTCGGGCTCCTCGACGATTATCCGACACGGTCGGGATATGTGATCACCCCCGTGGTGTGCTGGTCAGACGGTGCCGTCGAACCCGAACCCAACCCTGCCGAAGTAGCGGCACTGTTTTTCATCCCACTCGACGATGTACTGGTGCAGCCGCGGTTCATCACCATCGAGCAATCACCTCGCCCGGTGATCCAGCTGCCGATCTCCGGGCTGCGCCGCGACGCCGCCGACGCCTCGCCCAGTGGTGCCACCTCGCTGATCCACGCACCGACCGCCGCTGTGCTCTACCAATTCGCGGAGGTGGTGTTGCGTGGCCGCCACACTCGCGTCGACGGCTACGAGCAACCGGTTTTTGCCTGGACGTAGCAAAACTCCCCATTCGGAATATAAACGGACCATGGTCCGCTTATACTGGTGGATGGACTGCGCAGGACGGTCCACCCACCAGCGAGCGATCGCACCCCCATTGGCGGTCGCGCAACCATCGAGGAGTTTCATCATGAGCGATACCGCCACCGTCAAGGCCCCCATCGCAGCAGGCACCTGGACCATCGATCCCGTGCATTCCACTGTGGGATTCAGCGTCAAGCACCTCGTTGTCGCCAAGGTTCGTGGCACATTCACGGCCTTCAGTGGCACCATCACCATCGCCGAGGACGGCACTCCGTCGGTGCAGGCGGATATCGACGTCACCTCGATCAACACCGGACAGGAGCAGCGCGACGCACATATCAAGTCCGCCGACTTCTTCGACGCGGAGACCTATCCCACCGCAACCTTCGTCTCCACCGGCGTCACACCCGATGGCGACGACTACATCCTCACCGGTGACTTCACCCTGCGTGGCGTGACCAAGCCGGTCGATCTGAAGCTCGAATTCAACGGCGTGAACCCGGGTCAGGGTCAGGGGCCGGTCGCGGGCTTCGAAGCCACGACGGTGATCAATCGCAAGGATTTCGGCATCGATATCGAGTTGCCGCTGGAGGGCGGCGGCGTGGTCATCGGCGACAAGGTCACCATCACCCTGGAGATTGAGGCCGGCCGACCCGCCTGAGGTTTCCTATCGCCGCCACGAACGGAGCCTTTCACTACTATCTCCAGGGTCACAGTCGGTAGGCTCAGGTGACTGTAAAGATGGCAGGAAGGCGCCAGGTGGGAGCGCAACGTCGTGGCGGCGCGGAAACGACGACCGATCGCGAACTGTGGTCGGCGGCACGGCGGCGGTATTCGTTGCTGGTGTGGGGTGTCGATCGTCCGCCGTCGCTGCAGGAGTGGGCCGATATCGGCAGGCATGATCGGCTACGGCTGGCCCGGCGGGCCAGTGTGGTGGCCGGTTCGACGATCGTCGGCAGCAATGTGCTCGTCGGCCTGGAGACATTCCTGCTGGTGCAACTCGCCTACAACGGAGGTCAGCTCACCTTCGACGCTACGCTCGGCGCACCGAATTTCCCTGCCGTGGTGACCGCGATCGTTACCGGTCTGGTGGTCAATGTGGTGCTGGTGCTGGGCACCATGATCCCGCAGCTGCGGTGGTTCATCAGTGGTGAGCAAGCAGACCGGGGCAGGCGGCGTTCGGTGCAGCGCATCCCCGCCTACCAGGCCGTTGCCACTGTCCTCGGCTGGGTTATCGCGGTGCTGACCTACATTGTGCTCTCACTCGAGGCGCTCAATCTGGATGCCCTGGTGGGAATCGGGGTCGCGTTTTCGCTGGCAGGGGTCTCAATCGCCTGTCTCACCTACCTGTTCGCCGAACGGTCCGCCCGGCCGATGCTCATGATCGCCTTGCAGGATCAACCCGCCACCGATGCGGTGCAGGGGGTGCGGGCCCGCATGACCGCGGTGTGGGTGATCAGTTCCGCGGTGCCGATGACCGGTCTACTCGTCATCAATGTCGGACGGTGGAAGGGAATGCTGCCGGCCGTCGTGGGCCGTATCGACTGGACCACGGTCATTCTCGCGATGGTCGGTCTGGTCGCGGGTATGCGGGTCATCTCCCTAGTGGGCCAGGCATTGATTGATCCGATCACGGAATTGCGCCGTGCGGTGCAGCATGTTCAGCACGGTGATCTATCCACCCACGTCGACGTCTACGACTCCTCCGAACTGGGGGTGCTGCAGCACGGATTTAATGAGATGGTCTCCGGTCTCGGTGAACGCGAACGCATGCGTGAACTGTTCGCCCGTCATGTTGGCGACACCGTCGCCGAACTGGCCATCGAGAACGGCCTTGGCATGCACGGAGCGAATTGCACCGTCGGCGTGCTGTTCGTCGATATCGTCGGATCGACGACAATCGCCGAGCAACGCACCCCCGAAGACACCGCGAAATTACTCAACGTGTTCTTCTCGATCGTCGCCGATGTTGTCGATCTACACGGTGGATTCGTCAACAAATTCGAGGGTGACGCGGCGCTCGCGGTATTTGGAGCCCCGGTCGAATTGGATGATCCGGCCGGAGCCGCGCTCGGTGCCGGCCGCGATCTGGCGCGCGGGCTCACCGAGGCGCTCGATATCCGATGGGGGATCGGAGTCTCCTTCGGTACCGTCTTCGCCGGCAATATCGGTGCCGAACAGCGGTACGAGTACACCGTGATCGGCGGCCCGGTCAATGAATGCGCGCGGTTATCGGAGATGGCGCGCGGTGGTCGGTATCCGGTGCTCGCGAGTGGGGCGGCGGTGCTGAGCGCCGCTGCGGAGGCACAACATTGGACGTCGATCGACCAGCGGGTGTTGCGTGGCCGCAGTGCTGCCACCGAGATATTCGCGCCGATCGGTGGCGACGGCCGCACCCCGCTATCGATGAGCGAGCTGATCTCGGGGATAGTCGAGCCGGCCAAACGCATTGTCACTGGCCGCTCACGCTGACCCCGCAGCGGGGTAACCCGGCACGGGCATGCGGCTCGCCACTCTGGTTACCACACTGATCACCACACGCCGGGCGGGCGGAATTGCACGCTCATCCGCGCACCAGCTCCGCGAGTTTTCGGCACGGCATGATCCCAGGTGCGTTGACAACTGCCGCCCATCACCAGCAGATCTCCCGCACAGAGAGTGAAGGTCAATGAGGGGCCGCCGCCGCGGGGACGCAGCATCAGCGGACGGGCCGAGCCGAGTGAGCAGATCGCAACCATCGTGTCGTGGGTGGCGCCACGGCCGAACCGATCACCATGCCAGGCAACAGAATCCGAACCATCGCGGTAGAGGCATAAACCGGCCGTCGCGAATCCCTCCGGCAATTCGTCGGCGTAATACGCCGTCAGCGCGGCCCTGGCCTGCGTGAGCAGTGGATCGGGCAGTGTGTGGCCGGCCTGGTAGTGGCATATCAGGCGGGGAACATCAACGACGCGGTCATACATTCGACGCCGCTCGGCGCGCCAGGGAACCTCGGTACGCAGCCGTTCGAACAGATCGTCCGAGCCGGTGATCCATCCCGGCCGCAGATCCACCCACGCCCCGTCGCTCAGCGTCCGTCTGCGGACCCGGCCGCCAAGCTCGCCGAGGTGGGGGTGGTCATCGGTGAGATCGAAGATCGAAGCCTGTATTCCGGCGTCCATGATGGCAGCATAGCACATATGTCGAACGTGTGTTCTATTATTTGCTCACCTC
>JASGFW010000020.1:0-41701 GCA_047605305.1 Gordonia sp. (in: high G+C Gram-positive bacteria)
GATGCCGAGGATGTGTTACACGATGCGTACCTGCGTTGGAGTGCAGTCGATCTCGCTGGTGTCAATGACACCAAGGCATATCTGGCGAAAGTGGTGACTCGACAGGCGCTCAATTACGCGCGGGCCGCAGCCCGGCGTCGAGAAGACTACGTCGGGCCGTGGTTACCTGAGCCGATCCGTATCGACGAGCGTGACGTGAGCGATGACCTGATACTAGCCGAGTCGGTGTCCACTGCGATGCTGGTAGTGCTGAATACTCTCACCCCCGACGAGCGGGTTGTGTTCGTGTTGCGCGAGGTATTCGACTTCGCTCTCGCTGAGATCGCAGATATCGTCGAGAAATCGGAGCCCGCAGTTCGCCAGATCGCATATCGTGCACGAAAACATGTGCACGCCAGAAGATCTCGGGTGCATTCCGCTGATGTCACGCGTGCGGCTGAGGTCACCGCTGCATTCTTCGCTGCGGTGACCTCGGGCCGAGTGGACGAACTCATGGCGCTCCTTGCGCCGGATGTCGTCTACACCGCAGACAGTGACGGCAAGGCGTCGGCGGCAAGGAGGCCCGTGCAGGGTGTTGAGGCTGTCGCGACTTTGCTGCGCGGATTGATGCGGCTCGGTCAGCGCAGCCCCGACCTGCGTATCGATACCCATATTTTCAATGGATCACCGGGTGTAGCAGTCCATTTCGAGGGAGTGACGCAGGCGGTCTTCATGCTGCGCGTTGTGGACGATGTGGTGGCCGATATCTACGTCACCCGCAATCCTGATAAGTTGCGCGGTGTCAGCAGTATCCGGTCCGTCACACGGTAACGCCCGGCGTGAACCCTTTGAACCTGTGGTCGTCACGATCGCGGTGGCGGCGCAGCTACATCAGAGCCAGCGGGGCGGCAAGATATCTGTCTGGGATACGTGCACACCCTCGTCGCCGCGACCACATATCCAGCGTGTCACCGCAGCTGTCGGTCCGCTGATTTCGATGCGTTTGCCGTCGAATTCTGGGGCAATGTCGAGGGTTTCGCCGTCGATGATGAGCCGTAGCTGAGATCCGTTGCCGGTACGCCGCCAGGCCCCGCGGACATCGCTGATCAGGCCGGTCAGTGCCGGATGCGGGATGTCGGCGAATGTACCTCCGTTTGCCAGGTCAACGGCATGGATCCACACCTCCCGGGTGCGTAGCCACGCTGTTTCGGATACGGGTAGCGTCCGGCCCTGGATGGTTGTAACCGGAAAATCCCACCGATCATCGGACAGGTTGCGCCACTTCTCATCGAGCCGGGCCGCGGTGTGGTCGAAGAGATTGCGTAGTGCGTGTGCAGGTAGGGTTGCGCCACTGTCGATTTCCTCATCTCGTGCATTCGCTGAGGGATACATGGGCACCTCAACGCCGGTGGCGGCCCACTCCAGCAGTCGAGTCAACGCGGCCGCGTTGTAGCCGACGTGGGCTACCAGATGTTTACGGGTCCAGCCAGGAAGTAGCGATGGTCGGTCGAGTTCGGCATCGGGAATCGCTGCGAGCAGACGAGCGAAGTGGGTGGTACCCGTGCGGGCGATCGCAAGTCGCTCAACGAGCGTCAGCTCGGGGTAGCTCAGTTGCTGAGCGATCCCGCGGTAAGCGCTGCTGCTCACTTGATCAGGGTTCGGTTGCGGACGGTACCCAGACCGGCGATCTCGACCTCCACTACCTGGCCGTCACCGATGTAGCGTGCGGGTTTACGGGCATGGCCCACGCCTCCGGTGGTGCCGGTGATAATCACATCCCCGGGATTGAGTGTGACGATGTGGGAGATGTACTCGACGAGTGCGGCCGGTGGGAACACCAGATCATCGGTGGTCGCATGTTGCACCACCTCACCGTCGAGGCGGGTTTCGATGACGGTGCCAAGTTGATAGTCGGTATCGAGCCACGGGCCAAATCCGCTGGTGCGCTCAAAGTTCTTACCTTGATCCCATTGCAGACTGCGGTACTGGTAGTCGCGCATCGTGTAATCGTTAATCACCGAATAACCGGCGATGTACTCATGTGCCTGGTATGCAGCAATCCGATGGGCGGGTGAGCCTATGATAACTGCCAGTTCGGCCTCCCAATCAAGCTGGTGGGAAGCATATTCGGGAACGATCACATCGTCGTAGGGTCCGGTGAGTGCGTCGGCCACCTTAAGGAACAACGTCGGATACTGAGGTAGCTCGCGCCCCATCTCGGTGATGTGGGTCGTGTAGTTCAGGCCGACGCAGAAAATCTTTCCGGGCCGGGGCACAACTGCGGAATAGTCCAATTCATCGAGCGAAAATGTCTCTCCCGAAGCATGATCCGCGATTATCTTCCAGTCGGGATCATTGAGTAGGGTGCCAACATCAGGTTGGTCGTCGATGGTGATCGCGACATGCGCGTCGGTGTCGACGCGCACGGCACGGGTGTGCGCTCCGAGTCGTATGGTGGCAATTTTCACGGCAGGCTCCCTATGTGGCTGTGATGAACTGGGTTCGGTTGAAATTCAGGCGTTCCATGATTGGCGCATCGGAGAATACAAAGAGGTCTACGGTGGTGTTCGCCGATAATGACCAAGGCACCCATGATGGGATTACGGCGATGTCGCCGCGGGCTAACGGCTGAGTCTGATCGCCGAACACGATGGAACCATCGCCGTCGAATATCTGGAATACGCTTGTACCCACGTCACGTCGGGTACGGGTATGCGCACCTGCGCGCAGGCGGTGGAACTCGGCACGGATCGTAGGCATCACGTCACCGCCGTTAGTTGGATTGGTGTAGCGGACGGCGGCATGCCCGGGCTCGGTGGTGGATGCATGGCCCTCGTCCTCGAGGGCGAACTGTTCGCTCAATGCCGCATCGGTGTGTTCCCAGCGATAGGCGGCTATCGGCGAACTGGTCTGTGAGTCCAGGCATACGAGCGGACGCAGCCCAGGATGGGTCCATAATCGTTCGGACCGAGAAATGTGTGGCGTCGATTGATCGCTTACGCCCTCACAGCCGAATTCAAAAAATCCGGTATCGGCGTAGAAACTGAATGGGATATCGAGGCCATCAATCCATGTCATCGGATTGTCCGTCTCGTTGTGGTGGCCGTGGAAATTCCAGCCGGGCGTGAGCAGAAAATCGCCGCGCCGCATGGCAACCGGATCGCCGTTGACCACCGTCCATACGCCCTCGCCCTCGACGACGAACCGGAAGGCATTTTGGCTGTGCCGGTGTTCGGGTGCGGTTTCTCTCGGTCCCAGGTATTGGATCGCGGCCCATAATGTCGGACTGATGTAGGGGCGGCCGTCGAGGCCGGGATTGGCCAATGCGATCGCACGGCGCTCACCGCCGCGGCCGACGGGTACCAGGCGGCCGGCTTCTTCAGCCAGCGGTAGCAGTTGTGCCCAGCGCCAGATGTAGGGGATGGCCCGCGGTGCGGGGGTCAGTGGCATCAGATCGCCCAGTTGGGTCCACAGCGGGGTGAGGTGAGCGGTCTCAAACTTCGAATACATGGCGTCGAGCGCGGCTTGCTCGTCGATGGTCGGCTCGGACGCCGAGGTAATTGTGCTGGTCATGGCGCCCCTTCATCGGAAAATAATGTGTGCTGAAGCACTGTGTGTGCACGACCGTTGTGGGCGACGCTACGGTTGCCGTGGCCAAGCCTGGCAGCTGTTTCTTGTGTGCAGAAAAGGTGGTTTAGGGGATGATGTCTGCGATATCGAGTTCGGCTTCCCTGGCCGCCCGACGCAGTTGGCTGATCAGCGGGCCACGGACGTGGTGGAGGTAGTGTGCTGCTGGCACCGAGATGGTCATCGCTCCGAGTGGGGCTCGGGCTGCGTTGTGTACGGCGATGCCGAACGCGGCAACGCCGGGTTCGGATTGCTCGAGGTTGATGCCGATGCCCGAGTCTCGAATGGAGTAGATGTCATCCCGGAATTGGTTGAAGAGTTCGCGCGGGAGACGCTGGTCGACGTCGTTGTCGCCTAGCCCATTCGCGGTGGCAGATTCGGGGAGCAAGTAGAGCTGTTCGAGTGTGCTTTCTGGCAATTCGGAAAGCAGCGCCCGCCCGCCCGCGGTGCGATGCGCGTCGAGGACCTGGCCGCGGCGATCACCCACGTGCAACATGCCGGATGATTCCACCGACCAGAGGAAACGCGCCTGCGTCCCCACCCTGATCAGCAGATTCGTGGTTTCTCCGGTGATCCCGGAGAGCGCCTCCAGATGGGGGCGCAGGCGATCGGTGAAGTCTCGCGTCCAGCCCTGCCGGGCCGGTCCCGCGCCGAGCGCTGGCCCGGGGTGATAGCGGCGACGTTCGTCTTGCACCGCAAATCCTCGGTACACGAGCATCGCGAGCAGTCGGTGGGCGGTTGAATTCGCGACACCCAACAGCGTTGCTGCCTCGGAGAGGCGGATCTCGCCGACATCGCGAAGCAATTCGAGCAAGCGGAGCGCGTTGTCGACGGATTCGATGACATAGGAAGGGCGCTCGATAACGCGCTTTCTGTCTGATTTCTGCATAGAAGAACTCTATGGCGTCGAACTGTGCGCGTCGTCACTGTTAGGCGCATGACCGCTACAGCTCACTCAATGCCCGCGGGATCTGCATCCCGGTTGCTCGGCACCACCGGCCCTCGCGCAACTCTGGCCCTGATCGTATGTTGGTTATTCGTCGTCTTCGACGGATACGACCTTATTGTCTACGGCAATGTCATCGGCAGCCTGCAACGTGAATGGGGCATCAGTGCCGCAACGGCAGGAACGCTGGGCAGTTTGGCGTTTCTGGGCATGATGATCGGCGCCGTGATTGCCGGACGGCTCTGCGACCAAATCGGTCGGCGCAGGACAATCATTGGATGTGCTGTGGTGTTGTCGGTATTCACCGTGGCCTGCGCTGCCGCGCACGGCCCCGTTGCCTTCGGGGGGCTTCGATTTATCGCCGGGATCGGTCTTGGCGGTTTAGTTCCTGCCGTTAATGCTCTTGCTGCAGAGGTTGTTCCGGATCGTCGGCGGGCGGTGGTGGCCACCGTGATGATGTCGGGGGTGCCCGTCGGCGGGTCGATCGCGTCGATCATCGGCATTCCGGTGATCCCGGAATGGGGTTGGCGCCCAATGTTTTTATTCGCACTTATTCCACTTGCAATCCTGATACCTATTGCGCAACATTACTTTCCGGATACATTCAGGGTTCTGCCGTCGACGCGTAAGCCCGGTTTCGGTGGGATTTTTGTTCACGGATACCGTGCTGCGAGTGTCCTTTTCGCCGTCACGACGATGGCTACACTGCTGGCCTGGTATGGGTTGGGAACCTGGCTGCCCAAGTTGATGCAGAAATCCGGAACCGACCTGGGCAACGCGCTCACATTCTCACTGGCACTCAATTTGGGGGCGGTGGCCGGCTCATTCATTACCGCATGGGCCGCCACTCGGCTTGGGCCGACGCGTACCGGAATCGCATCGGCGTTAGTGGCCGGAGCGGCACTGCTGTTGCTACTTGCTGGGCCCCCGGTGTCGGCGGTGTATGTCATCTTCGTGCTTGCCGGAGTCGGCACACACGGCACCCAATGTCTGGTCCTGGCGGCCATATCCTCGTTCTATCCGGAACGGCTGCGGGGTACCGCATTAGGCTGGTCCCTCGGAGTCGGCCGGATCGGAGCCGTCGCGGCTCCGCAGGTCGGCGGTTGGCTTATCGGTGCGGGCTACGGCAACAACTCCAACTTCATCCTCTTCGGGGTGAGCGCATTGGCTGCCGCGGTATTGCTTGCCGTAATCGCCTTTGTTCTAGATTCGAGTGCGACCACGGGTGGTGAGTGAATGAGAGGATGCTGTGCGGGCGTGTCCCGATAAACACACCACTTTTGCGCAGAAACACCACGTCAAAGGCGGTGTTTCTGTGCAAAAGTGGTGTGTCTGCGTCACCGTGATGCTCATCGCAGGATTACTTGGGTGCAATCGTCCGGGTGGAACCACGGACCAGAAGTTGCGCGCCGACCCGATAGGTTCGTGTCAGCTGACGCAGCCGTTCGGGTGTGCTGCCCGTTTTTTCGATTGTGCCGATTTGGTCCAGTAGGAGTGAGGTTGCGAGCTTCGCGATCTCCGTTGCACCCCCCTCGACGACAGTTATTGGTGGATGCCACATTTGGAGCATCGCCATGTCCTCGAAGGACACCACCGATAACTCGGCGGGAACCTTGATTGCACTAGCTGCTAATACGGGGAGAACTCCGAACATTGCTTCGTGATTGGCCACGAACAGAGCAGTCATTCCCTTGCCGACCCTGGTCAATAATTTCGCCGCGGCAGCGGCACCGAATTCTTTGGTAAAAGGACCGCGTTCGATCAGCGACTCGTCGTAGGAAATTCGTCGGCGTTGCAGAGACTCACGATAGCCCGCATGACGTTCTCTTCCGGAGTCGGTGGATTCGAGTCCCCCGATGTAGCCGATTTTGCGATGTCCGAGGTTGAGGAGATGGTCGGTCGCTTCGCTGGCGCCGTCCCGGTCGGCGGCGAGTACGGTCGGAGCAAGGCTGGCGCGAGATGACCTGATGACGTTCACAATGGCGATGTCGTTTCGTAGGAATCTGTTTGTCGTAGCTGCGGTTTGTCCGCTACCGATCAGGATGACCCCGTCGACACCGTGATCGGCCAAGGCTAGGAGCAAGTTGTCTTCGGTGCGCGGGTCGCCGTCAGTGATGGTCAGGATGAGGTGGTAGCCGACGCCTGCGAGTTCTCGCTGAATGACTTCGGCGATGGTGTGAAACGACTGGTTCATCAGATTGTTGAGCACAAGTCCAACGAGATGGGAATGGCGCGAACGCAGTGATGTGGCCGCGTGATTCGGTCGATAACCGAGGCGGTCGGCCGCCTGGCCGACCTTCACACGGGTCGCCTCCGAGATTCGCGGGGAGCCTGCTAGCGCTCTGGACGCAGTGCTTATCGATACTCCCGCGGCTTCGGCGACTGTACGCAAAGTGACGGCCATCGTTAGCCCTCCTTGAGTGAAGCAAGAATGCGCAACTCGTTGCGCCAGATTTTTGCACATATGCACGCCCAGTGCGAGCAGGATGAACGGTAGTTACGGGGTGTCCGATGCAACATGCCAGTTTATCGGTGCATTTCATGCCGTTACAGTTACGTTTCTTGGTTGTGCCTGCGTCATTCGTTATGCAAAGTTAAGCAATCGATAGCATAAAACTGCCAGTTGGCGAGGGGACAAGATGAACAGGTTCGACGTCGACTGGTCCGGCTACTGGCCGGCCGCTCCGACGCCATACTCTGCGGACGGCAGCGTTGACGAGACATCCCTCGGCGAGCTGATGGAACTCTATGTTAGTAATGGTGTTCACGGTGTCTTGATCAATGGGAGTACCGGAGAGTGGTTCTCGCAGTCGCGATCGGAGCGTGAACGCGTTGCCCGATGCGCAGTGGAAGCTCTAGCTGGTCGGGTGCCGGTTATCGTCGGGGTGAGCTCATATACGGCAGACGAATCGGTGCATGTGGCCAGGTCGGCGGCAGCTGCCGGAGCCGACGGCATCTTGGCAACGATCCCGCCCTATGTTCACCCCGCTCCGGATGAAGTGATCGAGTTCTATCGGTGCGTAAGTCAGGCTACTGATCTGCCTTTCATGGTCTACAACTGGCCACGCGGGGTCGTGGTGGATTTGGCCAAGATTGACGGATTGATGCATCGGCTTGCGTTACTTCCGCAAATTGCCGCAATCAAGGACTCCACCGGTGACTGGGAAGCAATGGTCCAGACGACACAAAGTGTTTCCGGGGAAGTCAGGGTTTTCGGCAGTTTCAGCTCGCGGCGCGGGCTGGCGATTCTGGCCGGATTGGGTGGTGATGGCGCCATCGACGGAGGTGGAGTCGGAGCGCCATACGGGGTGCCGTATTACGAGGCGGCATTAAAGGGAGATATCGATCTCGCTCGCTTCTGGGTCGACAAATATCAATTACTCAGTGCATCGCTTATCTATCCGGATTATTCAGGACGCTATGCCTCGCCGGTCGTGCAACTCAAAGCGGCAATGCACCTGTTAGATCAACCTGCCGGGCGCGTGCGAAAGCCGTTGCTGGAGCTCACTGATACGCACGCTCTGCGTACAATCGCTGAAATACTGCGCACAGCGGAACTGCCGGTATCTCACGATCGCGAACGCGAGGTATGCGAAATCAGGAGCACATGGTGAGGGTCACCACTGATGTCGTTCTCATTGGCGGCGGAGTTCTCGGTACATTACTGGCCTTCGAACTGTCTTTCCGAGGAATTTCTGTCGTCGTCCTCGAACGTGATGATATCGGGCGACAAGGGTCGGGGACCACGGCCGGAAACCTGCATATACAGGCAATTCACACACGCAGACCTGCACAGCAGGCGTCGGTCGACTGCGCGCGCCTCGTGCCTTTGCAACATGCTGCAAGCACATTGTGGGATACGTTCGCCCAACGCGCACACGTCGCTGATGCGGTGTTCCGATGCGGCGGTTTCACCGTAGCCGAGTCTGAACAACAGGTAGAAGACCTCTACACGAAGCTGGCATGGGAGCGACAAGAGGGGATCCCAACGGAAGTGGTTGGCGGTGACGAACTTCGTACCTACGCCGCATATTTTGGTAAGACGATCCGTGCGGCTACGTGGTGTCCATGGGACGGATATGCCGACTCATTGAGTCTGATGCCCAGGATCGCCAGCCAGGCAGCGCGGATGGGTGCGCGGATCTTCACAGGCAGCCCAGTCGTCGGAATTTCGCGTACCGCCAACGCCTGGAACATTGATAGTCATGGCGTCTCGGTGTCGGCGGGTGCTGTAATTAACGCCTCCGGACCCTGGATCGCAGATATTTGTCGTCTCGCCGGAATTGACATCGCAATGTCGCCTTTGGCTATTCAAATGCACGAGTCAGTGCGTACTGAACGCTTTCTACGGCATATCGTGCAACACATCGGTGTTGGATTATCCGTCAAACAGACTGTCGCAGGCAGCCTCGTCATCGGCGGTGGCTGGCCGGCGGGCCGACTGAATCCCAATGGTTCTGCGCCGGTACTCGACGAGAGTGTTACCGGAAACCTTAGCGATGCGGCGCGGGTGATTCCCCGTGCGGGTGGGGTGCGTTTGGCTCGGGTTTGGTCTGGTCCATTGGCGGCCACGCCTGATGAAATGCCCCTGGTTGGTGAGATTCCAGGGCATCGCGGGATGTTTGTCGTCGGCGGGACATACGCTTTCACCTTTGCGCCGCTGTGGGCGAAGGTGATGAGCGACTTGGTGCAGGGCTCACGTGCGCACGTCGATATTGATGACCTTGGCCCCGGGCGGCTTCTCGCGCGTGAAGAAGCGGAGATTCGATGAAAAACACTAATACCGCCGCCCCTGGTGTGGGGCAGCGTGGTTGCCCACAGTCATTGTGGCTGAGTAACTGCCGTGTCGTGGATGTGGTCAGCGAGCAGGTGATCGACGGATGTAGCGTGGAGATCGACGCCGGTGAGATCAGACAAATCGTAACCGGGCCGCCGGAGGGCCAAGGGTTGGTCGTCGACCTCGATGGCCGCTACCTTGTGCCAGGTCTGGTATCGGTGCACACCCATTTCACCATTGTGTACCCCTTCTCTGATACCGATGTCACCGAGAGCCCGGGAATGAGTACCCTGCGGGGCGCGAGTCGTGCGCGCGATGCACTATATGCCGGGGTGACAACGGTACGTACGCTCGATGAGCAGAATCAGGCAGATTTGCTCATTCGAAAAGGAGTGGAGCAGGGATGGTTACATGCTCCACGGATTTACGCATCCGGCCGTGCGCTCGGCATCACCGGTGGTCACGGAAAAGGCATGGCGTGCGTATACGCTGATGGTCATGACGAATTCCTGAAGGCAGCCCGTCAGGAACTCGAAGCCGGGGCCGACCATATCAAGATCTTCATCACCGGTGGTATCGCCCACGATGACGAGTCATTCAATAGTGCCCAGATGACGGCCGACGAAATGCGTGCAGTGGTACGGGCAGCCGACGAGCACAACACTTATGTGGTCGCCCACGCTGGTGGCGGCGGTGCCATCCGGGAGGCGCTGAAGGTGGGGATCACGCATTTCGAGCATGGCTACGATCTCGATGACGCCACTGTTGAGGCCATGGCAGCCCACAATGCGTATCTCACGCCAACCTTGTCGGTGACAAGTAGCCCACAGTGGATGCGCGAGCACGGATTCACGCAGTGGCAGATCGATCTGGCCATGCGCGTGCATCCGCAGCATCTGGAGAGCGCGCAGCGAGCTTTCTCCCGTGCGGTTCTACTCCCGACAGATCTTGATGGTCCGGGTATCCGGATAGTCGCCGGGACCGATTACCTGCCGGGCGAACCACACGATGGAACATCGTGTGCGGTCAAAGAAATGGAACTTCTCGAAGAAGCGGGGCTCCCCGCAGGGGCAGCATTGCGTGCGGGTACTTGGGAGGCGGCGAGACTGGTAGGTGGAGCCAGTCTGTTCGGATCCATCTCCGTCGGATTGGCCGCCGATCTGCTTGTTGTGGAGGGTGATCCGCTTCGATCTGTGTCCGCGCTGCGCACCATTGCAGCAGTGCTCCAGGCGGGGCGCATCGTGCGTGACGATCATCATCTCTTTGTTCCGGTTCAGGAAGAGCTCCGGTGAAGCGGCTGAAGGTCGCGGTCGATATTGGCGGTACCTTCGTCGACGCTATCGCCTACGACGTGACGACTGGTGAGATCATCGTCCACAAGGTCTCCACAACACCGGAAGAACCGGCGCGCGGCGTCCTTGAGGCGGTCGACGGGCTCATGCAGCGCTGCGGGGCATCACTATCCGACGTCGAGTCATTCGCGCATGGAACGACATTGGGGCTTAACGCGATCCTGCAGAGAAACGGAGCGCGAGTTGGTCTTATCACCAATGAGGGATTTAGAGACGTACTGGAGATTGCGCGTGCGGCTATCCCCTTCTCGAAGATGTACGACTTCAGTTATCAGCGACCGGCACCGCTGGTCGCCCGTCGGCTTCGTCTCGGCGTACCCGGCAGGATGGATGCACTGGGCGCAGAGCTGATCCCACTCGACGGCGATGCGGTAATGGCGGCGGCTCACACATTGATTAGATCATCAGGGGTCGAATCGATCGCTATCTGTTTCCTGCACTCCTATGCGAACCCTATACATGAGAACCAAGCGGCAGCCCGAATACGCCAAGGATTTCCGGGTGTTGAGATCTCGGTATCCAATGAACTCAGCCGCGAATACCGGGAGTACGAACGGACGAGCACCACGGTGCTAGACGCGTACATCAGGCCCGTGCTCAACGGTTATCTCGCTGAGGTGGAATCGGCGCTGCGAGAGCGAGGGCTCTCTCCGGCGCTGCGCATTATGCGTTCGGGCGGGGGCGCGATGACATCTGATCTGGCAAAGCGCGCACCGCTGACGACGGTATTATCCGGTCCTGCAGGAGGAGTAGTCGGCACTACCTTCCTTGCTCGCGCGCTCACTATGTCTCATGTTTTGTCCTTCGATGTCGGGGGAACCAGTGTCGATTCATGTGTTGTGGTTGACGGGAGTCCCGGTGAAGTCCACGAGTCTGAGATCGATGGGTTACCACTGCAGGTGCCAATCTTCGATATACGCACGATTGGTGCCGGTGGCGGATCGATCGCACGTATGGACGGTGACCTTCTCAAAGTGGGGCCGCGTAGTGCAGGGGCCGTACCTGGCCCGGCTGCCTATCAGAAGGGTGGCACCGAACCTACGGTGACCGATGCGGCGTTCGTGCTGGGATATCTTGACACTAAGGCGTTTCTCGGTGGCGAGATGGATATTTCAGCAGATGCTGCGGGCGAGGCGATTCGTACGCGCGTCGCTGGGCCGATGAACATTGACCTCGATACCGCTGCCGTGAGTATCCTGCGGATACTCATCGCGCGCACTGTCGGTGCGCTCCGCGAGATCACCATTGAACGTGGATTGGACCCCCGCGAATTCACGCTACTTGCCTTCGGCGGTGCCGGTCCATTACTCGGCCCGCTGCTTGCTCGTGAACTTGGAGTTGCCGCGACAATGATCCCCCGAAGTCCCGCTGCGTTCTCGGCGTACGGCATGTTGATGAGTGACGTCGAATTCGAGCTGGCACAGACGCGACTAGAACCCCTCGACGCAACGGCGTTAGCGGACTTGGAAGAATGGTACCGGGGTCTGGAAGAGGCTGCCCAATCGCTTTTCGACCTGCAGGAAATCGACCACGCTAACCGTGTTCTCGTGCGCACTCTGGATGTGCGCTACCGCGGTCAGGAACATACCTTACCCGTGCAGTTCACCGCCGATGTCGATGACATCATCCGGGAATTCACCGATATGCACCGGCAGCGCCATGGACATGCGATGGTCGAGCCCTGCGAGATCGTATCGATGAGAGTGCGTGCCATCGGGATCGAGGGAAAGCCGGCTTTGGTGGCGGCCCCTTTTTCGACGCGTTCGACGGTGAATTCTCCGGAGTCTGTGCGGCAGGCATATGACTTTGCTGCTGATAGTTGGGTTGACATGCCGGTGTATAACCGCGCACATTTTCGTCCTAGCGATGTACTCGCCGGACCGGCGATCGTTGAAGAAGCTACATCGACGACCGTGTTGTTCGGTGACCAAACGTTGATGGTGGACGACTACGGGCATCTGATCATCACCGCGAAACCGGAGGGCTGACGAATGGTGGATGCGACTCGTCTGGACGGAGCCACTGTGGAAGTGATCCGGAACTATGTGGTTTCCGCAGCAGAACAGATGCGGCGAACACTGATCCGAAGCGCCTTCAATCCGGTTATATACGATGTCTTGGATTTCGGTATATCTCTCTACAACGGCGATTGTCTCCTGATGGCGGAGTCATCGGGAATTACTCACTTCTTGGGCGCGAATGACCGCGCCCTCATTGAGGGAACTAATTATATTGGCGTTGACCGCATGTCGGAAGGCGACGTGTTCATCCTCAATTATCCTTATTGGAGTGGTGCGCACAGCTATGACGCCATGCTCTTCGCGCCGGTATTTTACAAGAGTGGTGCGGTGCCGTCGGCATATATCGCTATACGCGCCCACTGGATGGATCTAGGCGCTAAAGACGCAGGATACGTGCTCGATTCGACAGACATACACCAGGAAGGTGTGATCTTTCCGGGTACTAAAATTGTCGATCGTGGTGAACTAGTCCATGATATTATTGAGTTAATTCGATTCAATTCCCGGCTGCCGGAACTGACGATCGGAGATTTTCACGCTCAGCTTGCCGCGATCCGGGTCGGTGAGCGCAATCTGCACCAAATATGGGACAAGTTCACGGTGCGCATAGTCGACCAGGCTGTCCGTCAGGTCATCGAACATGGTGAGCTTCGCGCCCGACAGAAGGTGCGTGACCTGCCGGATGGTTCATGGTCAGCGATGGATTATCTCGATGATGACAACATCTCCGATGATCTCATCGAAATGCGAGTGAAGATCACGATCAGTGGTGATAGCCTCACGATCGATTACACCGGATCGTCGCCGGTAGTGCCCGGACCGGTAAATCTGCCGATCGGGTCGACCGAGGGAATTGCAAAGGCGGTGTTCAAAGCCCTCACGACGCCGGACGAGCCGTCCAATGCAGGACATTTTCGTCCGTTGCACGTGATTGCTGAACCGGGCAGCATCTTCAATGCACAGTATCCGGCGGCCACTTTCACGCAGTGGAGTGCGATCGTGGCAACAGAACTGGCTCACAAGGCATTATCGCAGGCAGTCGCGTCGATTCCGGCGTCGTCAGGTGGGGACGAACCTGGTTTCATGGCATTGGGTCATGACTCGCGGACGGACCGAGACTTCGTGGTGAGCAATAACGAAGGGATCGGATGGGGTGCCACCGTCGGTCATGATGGCGGCAATGCTCAGCAACACCCATCGCAGACCACCGTGCGGAACACCCCGATCGAGGTACTCGAACACAAGGCGACGTTGCTACACCATCGACTGGAATTGATTCCGGATTCGGGCGGCGCGGGGAAGTTCCGTGGCGGCGTCGGGGTGCTGCGTGAGGTCGAATTCGTCGAGAACGGTGAAGTGTTGTCGATGAAGAAGAAGACGAAGACCCGTCCGTGGGCGCTCGCTGGCGGTCAAGAACCTGAACCCAGTGCGATGATCCTGTGGCCCGAAACCGATAGGGCGCGCCGTGTGGGCATGTACCGGGCGGTAATGAGTGCCGGCGATCGCTTCCTCAACACCACGGCAGGCGGTGGCGGGTATGGAAATCCTCTCGAACGAGACCCCGACAGTGTGGTCGCGGATGTTCTCGACGGATACGTCAGTGCCGACGTCGCGTGTGAACTATACGGAATCGATGTTGCGCCGGATGGGACATGGTCGCCAACCGGGAAACGAATCGGTCACCAAGACAATGGGAATGGATAGCCAATGAGTAGTCTACAGAGGATCTCGGCCAGAGTGACCCGTGCCTCACACGTCGCTACGTTGTGCGCGGCTGCCGTCTGTACCGCGACAGCGCTGACGGCCTGTTCGGGTGGCGGCGCCACCGATGGCGCCACGGCTACCTCGGATGCGAAAGACACACTGGTCATAGCCGAGAACGAGCCACCCGCCACCTTTGACCCGGTACAGGCGGATAACTCTACGGTCGACGAGGTTGATCTGCCCGCGTACAACACACTTCTGACCTATGACGCTGCATCAAAGCTGTCCGGTGAGCTTGCCACCGCGTGGACAGTGAGACCAGACCGGAAGACGATCGATCTGACGATCCGACAAGGTGTGACCTTCCATGACGGAACTCCGTTGACGGCGAATGATGTTGTGTACACGCTGGACAGGGCCAAGTCGCTGAATATCGGTGTGGCATCATTAATTTCATCGTATCTTTCGTCTAAGGCAATCGACGGCACTCATATCGAAATTCGTCTCGGCGCACCTGATGCGGCATTCCTTGCTGCACTCACTCGGGTTTACGTGGTGAATTCAACGTTGGTTAAATCCCACGCGGGCACAGATGGTGGACAGTCGTGGCTAGCGACCAACGATGCGGGTTCCGGACCGTATACGCTGACCGGTTACAGTTCTAACCAGTCCGCGAGTTATACCCAGTACGCCAAGTACTGGCGGGGATTTACTGGACAAGCGAAGAACATCGAATTCCGTTACGTGACCCAGGCTGCAACCGAAGAATCAGGTCTCAAAAATGGTGATGTGGACATTGCCATGGATATCCCTTCGAGTGACTGGAACTCACTCGACTCAGCAGGATTTAAGATAGATAAATCGCCGACTAATGTATCGCTATATACTTTCTTTAATATGAAAGATGCGACAACTGGAAATAAAGCGTTGCGGGAGGCGATCTCATACGCCTATAATTACCCGGGCCACATAAAGTCGATTCTCAATGGTGCCGGAAATTTGATGAATGGTCCAGTTTCGAAGGGGATGCTCTGTTCCATCGGGTCCGATATCGGGCAGCCGACCTATGATATTGCCAAGGCGAAGCAGATTGTGGACGCTAACCACCTCGCCGGTACGACGGTGACGATGACCTATCTCCAGGCCACTGACGAGATGGCGAGAGCGGCCACTCTGCTGCAGTCGGAGTTGCAGAAGATCGGAATCACTCTGAAACTTGAGTCAATTACCTACCCCCAGTTTCAGCAGATGTCTGCCAAAGATTCGACCCGCCCGCAGATGTCGATGATATACGCGTTCCCCGCGTTCCCTGACACGAGCGCACTTCTTAATCAGAACTTCAACTCGAAATTTATTGGTAACGGCCAGAACTGGGGAGCGTACACTAATCCTGAGGTTCAGTCGCTGCTTACTTCGGCGCAGTCGGAGAGTGACGATACCCGTCGATGCGCGCAATATCAGTCGGTCGAGAAGATGCTCACGAGTGACTTCGCAACCATCAATATGGCCAATTCGAACTATGTCACGGTGATGAGCAGCGCGGTGTCTGGCTACACCTACCAATCCTGGCATCACCAGACTGTCGATGTGTACGCGATATCACTGAAGAAGTGACCGGAGTCCAGTAGCGGGTTGCGAAGGAGTTACTGTGGCGAGATACCTTGCACGGCGAACAATACTGGCAATTATTGTCGTCGCTGGACTGGTGGTAATGGCATTCCTGATGGCGCAGATCCTGCCGGGAGATCCAGCGCGCGCTGCTGCCGGCCGCAACGCGACCGCCGAGCAGGTCGATGCCGCCCGCCGCGAGCTAGGACTCGACCGCCCGTTAGTGTTTCAGTTTGTCGGTTTCGCCCAGCGAATCCTTCATGGCAATCTGGGGGAGTCGGTCTTTACTCATAGGTCGGTCTCCTCGGATATCGCAGTGGTGTTGCCGTCGAGCATCGAACTGGTTGTTTCCGCAATGGTGATCAATGTGGTGTTCGGGGTGTCACTCGGTGTATGCGCGGCCTATTACCGCGGCCGAGCAGCGGATGTGGTGGCGCGGATCGTCGGCGTACTGGGCTCGGCGATCCCGGTCTTCTGGCTGGCATTAATCCTGCAACTGGTGTGTGCGGTGAAGCTCCATATGCTGCCTCTGTACGGACAGCTCAGCGTGGGACAATCAGTCTCGAGAATCACCGGGGCCACCACCCTCGATGCGTTGCTGACCGGTGATACTGACGCTTTGGGGTCGGCGCTGATTCACCTTGTTCTGCCCGCACTCACTTTGTCAGCCACATTCATCTCGGTGATCACCCGGACGGTGCGGTCGAGCATGATCACGACGCTCGATGCCGATTATGTGACCCTTGCCCGGGCCACCGGGGCGAGCGAGGGGCGGGTCGTGGTGGTGCATGCTCTGCGCAACGCGCTCGGCCCGGTAATCACGATCTTGGGCATGCAGTTGGGCTGGATGCTGGGCGCCACGGTATTGGTCGAGTCGACATTCAATAGGACGGGAATCGGAGCATATATGGTGACCGCGGTCGTACAGAATGATCTGTACGCGGTTATCGGATCGATTCTCATTATAGGAATTATTTTTATTTTTGCCAATATTGCAGTGGATTTGATTCAACTTGCGCTAAATTCACAGTTGCGAGATGAGCTCACGAGGCGCAATAACGCACAACTGATGCGTACGCCGCGGAAGAACGCCGACGTAGTAGTTGCCGCAGACGGCGTGCGTGCTTCCCGATGAGTCCTGTGGGAAGCTTCGTCGGCAGCGTGTGCACCGTAAGAAGGCGGTATCTTTCCTGTCGTGGTCGGGTATCCCCGATTGATGCACTCGCGTTGAGTGTTTGTGTATTGGTAGTGATTATCGCCGTCATAGGTCCATGGATCGCCCCGTATGATCCGTACTCGGTCGATCTGGCAGGAGCGTTGCACCCACCGAGTTGGTCTCATCCGATGGGTACAGATTCCAATGGTCGTGACGTTGCGAGTAGGGTGCTCGCGGGAGCGCGGATCACGTTGTCGGCCACGGCTATTGTCTTGGCGATCACCTGTGTAATCGGAGTTACGGTAGGTACATTATCTGCGCTGTGTGGTCGGTATATAGATGAAATTCTCATGCGCATTACCGATATAGGCTTGGCTGTGCCCTCTTTGGTGCTGGGGTTGGGTTTCGCCGTAGCGATGGGACCAGGAATAACGTCGACGGTGATTGCGATAGCGGCCACATGGTGGCCGGGTTATGCGCGCTTGGTCAGGGCGTCGATCAACGATATTCGTAGCTCAGGATATATCGAATCGTCGATAGCTTTAGGGGTGGGGAGCTGGCGGTTGGCCATCCGTCACATTTTACCGAACGCGCTAGGCATCATGTACATCCAAGTAACACTGGATGTGGCCGCGGTGATGCTCGTGATTAGCGGATTGTCCTTCGTTGGTGTAGGTGCGCAAGTCCCGTCAGCAGAGTGGGGAGCGATGATCGCGGGCGCGGCGAATAATATCGAGAACGGTTGGTGGGCATTGGTATTTCCTGGCGCGGTGATGGCGATCACTGCGATCGCATTCAGTCTGTCAGGTGACTGGCTTCGTGTTCGGCGAGACCCGACGCTGCGCACAGGGGTGCGATGATGGTGTCATCTTTGGTTGTCGATAATCTCCGTGCCGGTGTCAGCGGTGATGGCGGAGAATATCGAGAAGTGCTGCATGGAATATCATTCCGTATCGAATCCGGTCAGAAGTTGGCTCTGGTTGGCGAGTCCGGATCGGGAAAGTCGGTGGCGGCGCGCGCCGTTGTTCAGCTTGACCCTGACATCGTGCTCAGTGGCAGTGTAAGGATTGATGGGCAAGAACTGATCGGAGCGCGTCCGCGTACGTTACGTTCCATTCGTGGTTCGCGAGTTGGATTCGTTTTTCAAGATCCGCTTTCCGCACTGAATCCATCAATGCGGATTGGATGGCAGATCATGCAGCCGTTGATGATTCGCGGTGTATCCAAGAGCGAATCCCGCTCCCGTGCCATTGCGATGCTCGAACGTCTGGGTTTACGCAATGCTGCCCGCCGGTTCGATGATTACCCGCATCAGTTTTCAGGGGGTATGCGGCAGCGTGTGGTGATGGCGATAGCACTGGTTGCCGAGCCTGATTTTCTAATAGCGGATGAGCCGACCACTGCTCTTGATGTGCGGGTGCAAGCCGATGTATTGGATCTATTAGACGAGATAGTTGACGAACGCGGAACCGGAGTACTGCTTATCACCCACGACCTCGGAATTGTGGCCGGGTTCGCTGATGATGTCGCGGTGCTGCGTGAGGGAAACATTGTCGAACATGCGGTGGTCGACGAAATCTATGCACACCCTGCACATCCGTACACTCGGGCGCTGTTGCGTGCAGTCCCACGTATCGACGCTGACGTGTCACTTGGATTGGCCTCGGTCGGGCATCCGATGACAGGGGAATACCGCCAGACGGGGGTTGGGCAGTCAGATGCAGGGCAGACGGGAGTTGAGCTGTGACTGCACTACTCTCGTGTACGGGGCTCGTGAAGCGCTTCCGTGGGAGCGATGTACGAGCGGTCGACGGGGTGTCCTTCGAGTTAGCACGTGATGAGGCACTGGGGCTGGTCGGTGAGTCGGGTTCGGGTAAATCAACTCTGGCTCGCTTGGTCGGCGGATTGATTTCCCCCGATGGCGGATCGGTGCGCGTTGACGGGGTCGAAGTGGTCGGTGCCTCGCGTGGGCAGATGCGTTCGATCCGGCGGAAGATGCAGTTCGTATTTCAAGACCCCTACTCGTCGCTTGATCCGCGGATGACTGTGCGCGAGTTGGTGACTGAAGGGCTTCTCGTGCACGGTATCGACAAACGTGACACGTTGGCGCGCCGCGATCGGGTTGTCGCGGCGATCGAGGCGGTAGGACTTGATCCTGCAGATATCGATCGATACCCGAGATCATTCTCGGGTGGCCAGCGCCAACGTATAGCCATAGCGAGAGCGGTGGTGCTTGAGCCGGAACTACTTATTTGTGACGAACCGGTGTCGGCGCTGGATGTCTCGACGCAAGCTCAGATCGTCAAACTACTGTCAGATCTACGCGGCCGCTATGGGCTCTCGCTCCTATTCGTCGCCCATGATCTCGCCGTAGTGCGTTCTGTATGCGATTCGGTAGCGGTCATGAACCGTGGCTCGATAGTCGAATTCGGCGAATGCGATGCGGTCTACTCCGACCCCCAGCATCCCTACACTGCGCGGTTGCTTGCCGCTGTGCCAATCCCGGATCCGGTACGAGAGCGGGCGCGACGGGCCGCGAAGAACCGCGAACAAACAGACACTGATAAGGAGATGACCCAATGATCACGGTAATCCGGGGCGGAACTGTTGTGGAGGCTTCCTGGATGGGTGCGGCGGATGTCATCATCGCTGAGCAGACGATTGTCGGTATCGTGAGCCCCGGCAGTGCTCTTCCTGCACAGTGGAACCCGGATGTGGAAATCGATGCGACCGGACAGTTGGTGATGCCGGGCGGCGTCGATCCGCATTGTCACGTAGGTTTCACATCGGGCGAATTCACCTCGCTCGATGACTATCGAGAGTGTACGACCGCCGCACTATTCGGTGGGACGACAACGATCGTTGATTTTGCCATTCCCCGGCCGGGGCAACGTCCCATCGATGTCGCACATACTCAGTTGGCCAAGGCGTCCGAAGGGCTGTGTGACAGTGCCTTACACGCCTCTGTGACTGCATGGGATGAGTCGATTCCCGATCAGTTGGCGCAGTTGGTGGACCTCGGGGTGGTGACGGTGAAGATGTTCACGACTTACCGGGGTGAGTCGATGGCCGACGCGGATACCATCCTGCGGACGATGCAGACGCTGGGGCCGCTCGGTGGGATGGTCGTGATTCACTGTGAGGCCAACGTCATTATCGAAGAGGATCAGCGCCGGGCGGCGATACGTGGCGAGGTCGACGCGTGCCACATGCACGCGACACGTAGTGAACTGGCAGAGACAGCCGCAGTCGCAGATGTCCTCGCGATCGCCGAGCGACTCGATACTCCGGTCTATTTCGTTCATCAATCGACCCCTGCCGCGATTGATCTTGTGGCAGACGCCCGCCGTCGTGGCATCTCGGCGATGACGGAATCGGTGATGCATCACCTGATCTTGGACGACTCCCATTACGGTGGAGACTACCCTGAGCGATTTGTGTGCTGCCCTCCACTGAGAGACCGTCGCACGGTTGATGCACTGGGCCAGTATCTGTTCAACGGTGAGATCACCGCTGTGGGCAGCGACCACTGCTGTTATGATACCGCCCAGAAAAACGTTAATCGTCACGATGTGCGGGCTATGCCTAATGGTCTGCCAGGTGTAGAGACACGAATGATCGTATTATTTAGTGAATTTGTCGTTGGGAAAGGCCTCGATCCACGGCGATTTGTCGCCGTGTCCGCAACCAATCCGGCGATTGCCAACGGAATATTTCCGCAGAAGGGTTCTCTTCAGCCAGGGTCTGACGCGGATATCGTGATCTGGGATCCCAATGTGGTGTGGCGAATATCGGCCGACGCGTTGCACATGGCTACCGATTACACGCCGTACGAGGGTATGGCCGTCACGGGGCGGCCGCGTACGGTGCTCGTTCGGGGTCAGGTGGTAATAGACGGGGGCGACCTGGTTGATAATCGCCCGTTGGGTCGCCATATAGATGCACATCCAATACGAGGGTTTTCGCTGGCAGGAATTCCCATGACGATGCGACAGCCACGGGAAGATCGGGAGTCATCATGACGGTAATGTTCTTGAATGGTACAGCCATGCTCGGTATGCGCGATTATCACAATCACCGCGGATCCAAGTTCCTCGATACGGTTTATACTGCTCCGGCATATCGATTCCTGGCTGTGCGAGACGAGTTTCCCGGACTGTATCCGACTCAGATCGAAGGGTTTGGGCGCAGAATCGAAGGCGAGCTCCATGATATTCCCGACGATGTGCTGACGCTCACGCTCTTGCCCTCCGAACCGGAAGAATTAGAATTCGGTCACGTCGTGCTCAGTGACGGAACTACTGTTCGTGGCATGCTGCTGATGCCTTCGCGCTTAACGAACGGTGACAAGGTTACCGATATTAGCGATATCGGTGGGTTTCGCCGGTATCTCAAGTACTTGGAGAGTAATAGCGGACGTTGGTGGAGTAATTCACCTGACCCGCTATGACACATGTGGGCCGGGTGTTGACCGGTACTATCACCATGGCCCGTTCGGAATCGATGTATGAATATCTTTATGTGGACGCGAACAGCAGTGAGAGTGCCGCGGTGATCTGCGCGGCGAATAGCGCGGCCGGATCGGCGATGGTCTCGGTGCCATATTGACCGAACACTTCAATGCTGATGCCGCCGATGATCGTGGCCCACAGGGTAGTTGCGGCCGCAATGATCTCATTGGATAAATCGGTTCCGAACTCTTCGGCCACAGCTTGCATGTCGGCGGCCACGGCCGCCGATGGCGCTGGTAGATCGGCGCGCAGTGCGCTGGTTTTCGCGGCGGCGCCGAGTTCGCTGATAATTCGTGCTATCACTCGGGTTCCCGGGATTACGGTGCGTGCGGCGGGAGCGGAATATCCCGGCACCGGGCTGCCGTAGAGCAGCGCCCACCGGGCTGGATCGGCAACAGCCCAAGTACGCATGGCGATTGCGGTCGCGAGCAGGCGTTCCCGGTGCAGGGGTCCGCTGATTGCGTCGGCGGTGTTGTCGACGTGATCAGCGAGATCGGTGTACCCCTGCACGAGTAGCAGGGTGAGTAGTTCGTCGCGACTGGGTACATAGCGGTATATCGCTGAGGACACCATGCCGAGGTCGCGCGCGATCGCTCGCAACGACAATCCGCCTGCTCCGGCGGTGCGTAGGTGCTCACGCCCCAGTCGGAGGATGGCAGTCTCGATCTCGGCTCGATTCTCTGCGCGTGTCTTGGCGGGCATTACAACAGTCTGACATAGACGAGAGCGGTGCTCTTGGAAAATTCATGTGCCAGGTGCATACTGAAAACGAGAGCAGTGCTCGCGAATGAGTTCTGTGTGCCTACTGAGGAGTTGAGATGAGCATTCACTATCGTGCGCCGGAGGGGTTTGACAAGACATTCAACGGAATCGTCCGTTGGCTCGTCGACCGCGGCGTTAATTTCGCCGGTGCCCAGACGCTGACCGTCGTAGGAAGGAAAACTGGCACCCCGCAATGTATTGCGGTCAATCCGATCAGGATTGACGGCACGGAGTATCTGGTCGCGGTGCGCGGTAACACGCACTGGGTGCGCAACGCGCGGGCGGCGGGCAAAGGTGAGTTGCGTAGCGGACGTAGGGTTCGCGCCGTCACGCTGACTGAACTGCCCGTCGCCGACCGTGGCCCGGTGATCGCGGCATACCTGGATAAGTGGGGCTGGGAGGTCGGGAGGTTCCTGCCGGCGGGGATGAGTACTAAGCCCTCCGACGACGAACTCACCGCCCACTCTGGTGACATTCCGGTGTTCGTGGTCGATACGAGCTTGTCCTGATAAACACACCACTTTTGTGCAGAAACACCACCTCAAAGGCGGTGTTTCTGCGAAAAAGTGGTGTGTTTGCGTCGCCGTGCCAGCAGGATGGCTGAGTTAGTCGTCCATCTGTATTGCGCGGGGCCGGGGTGTTTAGGCTGTACACCGTGCCGGGCAGACCAGCTTCGTCGGACGGGGAGTGCAGCAGTCGCTGGGTGATGCACCTGGATATGGATGCGTTCTTCGCCTCGGTCGAGCAGTTGACTCGTCCGACGCTGGCCGGACGGCCCGTCCTCGTAGGGGGTACCGGTGGGCGCGGGGTGGTGGCCGGCGCCAGCTACGCAGCCCGCGCATTCGGTGCCTCCTCGGCGATGCCGATGCATCAGGCGCGGCGTCTGGTTGGTCCGGGCGCGGTGGTCCTGCCGCCCCGAGGTGGACTCTACCGCGCGGTCAGTGCCCGGATCTTCGCTCTGGTGCGTGAATTGGTGCCGGTGATCGAGATGCTCTCGTTCGATGAGGCATTCGCCGAACCGGCCGAACTGGCGGGCGCCACCGTGGCGCAGGCGCGGCAATTCGCCGAAGAGATTCGCGGGCGAATAGCTGAGGATGTCGGGTTGGCGGCGTCGGTGGGTTTCGGCAGCGGCAAACAGATCGCGAAGATCGCCTCCGGCATGGCCAAACCCGATGGGGTGATGGTGATTCCACCCAGTCGGGAGCTGGGTTTTCTGCATGCGCTGCCGGTACGCAAGCTGTGGGGTATCGGTCCGGTTTCGGGAGACCGGCTGGCACGTCTAGGGATTGATACCATCGGCGATCTCGCCGCGATGTCCGACGTCGAAGTGGCTTCGGTCCTGGGCTCCACGGTTGGTCCCGCATTGCACCGGCTTGCGCAGGGGCGTGATGATCGCCGCGTCGCCGAACGTGCCGCGAGTAAACAGATCAGCGCCGAATCTACTTTTGCGCGTGACATTGTGGATCTTCCCGGATTACGTTCGGCGATCAACCGCGCCTGCGCGGACGCGCATCGACGGCTCCTCGCCGATGGGCGCGGCGCCCGCACCGTCGTGCTCAAACTCAAACGGGCCGACATGTCGATCCTCACCCGCTCATCCACCCTGCCCGCCGCAACCACCGACCTTGACGCACTTGCCTCGGTGGCGCAGCGACTGGCTCTCGACCCGCTCACTATTGGGCCGATTCGGCTTGTGGGCGTGAGTTTTTCGGGTCTATCGACGGTGGAGCAGTATGCGCTGTTCGGTGAATCGGATATCGATTCCACTGCCACTACATCCGATGCGGTCGAGCTCATGCCGGATGCCGACGAGCCCGATTCGGTGCCGGTCCTTGCCGGGCAGATGGCGCGAGAATCGGTGCAGGCCGGTGGCGGGGAAGATGTTTGGCCTACCGGCGTCGACGTCGTGCACCCCGAGTACGGACATGGCTGGGTACAGGGCAGCGGCCACGGCGTGGTGACAGTCCGATTCGAGACCAGGGCCACCGGACCCGGTGTCGCACACACCTTTCGTGCCGATGATCCCGCACTGCGCAGGGGAGATCCCCTGGATAGTCTGGCATGGCCGGATCTGCTTGTCGGAGAATGATCTCGGTGGTTAGGGGCGATGGACGGGCAGGTCAGGTTCGGATTCACGGAAGAACCGCGCGACGTCGTCGGCGTCGTGGCCGGTGGAGAGTAACGCGATCAGCGCCGTACGTGCCTGCGGTGCACGCAGCCACCGCGACACCAATGCGCCGGCCCGCTCCAAATCGACTGCGCCGCCGCCGCCGCCATAGGTGGGGATCACCGGCCCGTACGGCACTCGGGTTGTCACCACCACGATCACCCCGGCCTGCCGGGCGCCGATGACCTCCGCGGTGATGTCGGGATGGGTATTTCCAGAACCTGTGCCCGCCAACACGATTGCACCGGCACGTTGGTCAACGGCGGAGGCGATAAGGCTTGGCGAGACACCGGGATAGAGGGTGAACGCATCGACCCGCGCAACCCGTCCGACGGTCATCGGTGCCGGCAGCAGCGGTCGGGGCAGACGGTCGCACACCGTATCGAAGGCGGTCGGATCGTTCGTTGACGCCTTGAACGCCCCGCGTGCCGGAACGAGCCGCCCGCCAACAGCGATGAGCACCCCGCGGCCCCGATTGTGCGGATCGGCGGCCGCCCGCAGGGCACACCCGATGTTCGCGGGTCCATCCGGATGTGGCGAATCGGCGGGAAACTGTGCCCCGGTGAACACCACGGGCCGGGGGTCGGCCGCCGTCAGATCCGCCAGGAATGCCGTCTCCTCCATGGTGTCGGTTCCATGCGTGACCACCACTGCGGTGACGGCCGGGTCGGCGAGAGCGTGTGCGATCGCGGCCACGATCCGCACCTGATGTGCGACGGTCATCGCGGAGCTATCCACCGACATGAGATCGACCGTCGCGATATCGAGGTCGAGGTCGGCTTGGGTGCGGGTTTCGCTGTTGCGGTACGCCGTGGAGAGCAGTTGCTCGGCGGAGAGCATGGGGACGGCACCGTCGGCGCCGGTGGTGGAGGCGACCGTGCCGCCGGTAGTGATCAGCACGATTCGTGTTGGCGCCATACCCCACAGGGTCGCCGGAACCGATGCGGTCCGTCAACCGTTGCATCGCCGTCGTCACCGTCGAGGTTGGCGGCGACCGCCGAACGCGGCATGGCTGCGTTGGGCGAAACAACCGAGTTTTGGCATAGTGGGGTGAGTTCTGACCCTGGTGAGAGTGCGTGATGGGCCGTTGAACAGCGCGTTCGGAGAGTGTGTTGACCGGGTATCCGTCCGCCGACATGCCCGCCGGATCGAGCCGACATACGCAATGCCGACCTGATAGTGAGGGAGATCGTTGAAGTTTCCGCAGTTCGTAGGGGTGGCCGTATTGGCCGCAGCCGTAGCGACCGGTGTTGCCGCATGTGGCGATGACAGCTCCGATGACGTGCCCACGGTGCCGTCCACAACGAGCGCTGCCGCATCGGCGGAGTCTGGTGGTAGCGCCGGTGTGACCAACGCGACGGCGCCGCCGAGCGTGGCCGTGCTCAACGAGATGCTCAGCACAGCGCTTGACCCGGCCGTGCCGAACTCCAAGAAGACCGAACTCGTCCAGGATTCCGAGAAGGATCTCGCGCTGTTCGACAAGCTGGTGGCGGCCCGCAAACAGAATCCGGGTGTGACCTACAAGATCCTGCCGCCGGTGATCCCGGCCGGACCCAACAAGGCCACAGTGAAGGTGCAGGTTAAGTTGCCGGATAATCCGCCGGCGAAGGCTGACGCGCAGATCGTGTACTCGGGAGGCCGCTGGAAGCTTTCCGCGAACACCGTGTGCGGTCTGCTCGGCGGCGCCAACATCAAGAGTCCCATGTGCCCCTCGTAACCGGCTGATCGAGATTTCCCGACCAGCCGACGAGGCTTGGTCAACGCGCCAACCGCCTCCGCCGACGATCGGCGGAGGCGGTTGGTGTGTTGTTGTGAACTTAGATCGCGGCCTTGTGACGCTGGTATTCCCTCGGTGACATGCCGTGCGCAGCGGAGAATGCCTTGGTGAATGCCGACGTGGTCTGATATCCGATTTGTTGCGCCACGTCACCGGGTGTTTTTCCGGTCCACAGCAGTGCGCGGGCAACGTCCATACGTAGCCGCGATCGCCACCGGAGGAACGGCAGTCCTGTGTGCATCGAGAATTCCCGGCTCAGTTCCATGGCATCGACATTCAAGACGGCCGCCCACTCGGTCAGGGAGCATGCGTTGTTGGGGCTATGCCACAGCGAGGCCGCGATCTTCGCTACGGACGATGTGTGTGGCTGGCCGGTGTGCTCCGGATCGGTGCGTTCTTGAGTGCCGCCGAACTGTGCGCGCCACAGCACATCCACCAGCGTCCCGGGGCCTGTGGCTGGCCTGAGCAGGGTGTTCTCCGATAACGCAATATGCAGGAGATAGTGTTCTGCGGTGCGTGGATAGGTAAATGTCTTGAGATCCTCGGGGGCAACATGCACATGGCCGTGTCGGCTGCCGACCGCTATCAGGATGGAGCCGTCACCGAGTTCGGCCTGGAACGGCATTCCTGCGGGAACCCAGAGGAGGTCTCCGCGGTGCAGCGTGCGCAGATGAGTCCCAACGCGCAGTACAACCGGCCCCCGGTATGCCCAATGAAGCACGTGGCAGTTTTCGATCTGCACGGGCCGTAGCTCCGGAAGGATCGTCGGAGCCGGATGATTCTCCGTGATGAGGCTCGCGACGTCATTGAAGGTGCCGCTGCCATTGGTGTCGCGACAGTTGGTGTCGCCCTCGAGGGTGCTGGGGGAGGCTGGGCCGAGAGCGGAACGTCGCGCGAACTCTTGCGGGGTGACGCCGGTGTGCTGTCGAAATGCCCGGGTGAAACCGGCCGGTGAGGTGTAGCCGACGTATCGGGCGGTCTCCCCGATGCCGTGTCCGTCGATCAGGCGGGCGGCAGCCGCAGTCATCCGCGCCCGAGTGCGCCACTGCGACATCAGTAGGCCGGTTTCATTGCGGAAATGACGTTGCAGCGTCTTCACGCTGATGTGTTCGCGTTGCGCGAATGCCGTCACCGATGTGTCACTGCCGGGCGTTCGCAGGATTGCCTGCGCGACAGACCGCGCTGCCGATGAACGCGGCATCGGCAAAGATGCCGCATAAGCACCGAGCTCACTGACGTAGTTCGTCGTGGCGGCCCCGCGTAACAGTTGCTGCAACGGGGCTACGCGGGTGACCTCGCCGGCCGCGTACCGGTGCATGAGCCAGTCATTCCAATCATCTGGCACGGGCACGATTCGTACGTCGGCATGCGCCGACGACACCATCGTTGCCGGGGCGAAGATCGGGATAGCCAGCGTTGCCTGTTCCGTCCGGACCGCATGGACGACGCCGGGTGGAATCAGAATCGCTTCTCCGGCCCGTACACGATGCACTCGGCCCGCTATCTCAACCATCGCCGTCCCCGCTCGCACCCAGAGGAAGAGCAGCAGACGATCATTAGACAGTGGTCCCGCCGACACAGGCACAATCTCGCCGACGGTGAGCGTGGCGACCTCGGCGACAGGCGGCACGGACGGTCCCTCCTCGCCAGGACAACGATTAGTCGTTTCATGATAACCGGCATAGGTAAGGTGAAGCTAACTTCGACTGAGGGCTGTCCGGCGGCAGATACCTAGCAGCGTGGATACCTAGCAGCATCGGATATCTACAGCACTGCCGGAACAGCTTCGACCCAACCCCAGAACGAAGAATAGAGTCGCCGATGAGGACCTTGCGCCCACAACGATCCCGAATAGTCGCCGCCATAGTGGCTGCGATCGTCGCAATCGCGGCCCTGTTGCTGTCCGGGTGCAGCGACGACGCGAGCACGCAGGCATCGCCCTCGGCCAGCGCAACATCCACAAGTCCCACCGGCTTGTTGCCGGCGGCGCAAGGCGCTACGCAGTACCCGCTCACACTCAAAACCGCATGGGGGCAGACCACGCTCGAGAAGCGTCCCGAGCGGATCGCGGTCGTGAATTCCTATGGCACGGATGTGGAGCTTCTCGCCAGCATCGGTGTCACCCCGGTGCTCGCACCGGACACCTTCGAGCGGTCGGTCTGGACCCTTGACGCGCTTCCCAAAAAGGTCGAGACCGTATACCCATTCGACGAGTCGAAGCCATATCCGTATGAGGCTGTCGCCGCGGCGAAACCCGATCTCATCATCGTCACCGCGGAGGACATCGGCGCGCAGGCATATCAGCGTCTGTCAACCATCGCTCCGGTCCTGGCCGCCCCCACGTCGAAAGACACAGTGGCGAGCTGGCAGGACCGCCTCACCCAGATCGGACAGGCGCTGGATCTGAGCGACGCGGCAAAAGGCGTGATCGCGAACTATGACAAGTACTTCGCCGACGTGCGAGCGAAGAACCCGAAGTTCGCGGGGCTTACCGCCACCTATCTCGTCGTGTTCACCAGCGAATGGGGTGGAATCGAGTACTACTCCGGCGCCGGTTCGACCGTCGAATCCCTGTTCCAAACTCTCGGATTCAAGCGCAACCCCCTGGCCGACAAGTTCGGTGACAAGCGCACCACCGTCAGCCCCGAACTGCTCAGCAGCGTCGACGCGGACGTCCTGATTGTCGCGAACAACACGCAAGACGTGAAGCGCACCGAGTTCAATCGACTGCTCACTGAACAGCCGCTATACAAGCAGCTCAGCGCAGTCCAGAAGGGCCACGCGGTGGTCTTCGACAACACCGGCCGCGGCGGCTTCGCATTCAACGGTAAGCAGGAAAAGGGCAATATTGCCTGGGCACTCGGATATCCGGGGCCGCTGTCGACGGAGTGGGCCGCTGGGCACATTGTCTCGATGATCAATTCTGTGCTCAACTGATCGCGAGAGATGCCCAACTGATCGCGAGAGATGAACGCCGCCCATAACCACTCCGCAACCCAGTATCGGGACGCCGGACAGGAGACTCCTGTCCGGCGTTCGCCGCATCGCCGCAGAGCCCTCGGACTCATCGTGATCCTGGCAGCGCTGGTGCTGGCATCGATGGCCAGCCTCGCATTCGGTGCTAAGCCGCTG
Organism: Gordonia sp. (in: high G+C Gram-positive bacteria); assembly: GCA_047605305.1. GTDB lineage: Bacteria > Actinomycetota > Actinomycetes > Mycobacteriales > Mycobacteriaceae > Gordonia. The sequence continues at coordinate 29,520 of JASGFW010000020.1, forward strand.
TCGCTGCATGCAGTGTGGGCAGGTCTGTGGCAACCGGATGATTCCGAGGCGTCGGTGATCGTGTGCACGCTGCGTGTGCCGCGCACCATTGTCGGCGTTGTTGCGGGCGCGGCGTTCGGTGTTGCGGGCGCGCTGATCCAGGCTTTGACGCGCAATCCGCTGGCCGATTCCGGTGTGCTCGGCGTGAATGCGGGGGCAGGTTTCGCCGTGACTCTCGGCGCCGGGTTGTTCGGGTTGTCGGGCGTGAGCGGATACATATGGTTCGCGTTCATCGGGGCGGCCGTCGCGACGATTGCGGTGTACCTCATAGGTTCGGCAGGGCGCGGCTCGGTGTCACCGGTCACGCTCGTCCTCGCCGGTGTCGCGCTGAGCGCAGTGCTGGGCGGTTTCTCGACGTTTTTGACCCTGATCGACGAGGACACGTTCCGGTCGGTCAGCAACTGGGGGGTCGGTTCGATCGGCCGTGCCGGCGTGGATGACATCGTGGCGGTGATCCCGTTCCTCGGGGTGGGGTTGGTGATTGCCGTCGCATTGGCGGGATCGTTGAACTCGATCGCGCTCGGCGACGATCTCGCGGCGTCGCTGGGGACGAAGGTGGTGCGTACCCGCGTGTTCGGCGTTGTCGCGGTCACTCTGCTGGCCGGCGGGGCCACAGCGCTGACCGGGGGGATCGGCTTCGTCGGGCTCATGGTGCCGCATGTGGTGAGATGGTTCACCGGTCCGGATCAGCGATGGATCATCGTCTACTCGGCGTTCGCCGCCCCCGTGTTAGTTCTGGTCGCGGACGTGATCGGCCGGCTTATCGCCCGCCCGGGTGAGATCGAGGTCGGCATTGTGACGGCGGTGATCGGTGCCCCGGTGCTGATTGCTCTGGTGCGGCGGAGCAAGGCGAGCGGACTATGAGCCAGCACACCGAATGCGCCGTGCCGCCGGTCCATGAACTACCCGCGGATGCGGTGGACTTCGGCTATGCCACCGGGATAGTAAGGGTCGGCGGATTCGCGATTCGGGTGCCCGTGCGGGTGCTCGCAACCTCGGTGGCGCTGTTCGCGGTGGCGGTGGTCGCGGCGGTGGTCGCGATCACTCTCGGGGATTACCCGCTGCGGCTGGATCAGGTGCTCGCGACGCTGGCCGGCGGCGGCGAGGCCTTCCACCGGACGATCGTGCTGGAGTGGCGGCTGCCGGTCGCGATCGCGGCCGTGCTGTTCGGGGCGCTACTTGGCATTGGCGGGGCGATCTTTCAATCCTTGACCCGCAATCCGCTCGGCTCGCCGGATGTGATCGGCTTCGACGCCGGCTCCTACACCGCGGTTGTGGTGACGATCCTGGTGTTCGGCTCAACTTCGTACTGGACGATCGCGGGTGCCGCGATCGTCGGTGGTTTGGCGACGGCGCTCGTGGTCTACCTACTCGCCTACCGTAGGGGTATCGAGGGGTTCCGGCTGATCATCGTCGGCATAGGTGTGTCGGCGATGCTCGGCTCGATCAACTCCTATCTCATCACCCGCGCCGACATCAAGGACGCGATGACGGTCGGCTACTGGGGTGCGGGTTCCATCAGCAAGGTGTCGTGGACCTCCATCGTCCCTTCGCTTCTCATCGCTGCGGTGATCATCCTCGCGGCGACGCTGCTGGCGCCGGCGCTGCGTCGGCTGGAACTCGGCGACGATGCTGCCAGCACCCTCGGTACCCGCCCGACGTCGGCCCGACTGGGGCTCATGGTTGTCGGCGTCGCGACCGTCGCACTGGTCACCGCGGCGGCAGGTCCGATCGGGTTCGTTGCACTCGCCGCCCCGCAGTTGGCCCGCCGGCTGACCCGATCGGCCGGGGTGAGCCTGTTTGCCGCCGCCGGGATGGGGGCGGCGCTGCTCGCGCTGGCACATCTACTCTCGCTCGTGATCGCGCAGTTCTACCGGTCGATTCCGGTCGGGCTCATCACCGTGTGCCTGGGCGGCTTGTATCTGATCTGGCTGTTGATTCGCGAGACCCGACGACAATACGGAGTTCCCCGATGAGCGCAGATGCGAGCCGTCAGGAGGTGGCTGTGCCGGCATCCGGGTCGAGGGGTACTCGGGTGTCGGCACAGGCCGTGACGATCGGTTACGACAAGCAGATCATCTCCCGGGAGCTGACCGTGGGAATCCCGGACGGCTCCTTCACCGCGATTATCGGCCCGAATGGTTGCGGTAAGTCCACACTGCTACGGGCGTTGGCCCGAGTACTCACTCCCGTCGAGGGGCGAATTGTGCTCGACGGCAAGGCTATCGGCGAGTACCGGTCGAAGGAGGTCGCGCGTCGGCTGGGTCTGCTGCCGCAGAGTTCGCTGGCCCCCGAGGGCATCCGGGTGGCTGATCTCGTGGCCCGTGGACGGGCGCCATATCAGCGGCTCATCCAACAATGGCGGGATTCCGACGAGCAGGCGGTCGCGCGGGCACTGGCGGCGACCAAGCTCACCGAACTGTCTGGCCGGCTTGTGGATGAGCTGTCGGGCGGGCAGCGGCAGCGGGTGTGGGTGGCGATGCTCCTTGCCCAGGACACCCCGATCATGCTGCTGGACGAGCCGACCACGTTCCTCGACATCGCGCACCAGTACGAACTCATGGAGTTATTCCGTACTTTCCATGAGGCCGGGAAGACGATCGTGGCGGTGCTCCACGATCTCAACCAGGCGGCCCGCTACGCGGATCACCTCATCGTCATGCGTGCCGGGCGGGTCGTCACCGAAGGGCCCCCGGCCGAGGTCGTCACCGCCGAGCGCATCGAGGAGGTCTTCGGTCTGCGTGCGCTCGTCGTCCCCGACCCGGTGACCGGTACTCCCGCCGTCGTCCCTCTCGACCCGCGTACGGCTCGCTCGGTGTGAGCCGCGCTGGTCGGTGGCGGCGGTTGTCGCTGCGTTGCGCCGGTCAGGGATGATGGAGGGGTGGACGAAGCAGCCAGGCCGATCGTGAACCCCCCAGACGATGATGTTGCGAGTACGGACGAGGTCGCCCACGGGGCGGCGCGAGCCGGCTTCGCGGGTGTGGTCGTGGCAATCCTGGCGGCGGTCGCGGCGTGTGTCGTGGCGCTCGACATCACGACGAAAACCCTGGCCGTTGCACACCTCGACCCGCTGCGACCGGTACACATCATCGGTGACGTGGTGACTCTGCGGCTGATCCGCAACAGCGGGGCCGCCTTCTCGATGGCGTCGGGCTACACCTGGATACTCACGCTCGTCGCATTTTCCGTGGTCGTGGTCATTTTCCGATTTTCGGGACGGCTGCGCTCGGCTGGGTGGATGCTCGGGCTCGGGCTCGTGCTCGGCGGTGCGATCGGCAATCTGATCGACCGGCTGTTCCGCGATCCGGGGCCGCTGCGTGGCCACGTCGTCGACTTCATCTCGGTGGGGTGGTGGCCGGTATTCAACGTCGCCGACTCTTCCGTGGTGTGCGGCGCCGTGCTGCTGGTGGCACTCTCGCTGCTCGGTTACGACTACGACGGATCGCGGTCGGGATGGGCTGCGCGGTCGGGACGGGGGGCGCACCGCGACCGGGACGCGCAATCGACCCCCGATCCGCACAGTCCCGGTACCGCCGACACCGTGCGGCAGGTGAGCGACGATGCGTGAGGCCCGTTCGTTACCGGTGCCCGACGGCCTCGATGGGATGCGCGTGGACGCCGGGGTGGCGCGCATCCTCGGCTTATCGCGCACCGTCGCAGCCGGTCTCGTCGACGCCGGCGACGTCACCGTCGACGGGATTGCCGTCGGCAAATCCCACAAGCTGGCGACCGGGGCGTGGCTCGATGTGCTGCTGCCGGAGCCGGCCGCACCGCTGCGGGTCGAACCGACCCCGGTGGAGAACCTGTCGGTGATCTACCACGATTCCGACATCATCGTCGTGGATAAGCCGGTGGGCGTCGCCGCGCACCCATCCCTGGGTTGGAGCGGGCCGACGGTGGTCGGCGCGCTGGAGGCCGCAGGTTTTCGTATTTCGACGTCGGGTGCCGCCGAACGGCAGGGCATCGTGTCGCGACTCGATGTCGGCACGTCTGGCGTGATGGTGGTGGCGGCCTCCGAACACGCCTATTCATTGCTGAAACACGCATTCCGTGACCGTGCGGTGGATAAGGGCTATCACGCGCTTGTGCAGGGGCATCTCGATCCGCCGTCGGGCACGATCGACGCGCCGATCGGACGCCACCGCGGAAGTGACTGGAAGTTCGCGGTGACCGCCGCGGGCAAGCCGAGCATCACCCATTACGACACTCTGGAGATGTTCGCCGCGGCCTCGCTGCTCGGTGTCCATCTTGAGACGGGCCGTACGCATCAGATCCGGGTGCACTTTTCCGCGCTGCACCACCCATGCTGCGGTGACCCGACCTACGGTGCTGATCCGGTGCTGGCGGCCCGCCTGGGACTTGACCGCCAATGGTTGCACGCCCGGTCGTTGGCCTTCGCGCATCCCGCCGATGGTCGGTGGGTGGAGTTCACCAGCCCCTATCCAGCCGATCTGCAACACGCTCTCGACGTCCTCCGGGAAACCTGAGGCGGGCGGCGTTTGCTGTGCGGGCGTGTCGGTAGCGGCGCCTACACTGAGAAGCCACGCACCCACCGCGCACTGTGAGTGCCGAGTAGCTGACCGGTAAACAGTGCAGAGTTCGAACAGTGCAGAGATGAGGAGAGTACGCAGTGGCCGAAGGACAGAACTCCCCGAGTGGATCCTTTGTCCATCTGCACAACCACACCGAGTATTCGATGCTCGACGGTGCGGCCAAGGTCGGTCCTCTCTTCGCCGAGGCCAAACGGCTCGGCATGACCGCGATCGGCATGACCGACCACGGAAATATGTTCGGTGCCAGCGAGTTTTACAACGCCGCGATCAAGCATGACATCACGCCGATCATCGGTATCGAGGCATATATCGCGCCCGGTTCCCGGTTCGAGAACAAACGCGTGCAGTGGGGCACCCGCGACCAGAAAGACGACGACGTCTCGGGCAGCGGCGCGTATACGCATATGACGATGGTCGCGGAGAACGCGACGGGCTTGCGTAATCTCTTCAAACTGTCCTCGCTCGCGTCGATCGAAGGACAGTTGGGCAAGTGGGCGCGCATGGACGCCGATCTCATCGCCCAGTACGCCGAGGGGATCATCGCCACCACGGGCTGTCCGTCCGGTGAGGTGCAGACGCGACTGCGGCTCGGGCATGAGCGGGAGGCGCTTGAGGCGGCTGCCAAATGGCAGGAGATCTTCGGTAAGGAGAACTTCTATCTCGAGCTGATGGAGCATGGCCTCGATATCGAGCGTCGCGTCCGTGACGGGCTCCTCGACGTCGGCCGCAAACTCGGTATCACGCCGATCGTCACCAATGACTGTCATTACGTCACCAAGGAGCATGCCGCCGCGCATGAGGCGCTGCTGTGCGTGCAGACGGGCAAGACGCTCTCCGACCCGACCCGTTTCAAATTCGATGGCGACGGCTACTACCTGAAGTCGGCCGAGGAGATGCGGGCACTGTGGGATTCGGTGGTCCCCGGTGCCTGTGACGCGACGCTGGAGATCGGTGAGCGGGTTTCCAGCTATGCCGACGTCTTCACCCACCGCGACCGGATGCCGATCTTCCCGGTTCCCGAGGGTGAATCGCAGCACACATGGCTACGCAAGGAGGTCGCCAAGGGACTCGCCGAACGGCGTTTCCCTGGTCGGGCGGTGCCGCAGAATTATCTTGAGCGGGCCAATTACGAGCTTGACGTCATCATCCAAATGGGTTTCCCCGCTTACTTTCTCGTTGTCGGTGACCTCATCGCCCATGCGCAGGAGGTGGGTATCCGGGTGGGGCCGGGCCGTGGCTCGGCAGCCGGTTCGCTCGTCGCCTGGGCGCTGGGCATCACCAACATCGATCCCATCCCGCACGGGCTACTCTTCGAGCGGTTCCTCAATCCCGAGCGTGTGTCGATGCCCGATATCGATATCGACTTCGACGACCGCCGCCGCGGTGACATGGTGCGTTACGCGACGCAACGGTGGGGCAGTGACAAGGTGGCCCAGGTCATCACCTTCGGCACCATCAAGACGAAGGCCGCGATCAAGGATTCGGCGCGGGTTCAGTTCGGCCAGCCGGGCTTCGCCATCGCCGACCGGATCACCAAGGCGCTGCCGCCGCCGATCATGGCCAAAGATATTTCCGTGTCGGGGATCACCGATCCTGAACACGAGCGATACGGCGAGGCCGCCGAGGTACGGACACTCATCGAGACCGACCCGGACGTTAAACGCATCTATGACACGGCACTGGGCCTTGAGGGGCTGATCCGTAACGCCGGTGTGCACGCGTGTGCGGTCATCATGTCCTCGGAGCCGCTGACAGATGCGATCCCGGTGTGGAAACGCGCCCAGGACGGCGCCATCATCACCGGCTGGGATTACCCCTCCTGTGAGGCGATCGGCCTGCTGAAGATGGACTTCCTGGGCCTGCGCAACCTCACGGTGATCGGTGATGCGATCGAGAACATCAAACTCAACCGGGGAATCGATCTCGATCTCGACGCGTTGCCGCTCGACGATCCGAAAACCTATGAACTCCTCGCCAAAGGCGACACCCTCGGGGTGTTCCAGCTCGACGGCGCGGCCATGCGCGAACTACTGAAGATGATGCGGCCCACCGGGTTTGAGGATATCGTCGCGGTGCTCGCGCTGTATCGGCCCGGCCCGATGGGGGTTAACGCGCACACCGATTACGCCAAGCGTAAGAACGGTCTGCAGCAGATCAAGCCCATCCATCCGGAGCTGGAGGAGCCACTTAAGGAAATCCTTTCAGAGACCTACGGTCTGATCGTTTATCAAGAGCAGATCATGCAGATCGCGCAGAAAGTCGCCGGATATTCACTCGGCCAAGCAGACTTGCTGCGGCGCGCGATGGGTAAGAAGAAGAAGGAGATCCTCGACGAGGCCTATGACGGCTTTGCCGAGGGCATGCGCACCAACGGTTTCTCGCAGGCGGCGATCACCGCGCTGTGGGATACCGTGCTGCCCTTCGCCGGCTACGCCTTCAACAAGTCGCATGCCGCAGGATATGGACTGGTCTCGTTCTGGACGGCCTACCTCAAGGCGAATTATCCCGCCGAATATATGGCCGGTCTGCTCACATCTGTCGGCGACGATAAGGATAAGGCGGCGATCTATCTCGCCGACTGCCGCAAGCTCGGTATCACCGTTCTGCCGCCGGATGTCAACGAGTCGCAGCGCAACTTTGCCGCCGTCGGCACCGACATCCGGTTCGGTCTGGCCGCGATACGCAATGTGGGGGCGGGGGTGGTCGGTTCGATCCTCGCCGCGCGTGAGGAGAAGGGAAAGTTCACCAGCTTCTCCGATTATCTCGGCAAGATTGACGTCACCGCCTGCAATAAGAAGGTCACCGAATCGCTGGTGAAGGCAGGAGCGTTCGACTCCCTCGGGCATCCGCGTAAGGGGTTGTTCCTGGTGCACGGTGAGGCCGTCGAATCGGTACTCGGCACCAAGAAGGCCGAGGCGATCGGCCAGTTCGATCTTTTCGGTAGCGGGGCAGCAGATGACGGGTCCGCTGGTGGTGGGCTGTCCGAGGTGTTCGCGGTGAAGGTTCCCGATCAGGAATGGGATACCAAACATAAGCTGGCTCTTGAGCGAGAAATGTTGGGGCTCTACGTGTCTGGGCATCCGCTGGCCGGAGTGGAGCAGGCGATCGCCGCGCACACCGACACGAGTATTACGGCGTTACTTGAGGGCAATGTGCCCGACGGCGCGCAGATCACCATCGGCGGCATCATCTCGTCGGTGACCCGACGAGTGAATAAGAAGGGTGAGCCGTGGGCGGCGGTCACCATCGAGGATATGGTCGGCGGGGTTGAGGTCTACTTCTTCCCGCGTGCCTTCCAGACCTACGGGATGGATATCGTCGCCGACAACATCGTGCTGGTGAAGGCGCGGGTCAATCAACGCGATGATTCGATGATGATCAGTGCCAATGATCTCGCGGTACCCGACCTGGCCGCGGCGGGTGCCACCAAACCCCTAGCACTGACGCTCGCGGCGCGCGCCTGCACGCCGGACCGGGTGCAGGCACTCAAACAGGTGCTCACCCGTCACCCGGGCCCGGCCGACGTACATGTGACACTCGTCAGCGATGAGCGGTCCACACTGCTCAAGCTCACCGAGTCGCTGCGCGTCACCCCCAGTTCAGCTCTCATGGGTGATCTCAAGGCGCTACTCGGGCCGAGTTGCCTGGGCGGAGCGTGACCGGGTCGATCCTGACCCGATTAGGGGCGGCCGGTCGGTAGCCGAGCATGTCGGCGCCGCTGCCAGTACGCTCCTGCAATGTCCGGTCACATCATCGTTCACGGCGATGACGCGTTGAGCGTCCGGATCGTCGAGGAGATTCGCAGTACCGGAGTAGCCATCACGGCGTTGTCGGCGCCCGGTGGCCTTGTTGATGCCGGTATCGCATCCGCGTCGGCGGTGGTGTGTGCGGGATCCGATGACGCCGTCAACTTGGAGATCGCGTTGCTGGCCCGCCAACACAATCCGACGGTGCGGGTGGTGGCACACCTGACCAACGCGGTGCTGCGTGAAGCGGTGGCACTCGGCAACGGGCCCGGAGCTATTCTCGACGTCGCCGAACTCACCGCACCGCTGCTGGTGGAGGCATTGCTCGGCCGATCAACCCATTCGATCACCGTCGCCGACACCGAGTTCGTCGTGTCGGCCGCAACTGCCGAGGCCGACGGTACTCTCGCCGAACTGTACGGAGATCTTGCGCCGGTCGCGGTGATCCGGGGTGGTCAGGGCAGTGGTGACAACGTGATCGCATGCCCGAGCCGTGCCCTGCAGGTGTCCCGGGGTGATTTTGTGGCCATGATCGCCACCCCCGACCGGCTGCGCGCGCACGGTATCGTAGCCCGGAATCCGCCGAAACATACATGGCGGCAACGTAATCCGGTTATTCGAATGGTGCGTTCGGTGCGGGGGTTTCGGGAGGATGTGAACCCGAACCTGTTTCGTGCGCTCGGCGCGTTGCTGACGTTGCTGCTTGGGGCCACCGTGCTGCTGCGGTTGAGCTATCACCGGCCGGGCATGAGCTTCGTTGACGCGCTGTACTTCTCGTCGGAGACCATCGCGACCGTCGGGTACGGCGATTTCAGTTTCGTCGGGCAGCCCACCTGGCTACGGGTGTTCTCGATCATCCTGATGTTCGCCGGCGTCACCTCCACCGCAATCCTCGTCGCGTTTATCGCCGATGTGCTGTTGTCCCGGCGGATCGGATCGTCGGCCGGGCGGAGGCGTGCGCGCGAGTTCGCTGGCCACATCATTGTGGTGGGGTTGGGATCCTTCGGCATCCGGGTGGCTGCCGAACTCAGGGATGTCGGCCATGACGTCGTGGTGATCGAGCGCGACGAGAATAATCGATTCCTCGGCGAGGCCGCCGAGCTGGGCGTTGCGGTGGTTTTCGGTGATGCCACGCTCACTCAGACTCTCGATGACGCGCATATCGAGAAGGCGAGCGCGGTCGCCGTCCTCACCCATGACGACATGGTGAACATCGAGACCGGGATCATCCTGCGCGAGACGCTTGGTGCGCGGTGGTCCCGATCGCCGGATCATGGGGGTGTGCCGGTGGTGCTTCGTGTGTTCGACCAGGCGCTCGGTAGCGCGGTCGCCCGGCGGTTCGGCTTTGCCAATGTTCGTTCCACGGTAGAACTGGCGGCGCCCTGGTTCATCGGGGCGGCGCTGGGCCTGCAGGTACTTGGAACGTTTTCGGTGGGCAGGCGGTCGTTTATGGTCGGTGGCGTCTTCGTGCACGCAGGCAGTGAACTGGACGGTATCGCGTTGTCGAATTTGTCGACCCAGATCAGGGTCATCGCCATTTCTCGAGGTCACGGGTTGCCCACCAACCTGCGGCCGCGACGCGAGGATCGACTCGTCGCTGACGATATCGCCTACCTGGTGGGGCCCTATCACGAACTTCTCGCCACTTTGCGGCGCGGTCGATTTTAAATGTTCGGCCACCCGAACATTTTGGTCGTCTCTGTTCTATACTCGGGTTACCGATCGAGCGAAGTTTCATCGAGGAGTCCCTGATGACCGTGCTGACCCAGTCCTATGAGTCACCTGGCCGGCCTGCTCGCGTTCGCACCGTTGAGGTGGCGGGCATTCTATGGCCGCTCTACAAGCTGCATGCGGTGGCAGCGGCCCTGCTGGCAGCACTGATCACGCTTTCTGTGACCCGTGATCCACAGATCACCGCATGGGTGTCGGGAGTGGTGTTGATTTCGGTGTGGTGGGTTGAGCGTTACCTGCACGTAGTGTCGGGCCGTCACTGAACTGTTGCTGCCCGTGAGCCGGATGTCGGCGGTGATCGGGGAGGTGCGACCATAGAGCGTGTGAGTACGCAGCACGTCACCGTCCCCGCGCAGGCATTCAGCTCGTCCGCGGAGGCACATGATGCCCCGCCGTCGCAGACGTTATCGGTGAACGCCATCGAGGCGGCGTCGGTACGTATCGAGCCAGCGGTGGCGCGCACCCCGTTGGAGGCGTGCCCACGGATTTCCGCCGCTGCGGGTGCTCGGGTGCATCTCAAGCGTGAAGATCTCCAGACCGTTCGCTCTTACAAGATTCGCGGCGCCTACAACGTGATGGCGCAGTTGTCCGCTGAGGAACGTGCCGCCGGAGTGGTGGCTGCGAGTGCGGGCAATCACGCACAGGGAGTGGCCTACGCCTGCCGGTCCATGCAGGTGAACGGGCGCATCTATGTGCCCACCACCACGCCCAAGCAGAAGCGTGACCGAATCCGTTGGCATGGTGGAGATTTCGTCGAACTATTGGCTGTCGGCGATACCTATGACGCGGCCGCCGCGGCCGCCCAGGATGACGCGGTGCGCACCGGTGCGGCGTGGATTCACGCCTTCGACGACCCGCGCACCGCCGCCGGGCAGGGCACCATCGCCTACGAGATCGTGCAGCAGCTCGGCCGGGTGCCCGACGTCGTGGTGGTTCCGGTGGGCGGCGGTGGTTGCCTGGCCGGCATCGCGAGTTATCTACGTGCCCTCTCCGATGAGGTGGCGATCGTCGGTGTTGAACCGGCGGGTGCGGTGTCGCTCGCCGCAGCATTGGTATCGGGCGGGCCTGTCACGCTCGACACCATCGATCCGTTCGTCGATGGCGCCGCCGTCAAACGCATCGGCGCACTGGGATACGGGGTAGTGGCCGGGCTAGGTGCCGGCGTCACCGATCATCCGGTGGTGCGTGAGCTGGTCAATGCGGCGGGGGAGTCGGCGGCCGAGGTGGCCCCGGATGAATCATTTACCCCGACGCCGGGTTCGGTGCAGATCATTCACGTCGACGAGGGGGCGATCTGCTCGACGATGCTCGACCTCTACCAGAATGAGGGCATCATCGCCGAGCCCGCAGGTGCGCTCGCGGTGACGGCTCTGTCACGGTTATCGTTGCCGGCGGATGCCGATGTCGTGTGCTTGGTGTCCGGCGGTAACAACGATGTTTCCCGCTATGGCGAGATCATTGAACGCTCGCTCGTGCACCAGGGGCTCAAGCACTATTTCCTGGTCGATTTCCCCCAGGAGCCCGGCGCGCTGCGCCGCTTCCTCGATCAGGTACTTGGTCCAGACGACGACATCACACTGTTCGAATACGTCAAGCGCAACAACCGCGAGACCGGTCCGGTGCTGGTGGGTATCGAACTCGGGTCGACGGACGGGCTCGGTGGGCTGATGGAACGGATGGCTCATTCGCGGCTCGATTACGAACGGCTGGAACCTGATTCACCCGCATACCGGCTGCTGACTTGAGCCTCCTCGCGAATAAGGAGTTTGCGAAGTTATTCGCAGGTTATGCGGTCTCGTCCGTTGGAGATGGACTGCAGTTATTTGCCCTCACATTTGTCGTGATTCAAATGGGTGGCAGTGCCGCCGAGGTTGCTCTGGTTCTGGCCGCGAAGCAGGCTCCCACTCTGGCATTCAGCTTGTTTAGTGGAGTCTGGGCGGATCGCTTAGATCGACGAAAGCTGCTGCTTGCATCGGATCTTATTTGCGGATGTTGTCAGATAATTTTAGGAATTTTTATTCTCAGCGGGCATGGTCGCATATGGCATCTCATAGTTGTAGGTGCGATCTTTGGCACGGCGCGATCGCCCTTCTATCCGACAATTTCCGGATTG
>JASGFW010000021.1:0-40764 GCA_047605305.1 Gordonia sp. (in: high G+C Gram-positive bacteria)
CCGCATGCGGGGTCCCCGTCTTTATCCCGGGGCACCCGATGTGGTCTGCGGCAGCACTCCACCCGCATCCACACTCAATTGTTGTCCGGTGACATAACGTGAAGCGTCCGAAGCGAAGAACAGCACGGCCTCACTGATATCGCGCGGCGGGATCGTATTGACCGGCAGCTTATGCGAATGCCCAAATGCCTCCTGCACGTCGTCGTGCGTGGGATTCTCCAGGTCCGGACGAAAGAGCCGGTAGAGCGCATCGTTCTGCAACATCGGGGTGTCGATGTTGCCTGGATGAATGGCGTTCACCCGGATCGAGAACGGCGCCAAGCTCAAAGCCGCATCATGCACGAAACGCGCGACCGCACGCTTGGCATGGCTGTATCCGGCACCACCTGGCCCCGCGGCCGGATTATCGACCAATCCATTCAACAACGCCGCCATCGATCCGGTGCAGACGATCGATCCGCCGTTACCCAGATGGGGCAGCGCGGCGTCGACCGTATTGATCACACCGACCAGATCCACACCGATCACCTCGGTGAACGCCACCGCCGGGAACCCCCCACCGATCGAACAGATCCCGGCGTTGGCGACAACGATGTCGAGTCGCCCCAACTCGGCGACTGCAGAGTGCAGGGTTGAGATCAACGCCGGCCGGTCACGGACGTCGACGATGCCGGTGATGATGCGCCGGCCCAGCTCGGTGACCAGCCGCGCAGTTTCAGTCAGATCGTCGGGTGTCGGCATCGGATACGACGCGGACTCCAACTGCGCGCAGATATCGACGGCGATGATGTCAGCGCCCTCCTCCGCCAGACGCACCGCGTGGGAACGCCCCTGTCCACGAGCAGCCCCCGTGACGAAAGCGACTCTGCCTTCTAAGATTGAACCCATCCGATCCCACTCCTTCTGCCCTATCCCAATTTCTATACGTTGTGCCACAAGCGTTTACGTTGTGACGCTACCAGGAAAATCGGACATGCAGGTGTGACGTTGTACCGCAATCGTTTACCCGCGGGTTTCCAGATCACGAACCGCCCGGTAGGCGAAGGCCAGGGATGAGCCGATCGGTGTACCCGCACCCGGATACACGCGCCCCGCCATCGCGGCCATCGTATTGCCGGTGGCGTAGAGTCCCTCGATCGGCGACCCATCCGCGCGCAGGACACGAGCGTCGACATCGGTCTTCAAGCCGCCCTTGGTTCCGATATCGGACAACACGATCGTCGCCGCGTAGTAGGGCGGGCTATCGATCGACGCGATCAGCGGATTGGGCCCCTCCGGTTCGATTGTCAACACGAAATTCTGCTCGGGCAGCGCCGCATACCCGACGGCGTACTGGAACATCTGATCCCACACGGCCTCACCGCGATGGAATTCTTCATCCACGCCGCCGGGGACATAACCGTTGAACTTGCGTACCGAAGCGACAAGGGCATCGGCGGGGACACCGATGATCTCGGCGAGTTCCTCAAGTGTGTCGGCCTTCTTGAGCGCTCCGGACTCGAACCACACCTCGTCCACCGGTTGATCGGGCGCCTTGCCGCCGAAACCATCTCGCACGAACTGCTTGTGATCGAAGATCCAGTAGGTGGGGATATGAGAGACATCGGTAGTCAATTGCTTCTCCCGAATCACGTGTCCGGCCTGATCGTAGGGACGAATCTCGTTGACGAATCGTTCACCTGCGCCGTTGACCCAGATCCCGCCACGAGTTCCGGTGTGGAATAGGGGGTTTCCATCGGGCTGGATGAGTCCCGGTACGTACCATGCCTCATCAAGCAGCTCGACATCGGCGCCCACTGCGATTCCGGCGAGCAGCGCGTCACCGACATTGGTCGCGACGCCATTGGACCATTCACCGCTCACCGGCACCACACCGTATTTGGCGCGTAATTCCGCATTGTGCTCGAAACCACCTGCCGCCAGCAACACACCACGCTCGGCCCGCACGCGCCTCGACTCACCATGGGCACTCGCCTCAATACCGACGACCCGATCGTTTTCGACAATTAATCCGGTCAGTTCCGTTTCCGTTTCCACGACACCATTTCCGGTTTCGAGAAATGCCGCGAGCGCACGGCCGATGAGCGCCCGCCCGCCGAGAAGTACATCATCCTCGGTGTGGCCGTAACGCTCGGTGTAGAGCGATCTACGCACCAGGGCGGCTGTTTCCGCACCGAGCTCGGCAACCTCAACCGGCGGTGGAAAGACGGTGCGACCGTGCGCGGTGGCGCCCTCGTCGGTGCCGTAGTAATCGGGCACCGGGCCGTGCACGAAGGACTGAAACCACCGATTACGCTCAAGCTCATCGATCAGCGCAATACCCGCAGCCAAGTAGGCGTCCTGTATCTCCTCGCGGGCCGGGTCATTGACCGACCGTCGCAGATATCCACGCGCGGCCTCAAGGTCGGAATCGGCGATACCCGCCCGTTGTGCCGGTGCACTTCCCGGGAACCACGCACCACCACCGGAATATGCCGTGGTACCGCCAATTCGGTCGCTCTTTTCGATGACGAGTGTGCGCAGGCCACGGGACGCGGCGAGATATCCGCCGACTATTCCGCCACCGCCAGAGCCGACGATGACGACATCAAAGCTGTCTTCACTGGTGGACATGTTTCCTCCTGTATTTCGGTGAACGTACTCAGGGCTATCGGCACGGTCGGAAAAATAGTGATGGCGGGCTCATTTCAGGTAAAACACGGATAGCACCAGCCACATCAACACGCAGTAGGCTTCAAAGGCCCAACGCAGTTGTGTCGCGGCGCCGCGTACCTCCATGAAATCCAAGCCGACGAGGCGAACCTTGTATGCGGCGAGGGCGAGGACGGTAATGGCGGCGATCGCACCCCCATGCGTTTCCAGTGCGACAATGGGCATCACCACAGCCAGAATCACCAGGATGAGCCAGGTGCGGACGAATCGTTCGGAAAGAATCCTCTTGACAATCATCGGCTCACGCCACCAGATAGACGAGGGGGAACAGGACCATCCACAGCAGGTCGACCATGTGCCAATAACATGCGGCTCCTTCATAGAACACCCGATCCCCGCCGCTCACCGGCACACAACGACGGGCACGGGTAAACAGCATGCCCAATGCAAGGAATCCCACCACCACATGGGAAAGATGAACGCCGGTGAGGATGAATAGCCACATATAATACGGATTCACATCCGGGCCGTGACCGGCGCCAATCATGTGCACATATTCGACAACCTTGAGCGAGATGAATATCGCGGCGCATATACCGGCGCCCGCGAACAAGGCCGAACAAACATTAAATGCACCCGATTTACCGGATGCACCAGACTTGCTGAATGTACCCGAGCGGGCAATGTTGATCCCGACGACCACGAGCAACGAACTCACCAGCAGCACCATCGTATTCGTGAGCGCGATCGTGAGATCGAGTGATTCCCGTGACGATGAAAAAACGCCTTCGTCTTTGGATCGCTCATTCAAGAAGGTCGCAAACATGACAACAAAGATGATCATGTCGCCGAAGAGAAATACCCACAGCCCAGGCTCACCCGGCACCCGCCGCACACCGTCATCACGCGTTGCCGCGCTGGTGACGAGGGGGGCACGGGGTGTGCGCACCGAACTCGTTCGATCACTCACCGGATGCGCCCCCTCTTTTTCCGTGATGCCGTTGCAGCCAGCGCAACCGCCGGTGGGCAATTCCAACGACTCGTCAACACCACTGCACCGTGATCTGCATCGCTTTTCGTGGTTAGTGTGCGCACACCCTGCGCACCGCCGACCGGGGCGCTTCCACTGAGCGAGACGGCGGTCCGCACCGGGGAATCGACCGCGTCCGCTACCGACGGCACCCGAGCGAGGGGCGATCCCGATGGATGGGATCACTCACGCATCCTGCGGCGCAGCCGGTCTAGCGTTGCTCGACGATCGACGCCATACCCGCGATAACCGAATAGAGCCCATCTCCCACCCAGTTTCCGGGTGCTCCCGGAGGAAAGGCGAGTCGATGACAAACTCCCTCACATATGAGTCGACAAGCACCACAGCCACCATCGACGGCCTGGAAATCCATTATCACACTGCGGGTTCGGGCACAGCGCTGATCATGCTGCATGGTTCGGGCCCCGGCGTGAGCGCCTGGTCGAATTTCCGCCATAATCTGCCCGCCTTCGCCGATACCTTCCGTGTCGTCATGCCCGACCTCCCCGGCTTCGGTAAAACCGGACTCCCGGAGATGAAAGAGATCTACACGCTCACGGCGGCCCGATGGATCGAACGGCTCATGGATCACCTGCAGATCCCATCGGCGGTGCTCGTCGGCAACTCGATGGGCGGTGCGGTGGCCGCCGAGATGGCGTCACTACTACCCGACCGCGTCGAGCGGATGGCGATCATGGGATCGGGCGGACTCTCGGTCGGCCTGTTCCAGACCGAACCCAGTGAAGGTTTTCAACGTCTATTCGCCTTTTTGGCAGACCCGACGCGGGAACGAATGATCCAGTGGCTGCACACGATGGTCTACAACCCTGCGCTCGTGACCGACGAACTCATCGACGAGCGAATGGCCAACGCCACCGCGCCCGGCGTATTGGACCGGACACGAGCGGTATTCGCCGCCATGTTCAGTCCAGAGCTGCGCGCGTCCTATACCCCGCTGTGGACACACCCGGACACCATCACCACCCCGACGCTCATGCTCTGGGGCCGTGATGACCGCATGCTCCCCTATGACCAGGCGCACTTCGCTAATCGGCATCTACCCGAAATCGAACTGCACACCTTCGCCCACTGCGGCCACTGGATTCAAGTCGAGCGCAAGAACGACTTCGAACGTGTGGTGCTGGAGTTCCTTACCCGGACAAGCCCATAACCACATCACCCGATGCCGATTCTCCCGCTCAGTGGAAATTATTCGGCACATGGGTGAGCGCACAACGATGATCGGAAATATCACGCTCCCAGGCGGGATTCCCAAGCAGAAAGTCAGAGGTACGGCGATATGGCACACGAAGTAGTCAAACGCGTCGAAGAGATTGGCGAAGAACTGGCGGCACTGGCCGAGGAGAACGAACGGCTCGGCAAACTCAGTGATGAGACCGCCGATCTGCTTCGCCAGAGCGGCGTCATCCGGATGCTGGCGCCCACCGATTTCGGCGGCTATGCCGCGGCCCCGCGCGACTTCGCCGAGGCGGTGATGGCCATCGCCGCCAATGATCCCGCCGCCGGCTGGGTCGCCGGCGTTGTCGGCGTTCACCCGTGGGAACTCGCCCAGATGGATCGTCGTCTACAGCAAGAGGTGTGGGGCGAAGATCCGGATACCTGGATCGCCTCCCCCTATATGCCCAACGGCGTCGCCGATCCGCTCGGAGACGACACATACCAGCTGAGCGGACGGTGGCCCTTCTCCTCCGGTTCCGACCACTGCAAGTGGGACTTCCTTGGGGCGTTGAAGGGTGACGGATCCGGCACCGGCAGGCCCGTCATGCCGCCGGACGTCCTGCACGTGGTAATTCCGCGTAAGGATTACACCCTCATCGACGACTCCTGGGATGTGGTCGGACTCAGCGGCACAGGCAGTAAAGACGTCGTCGTCGATAAGGCGATCGTGCCGTCCTATCGCACGGTGGGCCAGACGGAGATCTCCGACGGTAGTGCTGCCGAACGTTACGGCCGCACCGATGCGCTCTACAAACTGTCATTCGGTGTCATGTTCCCGCTCGGCATCACCGCCGCGGTGATCGGCATCTGCGAAGGCGCCCTGGCCCGTCATCTGGCGTTCCAGAAGGACCGGGTGGCAGTCACCGGCGTGCAGGTGCGCGATGACCCGTACGTGCTGCATGTCGCGGGTGAGGCGGCCGCCGAGATCGAGGCCTCGCGAATCCAGTTGACCGACGGCATCACCCGGCTATACGAACTCATCGGAAATGGTGGCACTCCGACCATCGAGCAGCGATCCAATCAGCGGCGAAACCAGGTTCGCTGCGCGTGGCGTGCGGTAGCGGCGCTCGATGAGATCTTCGCTCGTTCGGGCGGAACCGCGATCCGCAAGAACAACCCGATGCAACGGTATTGGCGTGACGCCCATGTCGGTCTTCAGCACATGATCCATGTCGACGGCGTCGCATACCATTCGAATGCACTGCACAAAATGGGCCTGGAGACTCCTCCCGGCATGCTCGTCACCATCTGACACCCGCCGATCACGGGAGATCCCGCTTTGATGAACGACCCCACCACCGCATCGCTGTTCGACACCCGTCACCTGCGCGACGTGCTGGGCAATTTCCCCACCAGCGTCGTGGCAGTCACCTCTCTTGATGAGGACGACACTCCGATCGGCATGGTGGTGGGGTCGTTCACCTCGGTGTCCCTTGACCCTCCACTCGTGTCCTTTCTCGTTGACCGCGGGTCATCTACGCTACCCAAACTCATTCGCGCACAACGTTTTTGTGCCAACGCTTTGGCCTCCGACCAGGAGTGGCTGTGCCGTAAAATGGCCAAACGCGGAGCCGATCGGTTCGATGGAGTCTCGTGGCGGGAATCGACTAACCGCAACCCGATCATCGATGGTGTTGTTGCCTGGATCGATTGCATTATCGACGACACCGTCGAACTCGGTGATCACTTTCTTATCGTGGGTCGCATCCGCGACCTATTGACCGGGTCGGCTAAGAGCCCGCTGTTGTTTTTCCGTGGCGGCTACGGCGACTATTCCTCTACGGCGCAAAAGCTACTCGACGCACACCTCGGCCGCTAGTCCGACAAACACACCACTTTTCCGCAAACACACCGCCTTCTCGGTGGTGTTTATGTGTAAAAGTGGTGTGTCTGTGTCACGACAGTTCAGCGGCCGAGCCATCGGGGCGCGCGTTTCTCGGCGAAAGCTGCGGGGCCCTCCACTGCGTCCTGCGACGCGAATACCGGATCGGTGTAATGCGTTTGCCGGGCAAAGGCTTCCTCATCCGTCCATGTGCGGGCTTGCCGGGCAAGCGCCTTGCTGGCACGCACGGCCAACGGCGCGTTGGCGCCGATGACGGCGGCAAGTTCAAGCGCACGCGACAGCGCCTGCCCATCCTCGACGACCCGATTCACTAGCCCGTGCCGGAACGCTTCTTGCGCCGAGAGCGGCTCGCCTGTGAGCAGCAGTTCCAGCGCGACACTACGCGGGAGTACCTGGGGGGCTCGAAAAATCCCGCCCGCGCGGGCCACGAGCCCACGCTTCACCTCGGGCAGACCAAACCGTGCCCCACTCGCCGCGACCACGAGGTCGGCGGCGAGGACCATTTCAAAACCGCCCCCCAGCGCCCACCCCTCGACCGCGGCGATCAGCGGCTTGCGTGGAATCGCCTCGACGAGCCCACCAAATCCGCGCCCATCGACCACCGGACGCTCACCCAACTGGAACCGTTTGAGATCCATTCCCGCACAGAATGATCCACCAGCCCCGGTGATCACGCCGACAGCCAGCCCATCATCGGAATCCAACCGGTCCAGGGCGCCGGCAATCTGCTGCGCGGCAGACTTGGTCATGGCATTGCGTTGTCGGGGCCGGTTGATCGTGATTGTCAGGATGTTACCCGTCACGGCGGTGATAACCTCGTCGTCCACACCGGCATCCGCATCCACCTGCGCCTGCGAACCACGAGTCATCGTGGCGCCATCCGAATGGCGCCATCGAGCCGTATGGTCTCGCCGTTGACATAGGCGTTCTGCAATAGCGTCAACGCCAGCTGCGCATAGTCCTCCGGCTGACCGAGCCGCTTCGGGAAGGGCACCGAGGCGGCAAGACCCTCGCGGATATCCGAGCGCAGCCGGGCAAGCATCGGCGTATCGAAGGTTCCCGGGGCAATGGTGTTCACCCGGATACCGACGCTGGCAAGATCGCGCGCGGCGACCAGCGTGATGCCGTGTACGGCG
Organism: Gordonia sp. (in: high G+C Gram-positive bacteria); assembly: GCA_047605305.1. Lineage (GTDB taxonomy): Bacteria > Actinomycetota > Actinomycetes > Mycobacteriales > Mycobacteriaceae > Gordonia. The sequence goes on from JASGFW010000021.1 coordinate 7,901, forward strand.
GCCTTGGATGCCGTATACGACGTCTGGCCGATCTGGCCGTCGAAAGCCGCCACCGACGCGGTCAGCACAATCGATCCGCGTTCTCCGTCAACAGGTTCGTTGCGGGCGATCCGCGACGCGGCGATCCGCAAGATGTTGTATGTGCCGATCAGGTTGATCTCAAGCACATCCCGGAAACTCTGTAGCGGCGCCGGATTACCTTCCTTGTCCACGATTCGCAGCCTGTCACCGCCACGTCCGGCGCAATGAACCACGCCGCGCAGCGGCTCCGTTGTCGTGTTGTCATCTATGGCGGCGGCGACACTGTCTTCGTCACTGACGTCGACCGGAGCGAATACGGCCGAGTCACCGAGATCCTCCGCAACGGTTTTGCCGTCGGAAGATGCCAGGTCAGCGATGATGACGCGACCACCCGCGGCAACGATCGAGGTGGCACTCGCCCGGCCAAGGCCCGAGGCCCCGCCGGTCACGAGGAAGGTATTGTCTCTCAGTTGCATTGCAGTATTAGCCTTTCGCTATCCGTCGCAGCGCACGCAGCTCACCCGAACGTTTGAGCATTTGGGCAGCGATGTCCTCAAGTTCCGCGGGCGGGGTACGCAGGGCCGCCAACCCATTCTCCCGGCTCGCCAGCGACAACGTCGCCGTCGCCGGGCAGGTAACCTCACCGCGCTGACTCGTCCCGCGCAACGCGACGTCGACGAGGTGGCGTCGACCCTCGACTCGCTTACCCACGACTTCACCGGTGAATGTATGGGTGTCGCCGAGGTAGTTGAACTTACGCATCTGACTCGACATCGACTCCAACCAGCCGTCGTCACCGGCCCAATCTGTAAGGAAATGCGTCAACCAGCAGTCCCGCATCATGCCGTAATCGTAGGAAGCCGGCAGACCAATCGACCGCGCGTACTCGGCATCCCAGTGAATACGCTGCGCGACATCAGGAATGCCATGATCGTTGGGGATGTAGAACGCTCCGATGCGCTGACGATTCTGATATGCAAGCCGACCGCTGCACGGCGTATACGGCGCGAAACCATAACCGCCGGAGTGGAATACAACCATATCGGTGACCGTCAACGGCCCCTTGGCCATGGTGCCGAGCGAATCACCGATCGCCACATCCTCCCAGAATCGCGTGCGCGCACCGCGGCGCTCCTCGGCGGCGTAGATCGCGTCGATGGCGGCAATATCCTCGGCCGAATACGTGGCGGGCTCGATACGATCGTACTTTTTTCGTTTCTTGGATTCGTGCCGTTCAGTATGAATCGTCAACACGCGCTGAATCTGCACGACCTCCGCGCGCTGATTGAACTGCACGTGAATACGCGTCACCAGTAGCGACCGGCCCGCGAACTCCGATTGTTTGAGCTCGACGTTGTCGAATCCTTCGAAGGAGTAGATCGTGTCTCCGTCGAAAACGGGACGAAACCACTCTGTGGTGCTGCCCGAAACAAAGACGTGGATCCCCCGGAATGCCGGGCGCCGCTGTTCTTTGGGAATCGGATCGGCATGTAGATCCTTGGTCAGCGCGATATTGATCATCGGTGGGGCAATCTGACCACCCCAACGCGTGTCCTGACCGTACTCCTCGTCGGTGAACAGCGGATTGTCATCACCATAGCTACGCGCGAAAGCCCGCATGATGTCGGGGCTTGCGCGCGAAAATTGCTCGCGCTTACGTACCGCGTGGTAGATGCCGACGAGGTCATGAGCGCGCCGGATATCCTCTTCGCGGAAGGTGTACACCTCTTCGGTACGCTCGGGTGCGGGCGTTTGGCCAGTCGGGGTGTCACCAGTCGGGGTGTCAACAGTATTCGTGGTCACGAGATGGAGACCTTTCGTAGCGGCCGGACTGGCCGACCATGAGATTTCTGGCCGACCAAGAGGCTGTTGGTCAGCGACGTGCCGGGGTCAATCCGATGCCGGGAGCGGCTTGGCCGACTTGATCACCAACGTCGAACCATTGGCGGCGAGAGCACCTGCACCCGGTTTGGTGCACAGCAGTTCGAGACCGGCATCGTCATCGACGTAACGCTTTCCCAACAGAGTGGGATCGCGGTGCTCCGGCGCGATGGAACCGCCATCCCCGCTACCTTTGCGCCCGTCGACCATCGGGGCCCCACCGCAGGTTATCGAGACCTCGTGATCCGGCGCGCGCACGACGATGACCGTCGTCGCGTCGACCGTGCTTGCCAGCGATTGACCGGTACTCAGGACCATCACCACTCCCTTCGTTGACATTCGACAGCTCGTAATCCAACTGCGCACTCGTAATCCAACTGCTCAACACTTCGCAGTGTCACTGCTCATGGCCGACTCCGAGCCTAACCGAGATTACTCACCTAGTTATATTAGTTTGCAGAAACCGTTGGTGTCCATGCCTTCCCCGACCGCGTCATCTCATCTCAAATCCCAATAAATGGGATCCACACATCAAGGTTGCGGACACGATTGCGACAGTACTCTCTTCATGGAATTGAAGTGATGTGTGCCACAAGGTATAACTAGTGATATTTGTAGAACATGTTGAGGAGGCGTCAACGATGGGCAAGCTCGACGGCAAAGTAGCAGTGGTGACCGGAGCGGGACGAGGTCAGGGGCGCAGCCATGCGGTGACCCTCGCCGCTGCCGGCGCCGACATCATCGCACTCGATATCTGTACCGACATCGCCACCAATTCCTATCCCCTCGCGAGCGTCGACGATCTTGAGGAGACGCGCCGTCTCGTCGAGAAGGAAAACCGCCGCTGTGTCGCCAGCGTCGCCGACGTGCGCGATCGCAGCGCGCTACAGACCGCCATCGACGACGGCGTCGCCGAGCTCGGCGGACTGCACATCGTGGTGGCCAACGCCGGTATATGCCCGCTCGGCGACGAACCCAAACAAGCATTCATCGATGCCGTCGACGTCGATCTCGTGGGGGTCATCAACACCGTCAGCGCATCTTTCCCACATCTGTCCGCGGGAGCATCGATCATCGCAACCGGTTCGGTCGCCGCGCTGATGAAAGGGAGCGGCACCGATGTGCTCGGTCCGGGAGGATTCGGTTACGGAAGCTCCAAACGAGCTGTTGCCCAATATATCCACGATCTCGCTCTGGCCCTGGCCCCGGAGTCCATCCGCGCCAACTGCGTGCACCCGACCAACTGCAACACCGATATGCTGCACAGCGAGCGGATGTACAAAATCTTCCGGCCCGATCTTGAATCACCCACGCGGGCAGATACCTACGATGCATTCGCCACCAATCAGCCCATGCCGGTGCCATGGGTTGAACCCGTCGAAATCAGCAAGGCCGTACTGTTTCTCGCCTCCGACGATGCGGCTTTCGTCACCGGCCTGCAGATGAAGGTCGATGCGGGCACCGCATTGGTGCACACCAATCCGTACTCGCTGAGATAACCATTCGATTGCGCTCGAATTCCGCTGCCCCGAAGGGCCATCACGTGAGGGGAACCATGCTCAGGGAGTATCGCCAGCTGTTCATCGACGGCAACTGGGTCGAGAGCGACACCGGCACGATTGAACCCGTCATCAACCCTGCGACCGAAGAGCCCATCGGATTCGCACCGGTGGGTAACCGGGCCGACACCATCCGTGCGATACGCGCGGCGCGCCATGCCTTCGATGAGGGTCCGTGGCCGCGCATGCCCATCCGCGAACGCTCGGCCATCATGCTCCGCATGGTCGAGGCCCTGGAAAAGCGTCGCGAGGAGATCATTTCCTGCAATATCGCCGAAACCGGCTGTACCCGGGCCGGGGCCGAATCATTCCAGTCCGGCATCCCGATCGCGGCCTTCCGCGACATGGCCGAGCGCGTAATGCTCACCTTCGCGTGGGAAACACCGCTGCCACCACAGCAAGGGGTAGGTATCGGTCAAGGTGTGGTGGTACGCGAACCCTTCGGCGTGGCCGCCTTGATCTCGGCCTACAACTTCCCGCTGTTCCTGAATCTGGCGAAACTCGCGCCGGCACTGGCCGCCGGCTGCACCACCATCCTCAAACCGGCACCCACCACACCACTCGAAGCATTACTGCTCGGCGAAATCGCTCAGGAGGCAGGGCTGCCCGACGGAGTTCTCAACATCGTTACCGGCGATATCGACGCATCCGCGGAATTAACCACCAACCCACTGGTGGACGTGGTGAGCTTCACCGGTTCCGATGTGGTCGGCCGCAAGGTATTCGAACAGGCCGCACCGACGCTGAAGAAGGTCATCCTCGAACTCGGCGGGAAATCGGCTTGTATCGTCTGCGAGGACGCCGATATCGAGCGAGTCACCGCCGCTGTCGTCCGTGACACGATCCTGCACGCTGGTCAGGGCTGCGCCTTCCTGACCAGAACACTGGTACACCGCTCCCGCTACGACGAACTCGTCGAAGCCGTCGGGGCTCGACTCGCCGCCATTCGGGTTGGCGATCCAGCCTCACCGGACACGATGATGGGACCACTGCAGACCGCTGCGCAACGCGCCCGGGTAGAAGAGCTGATCGCCAGCGGTGTCGCCGAAGGCGCCCGGATCGTCACCGGCGGCGGCCGACCGGCCCATCTGAACAAGGGATTCTTCATCGAGCCAACGCTGTTCGTCGATGTCGATAACTCGATGACCATCGCGCAGCGCGAGGTTTTCGGGCCGGTCATGATCATCATGCCCTTCGACGATGATGACGAGGCCGTACGCATCGCCAATGACTCCGATTACGGACTCGCCGGCGGCGTATGGGCCAAGGATCCTGTCCGCGCCAGTGAGATCGGACGCCGACTGCGCACCGGATACGTCACCCTCAACGGGGGTGGCGGCGCGATGAACCCCGACGGCCCGTTCGGCGGCTATAAGCAGAGCGGCCTCGGTCGCGAACGTGGCGCGGCCGGACTCGACGAGTTTCTGCAGACCAAGACGATGATCTGGGGTGTCGCGGCGGGTTGATGTTTACCACCGCATATCACGGACTACAGGAACTCTCATGACTCAACGTCAGATCGCGGCCGGTGCCGGCGATCGCGAGCACATCGGTTTCATCGGTGCGGGACATATCGGCGAGCCCATGGTGCAACGGCTGCTCGCCGACGGTGTACCGGTGACGGTATTCGCGCGTAAACCACAGGTGCGCCAACGTCTGTCGGCGCTCGGTGCGCACATCGCCGACTCGATTGAGGCGCTCGCGGATAACACCATCGTGATCGCCTGCCTCTTCGATGACGCTCAACTGAGCCAGCTGGCGCCGTCGATCATCGAAGGTATGTCGGCCGGATCCGTATTCGCCTCGCACACCACGGGCAGCCCACGCACCATCCGCATGCTCGAACAGATCGGCACTCCGCATCAGGTCGCGATCGTGGAGGCACCGTTTTCCGGAACCCCTGCGCGGGTCCGCACAGGTGAACTCACCGTGATGCTCGCCGGCGAGGCCGCCGCGGTGCGACGAGTAGACCGAATCATCTCCGCATACGCCGCCCATATCCACAATACCGGCGCCCTGGGGACCGCATCGTCGACGAAGTTACTCAATAACGTGCTCTTCGCAGCCTGCACACAGGTGACGTTGTCGGCGATCGAGTGTGCGCGGCAGCTGGGTATCGACGAAAAGGTTTTGCTTGCGGTGCTCGCCGACTGCAGTGGCGACAGCACCGCGGCGCGATACATTGCCGCATCTGCCGAGGATTGCACTGCCTACGCCGCACGGATATCGCGTTATCTGAGTAAGGATCTCGTCGCTGCCCGCGCAACGGCGATCGATCTTGATGCCGATATCAGCACATTGCTCGCCGCATCGCGGCTCGGCCCGATGAACCTCGACAAGCCGATCGCTGAACCGCATACCTCCCAATAGTTCACTTACACAACCAGTGTCGCTGACCTACCGCACCTACTCATCGCAGAGGAGTCACCCCATGACCACCGACGATCACAAGAGAAATCGTTTTCCCAAACATGACCACGACTCAATTACCGGTCTCGCCGCGCTCCTCCTGCGCGCCGCCCTCGGCTCGACATTGGTCGCCCACGGCGTCAAACATGCGCGAAGTCTCGACGGAACTGCCGGTTGGTTCGGTTCCATAGGCTTTCGGGCACCCCGCGCGCAGGCCGTATCGAGCGCCGTCGTCGAGATCGGCGCCGGCAGCGCACTCGTGGCCGGCATCGCGACACCGGTAGCGGCCGCAGCCAGTGTAGGCACCATGGCCGTGGCCGCACGATCGGTGCATCTGCGCAATGGATTCTTCATCACCGCCGAAGGCTGGGAATACGTGGCCAATCTCGCGGTGGCATCGGTCGCGCTGGCCGGGATAGGCCCCGGCCGCTGGAGCATCGACCGCGCACTGGGATGGGATACCAGACTCACCGGCGGACGGGCGTTGAGCGCTGCCGCCGCACTCGGCCTCGGTGCGGCGGCGGCCCAGCTTACGGCCTTCTACGCCAATCCCACTAAGCCCGAATCCACTGTACCCGAGCCCGCTAAGCCCGAACCGGGCAGCAACTGATTCTCAGCGGTTGGTTCGGCCAAGGTCGATCGGCAACTGGATGCCCGTCACGTGACGGGCCTCCCCCGAAGCGAGCCAGGCGATCGCCGCGGCGATATCGTCAGCCTCGCTCACCCGATCCGGCAACGTCCCCACATAGAAGGCCCCAAATTCGGGATTCGCCTCCACCTGGGGATGCAGTTCATTCACCTTCAAACCGGTGTCAACCCCGAAGGGATGCACCGAGTTGACTCGAATACGATATACGCCAAGCTCATTCGCCAATGTCTTAGCCAAGCCCGTCACCCCGTGCTTGGCCGCGACATAATCGGCGAGTAGCGGCAACCCGCGCAGACCGGCGACCGAACTAGTGAACACGATCGCGCCGCCCGTGCCCTGGGCGATCAGCGTCGGGATCGTCGCCTTGGCCGTATAGAACGCACCCGTCAAATTGACTCCGATCGTCTGCTCCCAGTGTTCGGCGGAGATCTCCCAGGCCGGTGCGGCTGTCGTCATTCCTGCGTTGGCGACGACGACATCGAGCCGGCCGAATGCGGCCACACCTTCTGACACCGCCCGCACCAGACCGTCGAGGTCACGAACATCGGTTTGCGATGCGATTATCCGCCGACCGTGGGCTTCAACGAGGCGCGCGGTTTCCGCGAGATCCTCCGGGCGTGCCCCCGGGTACTGGGTCGTCGGCAGATCCGCACAAATATCGACGGCAATGATGTCGGCGCCCTCGGCCGCAAGCCGCACCGCCACCGCTCGACCTTGCCCGCGCGCGGCCCCGGTCACGAATGCGACCTGCCCCTCGAACCGGTGGGCCTGCGGGCTCGCCGGCACCCTCACCTGCGGGATCTCTGCACCCCGACGCACCGAATCTCCATCCGCCACGTAACTCTCCCCATCTCGCACTAGTTATCTGACTATGTACACCTCTGACACAGGGTAGTCATGCGCCGCCATACCTGGACCACAATGGCGAGACTGCGCCATTCCGTAGATATTTCGGCATATTCACACCAGACCACTCGTCTGAAGTGTTCCCAACATAGCTAGACTAGTGACACATCTCATTCGGTATGCGATAGTGACTTATCACACACATGCGCCTCGTCTTGACCCGCTAAGAAAGAGAACACCGAATGAAAATCCCTTCGCCGCGCGTGCATCCAACAACCGCCAAGAGCGGCCGCCGGGAGCGCCGCAAGCACCGACGTGCACTCGCGATTGCGGCGTCGTTCACGATGATTTCCTCGCTCTCGCTTACCGCATGCAGCGGCGACGAGCAGACCGACTCCACTGCGGCGAGCGTGTCGCAGCCGGCGGCATCGTTTCCAGGTAAAGCCGCGACAGGGACCCCCATCCGTATTGGACTGATCAATCCCGAAGGCGGGCAGGCGCTTTCGTCACCTGAATATCGGGAAACCGCGGAAGCCGCGGCCAAATACGCCAACGCCCAACTCGGCGGCATCGGCGGCCACCCCATCGAGTTGGTTCCGTGCCGCAACGGCGAAGACCCTGTCTCCGCACGCGACTGCGCCAACCGGATGGTCGAGAGCAAAGTGTCGGCGGTGGTCGTTACCTCAACAGGTTTAGGCGATGTAATCGTGCCGATCGTCACCGCCGCAGGCATCCCCTACGTCTCCACCGCCGGGCAGAGCACACAGGAACTCACGACCGACGGTGTGTACCTGTGGACCGGCGGTTTCCCGGCGAGCCTGCACGCGATGGCGACCCACGCCAAGAGTGAGCACATAAAGCACGTCACCGCCTTCTCTGTCGATGTGCCCGCAGCAGTTAACGGACTACGCGCGTTAGGATCGGCTTATTTTTCCCAGGCTGGCGTGGACCTGAAGATCGTGCCCATTCCCCTCGGCACACCCGATGCCACCCCGCAGATCAGCGCCGGCATCGCCGATAAGCCCGAAGGCGTTGTCGTGGTGGGTGACGCCACCTCGTGCACAGCCTCATTCAAGGCGCTGGGCACCGTCGGCTACACCGGCGACAAGATGGCAATCCAATCCTGCGTCACTCCGGATGTGATCGCCGCGGTCGGCCCAAGTATCAACAACACCAGCATCTTTACCGCAGCGCAGACAACCGGCGACAACCCGGAGGCCGTGCTCTACCGCAGCGTGGTGGCCCAGTACAGCCCGCACACCGACATCTCCGGTTACGCATACGTCGGCTATCAGGGCGTCCTCGGACTGGTGCGGGCAACGGCCGGCATCAGCGGTTCCGATACCTCACCCGCCGCGATCGCAGCCGCACTCAAGGCCGCGCGCAACGTGCCGACACCCGCCGGCGGCGGACTCACCTTCACCTGTGACGGCAGCGCTAACCCGGCGCTGAAAGCCGTGTGCGGTAAAGGCTCCATTGTCGCCACCCTCAAAGACGGAAACCTCGTCGACCCGCAGGTCGTGGACTAATCGACCACACTCGGCGATCACGCATCGAGTTAAGGCACACAGATGACACAGGACCTACAGTTTTTGTTCCTGGGATTGGGCAACGGCGCCGTGTACGCGGCGCTAGCCCTCGCCCTGGTCATGACGTACCGCAGCTCCGGGGTGGTGAACTTCGCTACCGGGGCGATCGCACTCTACATCGCCTACACCTTCGCCTACCTTCGGAACGGCAAAATCCTCATCCCGATTCCCGGCTTCGACAAGTCCGTAAACGTCGGCGGCCCCATGGGGCTGTTCCCCGCGATGGCGATATCTCTGCTCATCGCAGCGGGGGTGGGCGCGCTGCTCTATTTCGCGGTCTTCCGGCCGCTGCGTACGGCACCGGCCACCGCCAAGGCCGTCGCATCCATCGCGCTCATGGTTACCGTCCAGGCGTTGCTTGCCGCGCGTATCGGTACCACTCCGGTGACCGTGAAACCGATACTGCCTCACGGCGTAATCACGTTCGGGGACATACGAATTCCCGAAGATCGGCTGTGGTTCGCCTTCATCATCGTCATCGTGACGGTGGCATTGATTCTTTCCTTCCGACTGACCAGATTCGGACTCGCGACACGCGCGGCGGCCGAGTCTGAGACCGGCGCCCTGGTGACCGGTTTATCGCCCGAGCGTATCGCGTACGCCAACTGGGCGCTGTCGACGATGATCGCCGGATTCTCCGGCATCATGATCGCCCCGATAGTCCCGTTGATTCCGGTGTCATACACCTTATTTATCGTTCCGGCGTTGGCTGCCGCGCTGGTCGGTAACTTCAGTGCGATCGGTCCGGCGGTTGCCGCCGGCTTTGGCATCGGCATCCTGCAATCGGAGATGACCCACCTGCAAGCCTCCGTCGATCAGATACCGCAATCCGGTATGGCAGAACTGATTCCACTCGTACTGATACTGGTGTATCTAGTGGTGCGGGGTAAGCCCCTGCCCACTCGTGGGACGCTCATCACGCACACCCTCGGTGCTGCGCCCCGGCCAAAAAATCTGCTGGCGACCAGCATCGTGTGCATCGTTGCCGCCGGCGGCGCCCTGATCTTCACCCACGGCAGTTATCGTGGCGCGGTCATCGCGACATTCACCGTAGCCATCGTGGCCCTGTCACAGGTTGTCGTGACCGGATTCGCGGGTCAGATTTCATTGGCACAGTTGACCCTCGGCGGCGTCGGTGCCTTCATGCTCAGCCGATTCACGGTGGACCTGGGAGTACCGTTCCCCATCGCCCCTATCCTCGCCGCACTCGTCGCGACGGTGATCGGCGTTGTCGTCGGGCTTCCGGCACTACGTATCCGCGGGCTGCCGGTCGCTGTGGTTACCCTGGCACTTGCGGTATTCCTTGAGGCTTTCTGGTTCCGCAACAATAAGTTCAACGGCGGTATCGACGGCGCGAAGATCGGCAACCCGACACTCTTCGGCATCGACCTTGGCATCGGTTCCGGAAACAACTATCCGCGTATCGCATTCGGCATCGTCTGTCTCGCGGTACTGGTGATCGTCGCATATGGTGTGGTGGCACTGCGTACCAGCCGGCTCGGAGCCTCGATGCTCGCCATCAGGGCCAACGAACGCTCGGCCGCGGCTTCGGGTATCAACGTCTCACAGATCAAGATCATCGCCTTCGCGATCAGTGCTTTCATCGCTGGCATCGGCGGCTCGCTCATGGCATACCAACAAACAATGGCAGTACCTGAAGCCTTCACCGCCATCGGCGGAATCAGCATGTTTGCCATCTGTTATCTCGCCGGCGTCACCTGCGTATCCGGTGCGGTTCTCGCCGGCATCATGGGCACGGGCGGAGTCTTATTCGTGTTGCTCGACCGGGTGGCCAACATCGGCGACTACTACCCCGTGATCACCGGAATATTGTTGGTGTTCACGGTAATCACCAATCCCGAGGGCATCGTCTCCGATATCTACGCACGTATCGGCCAGCTCAGATCTAAGTTCACCACCGCCGAGGCAGCCGCATCGGACACTCACCTCGACCTAGCTATATCTCCCGCAGACATCACTGAACCGACCACCAGCCGTCAGCACGGCGACGTCGTGCTCTCCGCACAGCACATCGGGGTTCATTACGGCGGTATCACCGCACTCGACGATGTGTCCCTCGACGTCCGCGACGGCGAGATCATCGGTCTCATCGGCCCCAATGGCGCCGGCAAAACCACCTTCATCGATGCGATCAGCGGCTTCACCGAGGCGAGCGGATCGGTCTCGCTCACCGGAACCACTCTTGACGGTCAGCGCGCGCATCAGCGCAGCCGGTCCGGTCTCGGCCGGACATTCCAGGGTATCGATCTCTACGACGACCTCTCTGTGCGTGAGAACGTCTCGGTGGGTACTACCGCGTCGCGGCACCGGGGATCGGATCGGGCACCGCTCGACGAGGAACAGATGCAACAGCTCTTCACCGTCTTGCACCTCGACACCGTCGTCGATCGTCCGGTGCGCGAATTATCCCAGGGTCAAAGACAATTGGTGTCGGTGGCCCGTGCGCTCGCCGGACGACCACAAGTGGTACTCCTCGATGAACCGGCCGCAGGTCTGGATAGTTCCGAGAGCGCATGGCTGGGCCAGCGCCTCCGGGCTATCCGCGATTCCGGCATAACCATCGTGATGGTCGATCACGATATGGATCTCGTTCTCGATATCTGCGACCGAATCATCGTTCTCGACCTCGGCAAACGAATCGCGGTAGGCACACCCGATGAGGTGCGCCGCAACCCCGATGTCGCCCGCGCCTATCTCGGCACTTCTCACACCGGACAGGAACTGCACGCATGACCACCGTACTCACATGCCAAGGGCTGCAGGCTGGTTACGCCAAAGGACGGCCATGCGTCCGCGACTTCTCCATCACCGTGCAGGAGAGTCAGATCTTGGCATTGTTGGGACCCAATGGTGCCGGCAAGACAACCACGCTCCTCACCCTCGCCGGACTCCTGCCCAGCCTCGGTGGATCGGTTGACGTCAACGGCTCCCCAGTGAAATCCGGGCATGCCCGTGCCGCGTCGCGCGCCGGACTCGTGCTGGTGCCCGACACCCGTGCGCTTTTCACCGGTCTCACCGTGTCGGAAAACCTCCGCCTGGCCGTCAAGGGCCGACGCGCCTGGAGCGCCGAACGCGAAAGAATCCTCGATTACTTCCCCAGGCTCAAAGAGCGCGAAAGTGTACGTGCAGGAGATCTTTCGGGTGGCGAGCAGCAGATGCTGGCCATTGGTCGCGCACTGGCCCAACATCCACGTGTGCTGTTGGTCGACGAATTGAGTATGGGACTCGCGCCGATCATCGTCGAACGCCTCCTGCCGGTGTTACGCCAAGCCGCCGACGACAGCGCAACCGCGGTGATCCTGGTGGAACAACACGTTCAGCTCGCCCTAGAAATCGCTGACACCGCTCTCGTACTGCGACACGGACAGAACGTTCTACAGGGTGATGCACGGACGCTTGCCGCATCACCCGAACTCATCGAACAGGCCTATCTCGGCGGATATCACGGTACGCAAGGAGATCTGACGGCGTCGTCCGCAAGTTAGGTTCCCGCACATCGAAAGAGGCGGACCAAGCAACTGTTAAATACGCCAACGCCAATCTTGGCGGAATCGCCGGTCGGCCCATTGAACTGGTGATCTGCAAGGAGCAGGAATCTTGTATGTGACCGCCGTGACCGAAATGCGGGCGGTGTGCAGTCATACCCTCATCGTGCAGACCGTGACGGACGGCACCGTCAGTCCAGGAGATCCTGTACACGTAGATCTTCGCGGCCGAGCATCACGAACTGACGCGCAACATCCATATGCCGATGCCAGTGGTTAAAAGCACCCTCACCGTCATGCGCACGGAGCAACTTGATGAATTTGCGCTGGGACCGCACGAATAACCGATAATTCGATTCATGTTGAGTACTACCGGCATCGAGATGTTCCTGAGCGAATGCCACATGGTTACGTTCAACAATCTCGTACACCATCCCGGTGATGAGCGCCAACGTCGGGCTACCCGACAACTGCACCATCCGCAAATGAAACTGGGCCGCCGCACGCCCGAAATGTCCTGAGACATATTCCGCACCGACAACCTCGTCAACGAACCGCTCAAGTTCGTCAAAATCGGCGTCATCACCTTGTTCGGCCAGCAGTTTCGCCGCAGCAGGCTCGACAGCTTCCAGCGCCCGGTACACATCGGCAACGGTCGCTCCCGAGAGCTCAAGCAGAAGCGACGCAGGCCGGGCCACCACCTCGGGACCGGGAATGCAGACTTTCGCTCCTGATCGTGATCCGCGCCGGACCTCAACGAGCCGCTCCGCCTCTAGAATTCGGATCGCCTCGCGTAGCGTCGGACGACTTACCGAAAACAACTCCATCAATTCGGCCTCATTGGGAAGGTGATCATCGGCGGAAAGCTCGCCATCAACCACCATGCCGCGCAGCCGCCGAGCGACGAGTTCAGCTGTTTTCGGCGTCCGTATTCCCCGTCCGCCATCGGCACGAACCGCGAAGGCCGGGGACAGCAACTTGTCGGTCACGTGCGGACATCCTCTCGGTCAAGAAAGCTCACCTCTTAAGATACCTTATCGAGGCATCAGCCAACCCATTGAAGAGGCCATATCAGGCTCCGGGACGTGTCACCCGTCACAAGTCGACCGTTCCCGGGATACGGGGCGATGTCACACTCCGCTGTTCGCGTCTTGCTTCTTTCTGAGTTCGAGTGCGATATCGATGAGCTGGTCTTCTTGGCCGCCCACGAGTTTACGATTGCCGGCCTCGAGCAGGATCTGTGCCGCCGAGACCCCGTAATGCTCCGCATGACCCTCGGCGTGCTTGAGGAATGAGCTGTAGCAACCCGCATAGCCCATCATCATCGCCGCACGATCGACCAGGCACTCACTCGGCATCAACGGTGCCACCACGTCCTGCGCGGCATCGGCAATCGCCATGAAGTCAATACCTGTGGCGATCCCGAGCTTGTCGCACACACCAACCAATGCCTCGGTGGGCGTGTTGCCCGCACCCGCGCCGAACCGCCGGACGGAACCATCGATCTGCTGCGCGCCCGCCCGAATCGCGTTGACCGAGTTGGCAATCGCGATATCGAGGTTCTCATGTCCGTGGAACCCGATCTGCGCGTCGTCGCCCAACTCCGCACGCACCGCCTCCACCCGGACTGTCACATCTTCAAGTACCAAGGCACCAGCGGAATCCACCACATACACACATTGGCATCCGGCGTCGGCCATGATGCGCGCCTGCTTGGCGATAACCTCGGGTGGCTGACTATGGCTCATCATCAAAAAGCCGACGGTCTCCAACCCGAGATCGCGGGCAAGACCGAAATGCTGAATGGATACGTCGGCCTCGGTGCAATGCGTGGCGATGCGGCAGATTTGCCCGCCATTATCCTGCGCGGCACGGATATCGTCCTTGGTGCCAAGACCCGGCAGCATCAGAAAAGCGATCTTCGCATGTTTTGCGGTGTCCGCCGCAGCGGCAATCAACTGCTGTTCAGGGGTTTTGGAAAAGCCGTAGTTAAACGACGACCCACCGAGGCCGTCCCCGTGGGCCACCTCGATCACCGGCACACCGGAGTGATCTAGCGCGGCGACGATCGCCCTCACCTCGGCTTCGGTGAACTGATGCCGTTTATGATGGCTACCGTCGCGCAGCGACGAATCGGTGATACGAATATCGAGGGTGTCGGAATACTTGCGCGCATTCGCCATCAATTTGGGGTCGCGCGCGGTGGAGACGACATTGGTGTTCATGCGGGCACTCCCAGCCTCTGTTTAGCGATCTCGTCGCCCACCTTCGTGGCGGCGGCGGTCATAATGTCCAGATTCCCGGCGTAAGGCGGAAGGAAATCTCCCGCCCCCTCAACCTCAACGAAGATCGACACGCGGGCATAACCCCCGTTGATGACACTCGGCGGATCGAACTGCGGATCCTGCAGCAGACGATAACCAGGCACATAGGACTGCACCTCCTGCTCTCGTCGCAAGATCGACTCTGCGATCGCATCGGTATCCGCATCAGCGGGTATCGCGCAAAAAATAGTGTCGCGCATAATCATCGGCGGATCTGCCGGGTTAAGAATGATGATCGCCTTACCTCGCTGCGCACCGCCGATGGTGCGGACCGCCGCTGACGTCGTCGCGGTGAACTCGTCGATATTGGCTCGGGTGCCCGGCCCCGCCGACACAGAAGCCACCGAAGCCACGATCTCGGCATAATCGACCGGAACCACCGAGGAGACCGCATGCACCATCGGAATCGTGGCCTGGCCGCCGCAGGTGATCATATTGGTGTTGGGTGCGTCCAGATGTGCCCGCAAATTTGCCGGAGGCACCACTGCCGGCCCCACCGCGGCCGGCGTGAGGTCTATGGCCACAATGCCGGCCGCCTCGTATTTCGGCGCATATTCACGGTGCACGTAGGCCGAGGTGGCTTCGAAGATCAGATCCGGACGTTCCGCGGACGCGAGCAGTTCGTCCGCGCCGCCACTCATCGTGATCAGACCATGATCCGCGGCACGCTTCATACCCTCGGAATCAGCATCGATACCCACCATCCAGCGGGGCTCGATCACCTCGGAGCGCTCCAGCTTGTACATCAGATCACTACCGATATTGCCCGACCCGATGATCGCTGCGGTCAGCTTAGCTGCCACGGGGGTTCCTCCTCATATCCAGATGTCCAGTGAAAGTTTTTGCAGTGAAAGCCGTTCAGAATCAGGTGAAATCGATACTCACACTGCCCAGTCCGGCGAATTCGGCCAGGAAATGATCGCCCGCAGCGATGTCGATCGCGCGTGTCGCAGTACCCGGAAGGATCACATCACCCTTGCGTAAGCGCACACCGAATCCCTCAACCTTGCGTGCGAGCCAACTCACCGCGTTGAGCGGATTCCCCAGTACCTCGGACGAATTACCCTTGACGATGATTTCTCCGTTGCGCGTCAACGTTGCCTCTACGTCTCCCGGATCAATCTCGCCGATCGGCACCCGCTGATCGCCGAGAATCCACCCGCACGACGAGGCGTTGTCGGCGATCGTGTCAGCCAAGGTGATCTTCCAGTCGGTGATCCGCGAGTCGATCAGCTCGATCGAGGGCACCACCCAGGCCACCGCGTCGATGACATCGTCATTGGTGCAGCCCTTTCCCGGGAGATCCTCGCCGAGAATGAAACCGACCTCCACCTCCACCCGGGGGAAACACAACCTGGTGGTGTCGATCGGAGTGTGCTCGAAATACTGCATGTCATCAAGCAGATGGCCGTAATCGGGCTCGTCGACACCCATCATCGCCTGCATCGCCGCCGAAGCAAGACCCACCTTGTGCCCGACGACCCGCGCCCCGGCGGCCAGTCGCCTGCGGATATTAATCAGCTGGATCTCGTACGCGTCAATCACATCGAGGTCGGGGTAAACATCCGTGGGACGCTCGATCGCAGTCGCCGATTCCTCTGCCCGCGCCAGATCGGCGGCGATCCGTTCACGAACATCCTGCGCAACCGCCATCGTGCCCTCGCTTTCGGAATGCGAACGTATTCGAGACTCCGACACATCAGATGAGGGCGGGCGCTGGCCCGATCGTCGTGGTTTCTCTGATCGCAGTCGGTTCTCTGATCGCCAACCATCTGACCATCTCCAGATAGCTGACGCGTTCGTCCGTCCCACTCAGTGAACGCGTGGACAGATCGGCTGCCGCGCACCACACGGGAGGGTATCGATAACCCGACCCGGTGCGCAGGTCCGGCCCCCGGGACACCGAGCCCGGATCAGTGCGCGAGTGCGGCCAGATCCAGATCGTCACAGAGCCTTCGGGTCTGCGCGACTGTGGCCGCCACCACATTGGTGAGTGATCCGCCGCCAGAAAGCGACATCCGGGCCGCGAAGTCGTTCGCCGCCACATACGCGGGTCTGATGTCGGGGCGACGGAAGATGCTGCTTGCGGCGTGATGGCCGGCTGCTGCCGCCACAGATCCGCGGCCGAGTTCGATCCTATGCCGTAGCAGCGGGCGACCATCGACATCGACGTGCAGTACACCGGACCATCTCCCCGCGAGATCCTTCTCCCGGTGAACCGATGACCGCCCGATCTGGACATGTTCGACGATAACGACGTTGCCGTCAGCCGCCACCGATGCAAAAACCTCCGAAAGATGCTCCGCACCGCCGGCCACCACGGTCGGCTCCGGATCGAGTAATAAAGTTCCACCCGGTGCGACCTCGATGTGCCAGGTGGCCCGCGAATCCACCCGATCACGCGAAGGCAACGCGATGCTCGCGGCGACACTGGTCACCGTCAGCCGTGCCCCGGCCTCGACCACTATCCGGATATCGGTGTCATCACCGCCAACAGGGTGGGCCGCAGCACCGACGAGGTGAACTCTGTCGCGACCGGTCTGACGCACCGATAGCGCACCGCTGGCACGGTGTGACCCGCCCGAGCTGCCAGCACGGGCGATAATCTCAACGTTGGTGCGCACCCCTATCCGGCAGCGACCGGCTGGGCCAGTTGCGCACGCACCCAGGCGAGTACATCGGTAGCAGCCGGGTCATCGGTCAGCGAGATCATCGCCGTCGGCCTGCCGTCGCGGACTTTGTCGGCGTCGCGCCGCATCACGTCGAGGTCAGCGTTGACACGCTCGGCGAGGTCGGTCTTGTTGATCACCAACAGATCCGAGAAGGTGACGCCCGGGCCGCCCTTACGCGGCACCTTATCTCCGCCAGCGACATCGATCACGAAGATCTGCACGTCGATCAGCCCGGTGGAGAAGGTGGCGGTCAAATTATCGCCGCCGGATTCGACGAGGATCACATCGAGCGGAGGATTAGCCGCGATCAAATCATCGATGGCGTCGAGATTGGCGGTGATATCGTCGCGGATCGCGGTATGCGGGCAACCGCCCGTCTGCACGGCGGTAATGCGCTCATCGGGAAGAACGGCGTTGCGGCGCAGGAAATCAGCATCCTCGGTGGTGTAGATGTCGTTGGTCAGCACCGCCACCGACAATTCGTCGCGAAGCTGTCGGCATAACGCCGCCACCAACGCCGTCTTACCCGAGCCGACGGGCCCGCCGACTCCTATCCGCAATGCCTCCCCCGGCTCACGTTTACGGCGGGGACGATCATGATCATGGCTGTGCGGTACTCCGTCGATGACATGCGGCGGCATGGTGAACCTCTCAGTCGGGCGAATAGATCAGGACATAAACAGCGGCATCGGTTGCCGCTCATGACGTTCGGCGAAAATATCAAGCACCGGATCGGAGAGATCCGCCAGACCTACCGCCGCGGCCGCAGCAACCCGTTCGCACTCGGGTCCGAGCCTGGCGATAATCACCGCGACGTCGGCGGGGTCAAGGGCCAGCAGCCGCTGGCCGGCCGTCGCCGAACCACTCATCGTGGTGTACACGAGCACCAACGCGGTGTGGAATCCCGACAGCCCGGCCGCCGCACCGACCTCGCCGCTGATCACCGGCAGATGCGTGGTCGGCGCATGCGCCGACCAGTCACGGTGCGGCCACATCCTTTTGGCCAACCGGACCATGCCACGCCCCTGAGCCAGAGAAGCCCTACGAGCGGCCGCCGACGGGGTGCGCGCGTCGGTTTCTGCTTGCGCCGCAAGCACTCCGAGCGCACCGTCGGCGACTGCGGCGGCAATCGACGCGGCAACGAGTCCGCTGGTGGTGATGCGCCGGTGCAGGTAATCCGCCAGATCAGTGACACCGCGGATGAACCCGTCGCTAATGGCCTGCTCCACCCCGCCGGAATGCACATGGCCACCCACCGGCAGCCGGGAATCGGCAAGGGTGAGCATCATCGCCAGCGGCGAGACGGCAGCATCAGGATGCATCTGGCACCATCATCAGAACAGGAAATAACGCTGGGCCATGGGCAATTCACTCACCGGCGCGGCGTCCCAGACCTCACCATCGATAGTCACGGTAAACGTGTCTGGATCGACGCGGATGTCCGGGCGGGCATCGTTATTGGGCATATCCGCCTTGCCGATACCGCGCGTGTCACGCACCGCGACCAGCCGACGATCGAGGCCGATGCGCTCGGCGAGATCTGGTGTGCAGCCCGGGGCAACAAAGCTGATCGACGTACTCGCGGCCGCCTTCGGCGCAGCACCGAACATCGGTCGGGGAAATACCGGTTGCGGCGTCGGAATCGATGCGTTCGCGTCACCCATCGCCGCCCAGGCGATCGCACCGCCTTTAATAACCAGATCCGGGCGGACGCCGAAGAATGCCGGATTCCACAGCACGAGATCGGCGAGTTTACCCACCTCAACCGAACCGATCTCGGCGTCGAAACCGTGGGCGATGGCCGGACAGATCGTATATTTGGCAACGTAACGCCGTGCGCGGTTGTTATCGGCACGACCGTCACCGGCAAGCGCTCCCCGCTTGCGTTTCATCACGTGCGCCGTCTGCCAGGTACGTAACACCACCTCGCCGATCCGGCCCATTGCCTGGGCGTCGGAACCGATCATTGAGATGGCACCCACATCATGCAGCAGATCCTCGGCGGCAATCGTCGACGGACGAATCCGACTCTCCGCGAACGCCAGATCCTCCGGCACCGTCGGGTTGAGGTGGTGACAGACCATGAGCATGTCCAGATGCTCGTCGAGCGTGTTGACCGTATGCGGGCGAGTCGGATTGGTGGAACTCGGCAGCACATTCGGCGCCGATGCGACAGTGATGATGTCGGGTGCGTGACCACCGCCGGCACCTTCGGTGTGATAGGCGTGGATACCGCGGCCGGCGATCGCGCCGAGCGTCTGTTCCACGAACCCGGCCTCGTTGAGAGTGTCGGAGTGCAGTGCCACCTGCACCCCGGTCTCATCGGCCACCCGCAGGCAGGCGTCGATTGCGGCCGGCGTCGACCCCCAGTCCTCATGCAGTTTGAAACCCGATGCGCCCGCACGGATCTGCTCGTGCAACGCCTCGGCACTGACGGTATTACCCTTACCCAGCAGTGCGATATTCATCGGCCAGCCATCGGTGGCAGCCAAGATCGATGCGAGATGCCACGCACCGGGTGTCACCGTCGTGGCCTTGCTACCCTCCGCCGGCCCGGTTCCGCCGCCGATGACCGTGGTGATGCCGTTGCCGAGCGCCTCATCCATGATCTGCGGGCAGATGAGGTGCACGTGGCAGTCAATTCCGCCCGCGGTAAGGATCTTTCCGTTGCCCGCGATGATCTCGGTGGATGCGCCGATCACCAGCGCGGGATGTACCCCGTCCATCGTATCCGGGTTACCCGCTTTGCCCAACGCGACTATCCGGCCGTCACGAATACCGACGTCGGCCTTGATGATCCCCCAGTGATCGAGAACAACAACACCGGTGATCACCGTGTCGGGAGCACCGTCGGCCCTGGTGGCCCGGCTCTGCCCCATAGACTCACGGATCACCTTGCCACCACCGAAAACCGCTTCGTTACCAGCCAAACCTGGTCCGCCGCAACGATCCTCGGTAACTTCAATGAGCAGATCGGTATCGGCGAGGCGAATCAGGTCACCGGTGGTCGGACCGAAGAGTTGCGCGTAGCGGTCACGTCCCAGAATCGCCATGTCAGTCCACCTTCCCAGGTGCGTCGAGCGAGATTCCATACACCTCGCGGGTTCCACCCAGCGGTACCAGCGTCACCGTCATCTCGATACCCGGCTCGAACCGCACCGCGGTGCCCGCCGGGATGTCAAGGCGCCGGCCGCGAGCTGCGGCGCGGTCGAAATCCAGTGCGGCGTTGGACTGCGGAAAATGCACATGACTGCCGACCTGCACCGGCCGGTCACCCGTGTTGGTGACCGTCAAAATCACCTGCTCGGCACCCGCATTGAGTTCGATGGTGCCCTCGGCGGGGATCACCTCGCCCGGTATCACCGCGGGGCTGGTGTCAGTCACTGTGACCTCTCGTTCTCAACGCAGATAGGTGAACACGGTTAAACATATGGCGCCCAACCAGATTCGGTGCCAGCGCCAACTCAGCTAATCGGGTTGTGCACCGTGACAAGTTTAGTTCCGTCCGGGAAGGTCGCCTCAACCTGCACATCATGCAGCATCTCGGGTACTCCGGTCATCACATCGTCACGGTGCAGTACCTCCCGGCCGGTACTCATCAATTCAGCTACCGACCGGCCGTCACGCGCCCCTTCCAGAACGTGATCGGTGATGATCGCGACCGCCTCCGGATGGTTGAGTTTGAGCCCACGGCCCTGGCGCCGTCGCGCCAACTCTGCGGCATACGAAATCAGCAGCCGTTCTTGCTCATGCGGCGACAGGCGCACGACAACCTCTCCTTTGGGGACCGGGGATCACATCTCCCACACGTGCTGGTGTGGTCATCCTGCCACGGGCCGCAACACTCGGCGCGCCGAGCGCAACCTTGTGTGCGGACGTCGT
This sequence comes from Gordonia sp. (in: high G+C Gram-positive bacteria), assembly GCA_047605305.1. Classification (GTDB taxonomy): domain Bacteria; phylum Actinomycetota; class Actinomycetes; order Mycobacteriales; family Mycobacteriaceae; genus Gordonia. Next base: position 29,239 of record JASGFW010000021.1, read on the forward strand.
CAACTCGCCGTGAGCGCGCCGCCGCTCGCCCTCAGCTGACGCAGCCGCTGCGGCGTACACAACGGAGCGATCGCGCTCACCTCATCGGCGGTGAACGCACCTGCAGCACTCCCGCGCGCGATAACCAACGCGAGGGACATCGCGGTGGCCGGTTCATCCACCACATCACCCGACCGCTTCTCGAAGTAACTTTGCAGGCGGGTCGCCGCCGTCGGCATCGCCGACCGGAAGAACCCCGTCACCGCGAGCCAGCGGGTGACCAGATGTCCGGGATGCATATCCCAACCCTGGTAATAACCCCGCTCAAGGGAACGAGTGACGAGTGCGTGATGGCGGACCAGTGCCGCGGCCACCTGGGCGGAATCGCCCGTCGGCATCACCTGGGTGGAGCCGTCGCTGATCCACACGCCGGTCTGTGCTGCGGCAGCCTGCATGACCGACTTCGCATAATCGGCCACCGGATGCGCCAATGACTGCTGAGCCGACACAATGCCGCAGGCGGCGCTGTAGTCGTAGGTGCCGTAGTGCAGCGCCGATACCCGCGGCATGCCGCGATGCAATGCGTCGGCGACGGTGGCCCGCCCATCGGGTCCCAGAATCGCCTGCGGGATCTCAATCTGCAGCTCGAACCGTAATGTGCCCTCCGCAATCCCGTGTACGCGTTCGAACTCCGCGCAGATCACGTTGACGGCGTCGACCTGTCTGGCGTCGCGCAACTTGGGCACGGTGAAGACGAAACCGTCGGGTACGCCGCCCGCCGCGTCGAGAACGAGTTCCAACGTACGCAACCCGCGCGATCGTTCCGCGGCACCGAGTCCCTTGGCCCGAATACCGGCTATCCGCGGGCTGTGCGCACCTGCCGACGCCCACTTCGCCAGGGTGCGGCCGGCGCGCCGGGCATCGGCGTCCTCGGTGGCGTCGGCGCGCCATCCGTAACCGTCCTCAAGGTCGATCCGTAAATCTTCGATCGGATTCGTCATCAGCCGGTCGCGGGCGATCGAGACGACGTCGGCGGGCGCCAGGTCAGCCAGGACCGCCGCAGCCGCATCGGCGATCGACGCGGCCCGCTCACCCCACTGCGCCGGTGTGTCCACATCGACGTCGGCGGCGCTGATATACACGGTGTGCACCGGCTGCGCGGTGTCCCGGTCACCGGGGAATCCGGTCTCAAGATCACGATCGACGGGGGCCAGGATGGCCTCGACCGCACGTGCCGCATCGGCGCCGAGGCCGCGGTGCGCGCTCATGCCGATCCTGTGGCGCCGTCGGACTGCGACGCATTCCGGTCAGGCAGCGGCACATTCTGCAGGCGCACCACGCTGCGGGCCAGCAATCGTCCGTCGTCTCCACTCATATCGACCTGCCAGAGTTGCTGGCGGCGACCACGGTGCACCGGCGTCGAGCGAGCGGTGATGGTTCCGGCGCTCACCGAACGTAGGAAGTCGGTGGTGTTGTTCACCCCGACCGCGGTTCCCCCGTGGCCGGTCTCGGCGAGCCAGACGAAACCGCTGATGCTCGCAACACTCTCCCCGATAGAACAGTAAACACCGCCGTGCACGATGCCGAACGGCTGATGATGTTTGGGCTCGATGACCAGTGTGGCCACAACCGTGTCCGGCGTCACCTCGCTGACCTGCAGACCGAGCAAGCCGTCGAGACCCTTAGTGCTTTTCACTAACTTCATCAGCTCATCACTGTTAGCCGTCATGCCCTTCACATTCTCACGCGAGGCCTGGCGTGGCGCGACGGCCTCTCCCCTGTCACATCCGATACCCGTCGCGGCTCTGCGTGCAGCGCAGGCGCACGGCCCCTACCGCACAACCCGAATGGGGTCACCGCCCTCAGGGAATTGGTAGGCAAAGAATTGGTAGGCCCCACATCCCGTGTGGGATGTGGGGCCTACCAGGGTGTGGACCGGGGGTCTCTGCAGCCCTCAGGACTCTCGCGCGGCCCAACAAGAAATGAATGTAGGCTAGCCTTACCAACATTGTCAAGGGTGTGCCGAGCAGAGGCGCGACCACACGCGCCGAACAGGAGAGTCAGCAGTTAAAATGAGAAAGATGAACGGGTTGGGTGATCTCGAGCGCGCCGTCATGGATGCCCTGTGGTCAAGTCCGGTGCCACAGACTGTCCGGCAAGTGCATGCGACACTGTCGGGCAATCGCTCGCTGGCCTACACGACGGTGATGACCGTGCTGCAGCGGCTCGCGAAGAAGAACCTCGTCACCCAGATCCGCGAAGACCGCGCACACAAATACGCACCGACACATCCACGAGAAGACCTGGTTGCCTCGCTGATGGTGGACGCTCTCCGCGAGGCCGACGCACCCGGGTCACGCCACGCCGCGCTTGTGTCATTCGTCGGACGTGTCGGTGCCGCCGAAGCCGCAGCGTTGCGACAGGCACTCGATGAGCTCGAAGCGGCCCGCGGAGCACGCGAGCCAGGATAGATTTTCCTCCGATTAACCCCGCAGCAGCCCACCGCTAGGACATCCGCGATGACCGCCTTGCTCTTCGGCATCTTCACCCTGGTGCTCGTCGGCCCCGCCCCCGAGGCGTTGTCACGAGCCAGGTGGCCGATCCGCGCACCACGCGCGGCGATGACACTGTGGCAGGCCATCGCCCTCGCGGCTGTTCTCTCGGCATTCAGCTGCGGACTGGCGATTGCGGCCAATCTCCTCTCCCCCGGATCGGACGGCACCCCGACCACCAACCCGCTGCGCGAGATTGAACGTCTCGGCCTCGTGCTCTGGGCCGTCTGTGTCGCCGTATTCGCACTGACTCTGCTCATCGGAGCACGCCTGATCTTCACGGTCGTGCGGGTCGGCGTGCGCACGCGAGCACGCCGGGCCAGTCACCGTAACCTCATCGACATCCTCGACAGCTGCGACCGATCCGACCACGCACACCTATTCGGTCGCGATATCCGCATGATCGACGTCGCACAACCGCTCGCCTACTGTTTGCCGGGGCTACGCCAGCGGGTAGTCCTCAGCGAAGGCGTCGTATCGCGGCTGACCAGCGAAGAACTCACCGCGGTCATCGCCCATGAACGCGCCCATCTGCGCGCCCGACACGATCTCGTCATCGAGGCATTCATCGCGCTGCATGAAGCATTCCCCCGGCTCGTCCGCAGCAAGTCCGCACTGGGCGCCGTCGAACTACTCGTCGAAGCACTCGCCGACGACCAAGCCGTCCGCGCGACCGCACCCACCACACTCGGCCGGGCGCTGGTGGCCTGCGCCGACGCCATAGCCCCCAATGGCGCGATGGCCGTCGGCGGCCCCACAACCCTGACCCGGGTGCACCGGCTGCGCCACGACCGGGCACCGCGCTGGATGGTGGTCGCGGCCTACGCGAGTGCGCTGGCCATCCTCGTCGTGCCGACACTCGCCGTTGCTATTCCGTGGTTAACCGAGCTCAGCCGCCTAATGTCGGCGTTCTGAGTGCGCCGGGATCGCTTCGCACACCGCCAATCATGCGGCGGGTGATCATATTTTTTGCGAAGGCAATAGGCTTAAGGAATGACAAACGCCGCCACATCGTCCTCGTCGTCCAAGGCACAGATCGGAGTCACCGGCCTGGCCGTCATGGGTTCGAACATCGCCCGCAACTTTGCCCGCCACGGCTACACCGTTGCGCTGCACAATCGGAGCATCGCCAAAACAGACGCACTGCTCAAAGACCACGGCAGCGAAGGCTCATTCATTCGCACCGAGACGATCGCCGAGTTCGTCGACGCCCTTGAAAAGCCACGCCGGGTGCTGATCATGGTGAAGGCCGGCGACCCAACCGATGCGGTCATCAATGAACTGGCCGACGCACTCGATGAAGGCGACATCATCATCGACGGCGGCAACTCGCTGTTTACCGATACGATCCGCCGCGAGAAGGCGATGGCCGACCGCGGCCTCAACTTCGTCGGCGCTGGCATTTCCGGTGGCGAAGAAGGCGCACTCAACGGTCCGTCGATCATGCCGGGCGGACCTGCCGTCTCCTACGAGTCGCTCGGACCGCTCCTCGAAGACATCTCCGCTCATGTCGACGGCGAGCCGTGCTGCACCCACATCGGCCCCGACGGCAGCGGACACTTCGTCAAAATGGTGCACAACGGTATCGAGTACGCCGACATGCAGCTGATCGGCGAGGCCTACGACCTGCTGCGTCGTGGCATCGGCCTTCCTGTCGACGAGATCGGCAAGGTCTTCGGCACCTGGAACACCGGCGACCTGGAGAGCTACCTGGTGGAAATCACCGCCGAGGTGCTGGCACAGGTGGACGCCGAGACCGGCAAACCCCTCGTCGACGTCATCGTCGACGCCGCCGGGCAGAAGGGCACCGGCCGTTGGACCGTGAAGTCCGCGCTCGACCTGGGCATTCCCGTCACCGGGATCGCCGAGGCCGTCTTCGCGCGGGCACTGTCGAGTTCTACCGCGCAGCGCACCGCGGCACAGGGGCTGCGCGCCGGCACTCTTGGCGAATCGCCCACCGATAAGGAAGCGTTCATCGATGATGTGCGTGCGGCGCTGTACGCGTCGAAGGTCGTCGCCTACGCGCAGGGATTCGACCAGATCGCGGCCGGCAGCAAGGAATACGGCTGGAACGTCGACCCCGGTGCGCTGGCCACAATCTGGCGCGGCGGCTGCATCATTCAGGCCAAATTCCTCAACCGCATCCGCGATGCCTACACGGAGAATCCGGATCTGCCCAGCCTGCTGCTGGCACCGTATTTCCGCAGCGCGGTAGAGAATTCGGTGGACAGCTGGCGGCGAGTCGTGGCCACCGCCACTACCCTGGGTATTCCGGTGCCCGCCTTCGCGTCATCGCTCTCCTACTACGACGGACTGCGCAGCGAACGCCTGCCGGCGGCGCTCACCCAGGGACTTCGCGACTTCTTCGGTGCGCACACCTACCAGCGAGTCGATAAGCCCGGCACATTCCACACGTTGTGGAGCGGCGACCGCACCGAAGTCGAGGCATAGCAGGGCGGTATCCGCAACACCCCGATCCGGGAAATCAGATTCGAAACGCCACGGCGAGGAGCCACAACCACCACATGCGATTCATCGACGGTCATCGTCGCGTTCAGGATCTCACTTACGACGATGTCTTCATCGTTCCCAATAGATCCGACGTAACCTCGCGCTTCGACGTGGATCTCGCCACCAACGATGGCACCGGCACCACGATTCCTCTCGTCGTAGCCAATATGACCGCCGTCGCGGGTACCCGGATGGCCGAGACCGTGGCACGGCGCGGCGGGCTGGTAGTCCTCCCTCAGGATCTGCCAGTCGCCGCGGCCATCGAATCGATCGCATTCGTGAAGTCACGCCATCTCGTCGCCGACACTCCCGTCACGCTGGCACCCGACGATACGGTGAGCGACGCGTTGGCCCGGATCCCCACCCGCGCCCATCGCGCCGCGGTAGTGGTAGCCGACGGCGCGCCGGTGGGTGTCGTCACCGAACGCGCCTGCGCCGACGCCGATCCGACCAGTTGCCTGCGCGATGTGCTCGATCGTGAATTCCTCGTCCTCCCGATCGACACCCCACCGCGAGAAGTGTTCGACACCCTCGCTGGCCTCGACCGTGACGTCGCGGTTCTCGTCGACGACGCCGGGCAGCTCGTCGGAGTGCTCACTCAACTCGGGGCGCTGCGGCACTGCATCTACCGACCCAATGTCGACGATGCCGGGCGGCTACGGATCGCCGCAGCGGTCGGCATCAACGGCGATGTCGGCGGCAAGGCGCGGGCGTTGGTGGAGGCCGGCGCCGACCTGATTGTCATCGACACCGCACACGGGCATCAGCACAAGATGCTCACTACACTCGAGACCGTGGTCGGCGCCGACCTCGGCGTACCGATCGCGGCGGGCAACGTGGTGTCGGCCGCTGGCGCAATCGATCTGATCACGGCGGGTGCGTCGATCGTGAAGGTCGGGGTTGGGCCCGGTGCAATGTGCACGACGCGGATGATGACCGGCGTGGGGCGCCCACAGTTTTCTGCCGTTGCCGAAACCAGCGCCGCGGCGCACGAACTGGGTGCCCACGTGTGGGCCGACGGTGGCGTGCGCTATCCCCGTGATGTGGCGCTCGCGCTCGCTGCGGGCGCATCGAATGTGATGATCGGCTCCTGGTTCGCGGGCACCCACGAGTCGCCCGGGGAACTCCAGCGTGATGCGCAGGGCCTGTACAAGGTGAACTTCGGCATGGCCTCGCGACGTGCGGTCGCCGCACGATCGGCCGCCGATACCGCCTTCGAACAGGCCCGTAGGAGCCTATTCGAGGAGGGGATCTCCGATTCCCGGATTCGTCTGGACCCACAGCGACCGGGCGTCGAGGACCTCATCGACCATATCTGCGGCGGTGTGCGCAGTACCGCAACCTATACCGGGGCCCGCTCGCTGGCCGACTTGCACCGCAAGGCCGTGCTCGGGGTACAGTCGGCGGCCGGATTCGCCGAGGGACAACCGCGTCCCGGCGGGTGGTGAGGATGCATATCGTCCTCTATGCGGCGAGCCTCGTCGGTTTCGTCGCACTGACCTTGGGTACGGCACTGTTCGTGGCGGCCGAGTTCTCGCTGACCGCCCTCGAACGTTCAGCTGTCGACGCCGATGTGAGCGCCCGTGGCGACCGCCGGTCGCGGCTCGTGCAGCGCGCGCACCGCACCCTGTCGTTCCAGCTCTCCGGTGCGCAGCTCGGGATCACCATCACCACCCTGATCACCGGCTACATCGCCGAGCCGATATTGGCGCAGGTGCTCGATCCGGCACTGGAGTCAATCGGTTTCACCGCAAATGTCGCATCGGGATTCTCGCTGCTGCTTGCACTCGTGATCGCGACATCGCTCTCGATGGTGGTCGGCGAACTGGTGCCGAAGAACCTCGCGATCGCCACACCGCTCGCCGTCGCGCGTGCCACCGCGGGACCGATGACTATGTTTTCGGCCGCGTTCAAGTGGGCGATCGACGGTCTCAACGGTGCCGCGAACTGGGTGGTGCGTCGCTTCGGAATCGAACCCGCCGAGGAATTGCGGTCGGCACGCTCGCCCTCGGAGCTGGGTTCGCTCGTGCGTATCTCGGCCCGACAAGGCTCGATCGACGAGGATACGGCTGCCCTGGTCGCGCGTTCGCTGAAATTCGGTGAGCTGACCGCAGAAGATCTGATGACCCCTCGGGTCACCGTCGAATGCCTCGACCTCGACGATACGATCCGGGATCTGGTCATGGCCTCCTCGCGGACCGGGCATTCACGCTTTCCCGTCGTCCGCGATGGCGACCTCGACGATCTGCTCGGCGTGGTGCACATCAAGCAGGCGTTTACCGTCGCGCCGGAAAAGCAGTCGACGACGACCGTCGCCTCGATCGCACGGATCGTGCCGAAGGTGCCCACGACGCTCGACGGTGACGCGGTAATGGAACGTATCCGCGCAGACGGCATGGAAGTGTGCGTGGTGATCGATGAGTACGGCGGCACCGCGGGCATCGTGACGACCGAGGACCTCATCGAGGAGATCCTCGGCGATGTCACCGACGAACACGATGATGAACGCGCCGATGTGCAGGTTGCCGGGGACGGTTATCTCCTTGCCGGTCTGCTACGCCTCGATGAACTCCGCGAGGCGACCGGCTATCAGGCACCGGAGGGTTCCTATGACACCCTGGGCGGACTGATCATGTCCGTGCTCGGCCGGATCCCAGCGGTCGGTGACATTGTCGAGCTGCCGTCGGATGGGTCGGGCGAGGGCCGCGACGGTGAGGATGCCGCCGCGTCGGCGGGCGAGATACGCTGGCACGCCGCTGTGGTTCAGATGGATGGTCGGCGCATCGACGTCGTGCGGCTGACTCCGGTAGTCGACGAGTCGCCAACGGAAGACACCGCATCAACCACACGTCGCGAGCCGACCGATGAGTGATCTCTGGGCCGTGGTGCTGGCCGTCGTACTGCTCGCCGGCAACGCATTTTTCGTCGGAGCCGAATTCTCTCTGATCTCGGCCCGGCGGGACCGGCTTGAAGCGCTCGCCGAAGCGGGCAATTCGCGGGCACGCACGGTGATCTATGCGGCCGAGCGCCTATCGCTAATGCTCGCCGGCGCACAGCTGGGCATCACAATCTGCTCACTGCTGCTGGGCCGGGTGGGCGAGCCGGCGATCGCGCATCTGATCGAGGCACCGCTGCAGGTAGTGCATGTGCCGCATGCGCTGCTACATCCGATCTCATTCGCAATCGCGCTGGCGCTGGTCGTGGTGCTGCACATTCTGCTGGGTGAGATGGTGCCGAAGAATATCGCGCTCGCCGGGCCGGAGTCGGCGGCGATGCTGCTGGTACCCGCACATCTTTCCTTCATCCGGGTGGTGCGACCGCTGATCGCCGTCTACAACTGGCTGGCAAATACGAGCTTGCGCGCGATGCGGGTAGAACCAAAGGACGAACTCGATTCGACGGTGTCGCCGGTGGAGTTGGCGCAGATGCTCGGTGAGTCACGCGAGGAAGGGTTGATCGACGCCGAGGAACATGAGCGCCTCACTCGCGCCCTGCAATCGGTGGGCCGGACGGTCTCCGAAGTCATCATTCCACCGGTCCGGATGCGCAGCGTCGATGTCGAAGTCGATCCGATGACCGGGCGCGTCGGCCCGAGCCTCGGCGCGGTGGAACGCGCCGTCAGCGACACCGGTTTCTCCCGATTCCCGATCCGCGGCCGCGACGGCACGTTCACCGGTTACCTGCATTTGAAGGATGTGCTCGATGAGATCCTCGACGAATCGATCGGTCCGAACACCATCATCGGCGCAGACAAAATTCGTCCGTTGCCGGTGATCGATGCCAATACCCCGCTTGACGAGGCCACCCGCGCCCTGCGGCGGGCAAGTTCACATCTGGGTGCAGTCGTCGACATGTCGGGCCGCACGATCGGCATCGTCGCCCTGGCCGACCTCGTAGAGGAATTCGTCGGCACCGTCCGCGACGAGACCCATCAGATCTGAAATGCGTCGACGCGATCAACCCGACAAGGTGCTCTCGGCCAGCGAATGGACCAGCCGTAGCCACGAGCATCGCGAGCGCGTCGAGGCGCTCATCGGCCCCTATCTGCGGGACCGACGCCGCGGGATCGCACACCCCGTGCTCGACTTCTTGTTCACCTACTATTCGGCGCGGCCCTCTCATGTGCTGCGGTGGCACGCCGGTTTCGGCGTCGTGCTGGCCCCCATACCGCCCGGCGTCGCCGACACGGATCCCGGCGAACGCAGACGTATCTCCCGGCGTCTCGACGAGTACGCGGGCCTGCGTGGATACCGTCGTGACGAGGCCGGGGTGAGCGTGGATCCGGCATACGCCGCCGCTCGTCGCAGTGCCCTGCAGACGACCGTCGAGTTGCTCACCGCTACCGCGTCACGGCCGGTGCGGCTGGGATGTTTCGGACTGCATGAATGGGCAATGGTGTACCGCACCGATCGGCCTCGGCACAGCGTGCCGCTACGGCTCGGCGCGGCCGGTACCGACGCGATCGTCGAGTCGATGCCGCTGCGGTGTACGCATTACGACGCATTCCGTTTTTTCACCGACGCCGCGCGCCCGCGTAACGAGCGCGAATTGACCGGTGCCGGCCGCATCTCCCAGGAGCAACCCGGATGCCTGCATGCCACGATGGACCTTTATCGGGTGTGCCTCACGCTGTCTCCGCTGCTGCCATCTGAGCTGACGTTGCGCGCATTCGAATTGGCTCTGGTGGCCCGGGAACTCGATATGCGGGCCAGCCCCTACGATTTGCGCGACTTCGGCTATGCCCCGGTCGCCATCGAAACAGCCGCGGGCCGAGCCGACTACATCCGCGAGCAATCCCTGATCGCCGAGGCGGGTGCGGCGCTCCGCACGGACATCGCAGTCCAGTGCCGGGCGTTGCTCGACACGACGTGAAGCGCAACCATACTGCCGAGTAGCATGAATGCGTTCAGAGATCTCATACTCTCGGCCCGACGTGAGAGATCGCCGCACCGGCCGGGCGCTCGGCGCCCGTCATGTGTCGTCGGTTCCCTTTCGCAGCGGGTGAGGCAGAAAGGGCTCACATGTCAGATCCCAACACCGACCGCGTCAACGTCGAGGGCTTGCAGGTCGCGAGCGTTCTCTACGATTTCATCAACGACGAGGCCCTCGCGGGAACCGGAGTGGATAAGGACACGTTCTGGTCTGGTGCGGCCGCCGTAATCAACGATCTCGCCCCGAAGAACAAGGCACTGCTGGCTAAGCGTGACGAACTGCAAGCACAGATCGACGCATGGCACCGTGACCATAAGTGGGCCCCTGCGGACTTCGATTTCGCGGCATATAAGCAGTTCCTCATCGATATCGGGTATCTCGTCGATGTGCCCGACGACTTCCAGATCGGCACCGACAATGTCGACCGCGAAATCAGTGAGACCGCCGGACCGCAGTTGGTGGTGCCCATCCTCAACGCCCGGTTCGCGTTGAACGCCTCCAATGCCCGCTGGGGATCGCTCTATGACGCGCTCTACGGCACCGATGTCATCAGCGAAGCCGGCGGTGCGGAAAAGGGCAAGGGCTACAACACCGTTCGCGGCGACAAAGTTATCGCCTATGCCAAAGACTTCCTGGACAAGGCCGTGCCGCTGGAGAATTACCGGTACGCCGATGTCACCGGATTCGCGGTGGTCGAGGCCGGCACCTCGCATGTGCTCCAGGTGACGTTGCGCGATGGCGCCACCTCTACGCTGGCCGATCCCTCGGCATTCGCCGGCTACCGTGGCGATGCCGCGGCGCCGACATCGGTGTTGCTACGCCACAACGGCCTCCACCTCGACATCGAAATCGATCCGTCCTCACCGATCGGTTCCACCGACCCCGCGGGGATCAAAGACGTGGTGGTGGAGTCCGCGATCACCACCATCATGGATTTCGAGGATTCCGTGGCGGCCGTCGACGCCGACGATAAGGTGCTCGGATACCGCAACTGGCTTGGCCTCAACCGCGGCGACCTGTCTGAAGAGGTCACCAAGAACGGCAAGACGTTCACCCGGGTACTCAACGGCAACCGGTCATACACCGCGCCCGACGGCTCCGAGATCGATCTGCACGGCCGCTCGCTGTTGTTCGTCCGTAACGTCGGTCATCTGATGACCAATCCCGCGGTTCTCGATGCCGACGGCAACGAGGTGCCCGAAGGCATCCTCGATGCCCTGTTCACCTCGCTCATCGGTATCCATGGTCTGGCCGGCGCGGGGCGCGAGGCGCCCGGGATTAACGTCACCGCCGACGGGCTGCAGAATTCGCGGACGGGTTCGATCTACATCGTGAAACCGAAGATGCACGGCCCCGAGGAGGTCGCGTTCACCGTCGAGTTGTTCGGCCGCGTGGAAAAGGTTCTCGGATTACCGGAGAACACCATCAAAGTCGGCATCATGGATGAGGAGCGCCGCACCACGGTGAACCTTAAGGCCTCGATCAAGGCCGCCCGTGACCGCGTCGTCTTCATCAACACCGGCTTCCTCGACCGCACCGGCGACGAGATCCA
>JASGFW010000022.1:0-40630 GCA_047605305.1 Gordonia sp. (in: high G+C Gram-positive bacteria)
TTCGTTATCAGCGAAGCGCTCTAACCGCCTGAGCTATAGGCCCGTGAACCGAGGAATGACGTTACCCGACGCCACCCTGTTCAACCAAAACGGCTGGTCAATCGAGATCGGCGAGGGTCACTTCGGCCCCGCCGACCACGTCGGCACACAGGTTGTAGACATACGCGCCAATGGTGGCCAACGCGGTAAGCAGCACCGCGTTGATCGCGCCGAGCACCAAGGCATAACCGAAGACGGTGCCCGCGCCGATGATGTCTCCCGAACTGGACGCGCCGTCGGCGGTGATCAGCGTGCCGAATGAGCTATTCACCTGATCCCAGACGCCCATGCCATCGAGAATCAGATACAGCACCGCCACCGAAATCATCCAGATGACGAAACCGACCACCGAGAGCACCGCGCTGATCTTGAAGGTCGCCCACGGATCGATCCGACGTATTTGCACCGACGCGCGCAGCGCCGTGGAACCCACCTGCGTGGGTGTCGAACGCGGGGCCGCCGGACGCTCCTCGGTCGCCGCGCGGCGTGCCTGCGTGTGGTGGATCTGATCGAGATCAGGCAACTGCTCATCGCCCATCGAGGTCCGCACGATCGTGCGGGTCGGCGACTCGACGAAACCGCCGGACGCCTCCCCCGGCGCCGACGAACGTGGCAAATTGTCGAGTTTGGTGACCGGCGCCTGCCCGCTGGAACTAGCGGCGCCCCCTGTAGATGGTTCCGACACAGTATTCTTTGGCCCCCGCTGCCACGGCGGCACCAACCCGCCGTGGCTCTGCGGGCTGCGCTCATTGTTATCCGGGTCGTTCGGTGTGCTCACTCGTCTTCCCTTACTCGGCTACCCATATTCGCTCTATCCCACGATGCCACCTCGGGCTGCGGCGTGGCGTCAGGCGTCCGAGTTATCTGTATCCGGCTCGTCGGCGTTACGTGCGATCGCGATCAGCGTGGCACCCTCATCCAGATTCATCAGGCGCACACCCTTGGTCTGGCGCCCTGCCTTACGGACCTGACGGGCCGCAGTGCGAATCACACCACCGCCGGAGGTGATGGCATACAGTTCCGCGGCGTCGTCGACGATGATCGCGCCAATCAGTTCCCCGCGGCGCCGATCATGCTGAATCGTCAACACGCCCTTACCGCCACGTCCCTGAACCGGGTAATCGTCCATCCCCGTCCGCTTGGCATAACCACCGGAGGTCGCCACCAACAGGTAGGTGCCTTCGCGAACCACATTCAGGGAGAGCAGGCTGTCATCTCCGTTGAAACGCATGCCCTGCACACCCGAGGTCTGCCGGCCCATTGGCCGCAGCGCCTCGTCATCGGCGTGGAAGCGGATCGACTGGCCCTTTTGCGACACGAGCAGCAGATCATCATCGGCACTGCATAATTGAGCGCCAACCAATTCGTCATCGCCACGCAGGTTGATGGCCGCGATGCCGCCGGAGCGGTTGGAGTCGAAATCCTCCAGCCGCGACTTTTTGACCAGTCCGTTACGCGTCGCCAACACCAGGTAGGGGGCGTCGGCATAGCTCTGCAGCTGAATGACCTGCGCGATACGCTCTTCCGGCTGGAAGGCCAGCAGGTTGGCCACATGCTGGCCGCGGGCGGTGCGGTTGGCTTCGGGTAGCTCGTAGGCCTTTGCCCGGTAGACCCGACCCTTGGTGGTGAAAAACAGGATCCAGTCGTGCGTCGAACTCACGAAGAAGTGTTTGACGATGTCGTCCTGTTTGAGACCGGCCCCCTGCACTCCCTTACCGCCGCGCCGCTGGCTGCGATACAGGTCGGTCTTGGTGCGCTTGGCATATCCCGTCTCGGTGATGGTCACCACGACGTCTTCACGCGCGATCAGGTCCTCGTCGCTGACGTCTCCGTCGGCGGCGATGATCCGGGTACGACGCTCGTCACCGTACTTTTCGACGACCTCGGCGAGCTCGTCACGAACGATCGCCCGCTGGCGTTCCGGTTTGTCGAGGATGTCCTTGAGATCGGCGATCTCCAGCTCGATCTTTTCGAGATCGTCGATGATCTTCTGCCGCTCCAGCGCCGAGAGCCGCCGCAGCTGCATCGCCAGGATCGCATCCGCCTGGATTTCATCGATATCGAGTAATGCGATCAAACCTTGGCGTGCCGCATCGGTATTCGCCGACGCCCGGATCAACGCGATCACCTCGTCGAGCGCGTCGAGGGCTTTGACCAGGCCGCGCAAGATATGGGCGCGTTCCTCGGCTTTACGCAACCGGTAGCGGGTGCGGCGCACGATGACTTCAATCTGATGTGCGACGTAATAGCGGATCATCTGATCCAACCGCAGGGTACGCGGCACGCCGTCGACGATGGAAAGCATATTCGCGCCGAAACTGGTTTGCAGCTGACTGTGCTTGTACAGGTTGTTCAGCACTACCTTGGCCACCGCGTCGCGACGCAGCGTGACCACGATACGCATACCTTCGCGGTCCGAGGATTGATCTTCAATCCTGCTGATTCCCTTGAGTTTTCCTTCGTTAACCTGTTCGGCGATCGACGCGATCAGGTTATCGGGATTCACCTGATACGGCAGTTCGGTGGCGACCAGCGTCGTGGTGCCCTTGTTTTCTTCGATGTCAACGACACCACGCATCCGGATGCTGCCGCGACCGGTGGTGTAAGCATCACGGATACCCTGGCCCCCGACAATGAGTCCCGCGGTGGGGAAATCGGGACCTTTGATCGCTTCCATACAGGCCGCGAGAGTGGTTTCCTCATCGGCATCAAAGTTATCCAACGCCCAAAACACCGCCGCAGCAACCTCATTGAGATTATGCGGCGGAATGTTGGTGGCCATGCCGACGGCGATACCGCCGGAACCATTGATCAGCAGGTTCGGGATCCGCGCGGGCAGTACCGTCGGCTCCTGCGTCTTACCGTCATAGTTAGGCGTGAAATCGACTGTCTCCTCGTCGATATCACGCAGCATCTCCATGGCCAGCGGAGTGAGCCGGGCCTCGGTGTAACGCATCGCGGCGGGACCGTCATTACCGCGGGAACCGAAATTACCCTGCCCGTCGACGAGCGGATAGCGCATCGACCACGGCTGCGCCATCCGCACCAGGGCGTCATAGATCGCGCTGTCGCCGTGCGGATGATAGTTACCCATCGTTTCCGCAACGGGTTTCGCCGATTTCACATAGCCGCGATCGGGGCGGAAGCCGGCGTCATAGGAGGCGTAGAGCAATCGGCGGTGGACCGGCTTGAGTCCGTCACGTACCTCGGGCAGTGCGCGGCCGACGATCACGCTCATCGCGTAATCGATATAGCTGTTCTGCATCTCCTGGCCGAGATCGACCGGCTCGATGCGGTCGCCGGCTCCCCCGTTAGGCGGCAACGTGGTGTCAGTCATGTGTCATCCTCTTCGACGTCGGGTCGCGCGGCAATCAAGCCCGCCCCCGACCAACAAAAATGGGTTGCGATAGTTGGCGTGGCCGTCAGGCATCCGGGCCATTAGACATCCAGGAAGCGAACGTCTTTGGCGTTGCGGGCGATGAAGCTACGGCGCGCGGCCACATCCTCACCCATCAGCACAGAGAACAGCTCGTCGGCGGCGGCCGCATCATCGAGCGTCACTTGACGCAGCACGCGCACGGCCGGATCCATTGTGGTTTCCCAGAGTTCACGAGCGTTCATCTCGCCCAGACCCTTGTACCGCTGGATGCCGTCGTCGGGGTTGATCTTGCGGCCGGCAGCACGTCCGGCCTCAAGGAGCCCGTCGCGTTCGCGGTCTGAATAGGCGAATTCGGGCTCAATTTTTTGCCATTTGAGTTTGTAGAGCGGTGGTTGCGCCAAATACACGTGTCCGTGCTCAATGAGCGGACGCATAAATCGGAACAGCAGCGTCAGCAGCAGCGTCGAAATGTGCTGACCGTCGACGTCGGCGTCCGCCATCAGCACGATCTTGTGATAGCGCAGTTTGGAAAGATCGAATTCATCATGGATTCCGGTGCCGAAGGCGGTGATAATCGACTGCACCTCAGTGTTTTTGAGCACGCGGTCGATACGCGCCTTCTCGACGTTGATGATCTTGCCGCGGATCGGCAGGATCGCCTGATACATCGAGTCGCGACCGGATTTCGCCGAACCGCCCGCGGAGTCGCCCTCCACGATGTAGACCTCGCATTTGCTCGGATCATTGCTACGGCAATCGGCGAGCTTGCCGGGCAGACCACCGATGTCGGTTGCTGTCTTGCGCCGCACCAATTCTCGCGCTTTACGTGCGGCCAGACGAGCCTGCGCGGAATCCACGGCCTTCTTGATGATGATCTTGGCCTCAGCCGGGTTCGCCTCGAACCAGTGCCCCAAATGCTCGTTGCAGGTCTTCTGCACGAAGCTTTTCACCTCGGTGTTGCCGAGTTTGGTTTTCGTCTGCCCCTCGAACTGAGGGTCAGAAACCTTGACGGAGATCACCGCGGCGAGACCTTCGCGAATGTCGTCGCCGGTGAGCTTGGTGTCTTTCTCCTTGAGTAGCTTCTTATCGAGTGCGTACTTATTGACCGTCGAGGTGAGAGCCGCACGGAAGCCCTCCTCATGGGTGCCGCCTTCCACCGTGTTGATGGTGTTGGCAAAGGTGTGCACCGACTCGGAGTATCCCGAATTCCACTGCATCGCGATCTCGACCTGATGGCCGGTGCCCAGCCCCGTGAAGCCGACTACCGACGTATGGATCGGTTGCTTGGTGCGGTTGAGATGTTTGATGTAGTCGATAAGGCCATCGGGATAATGATAGGTACGGGTGCGGGGTTTCACCGGTTTGGCCGGTGCCTGTGCAACCGCCTGATCCTCGGCGGTAGGCAGCTTTTCTGCGGTGTCGTCGTCCTCATCCACCGAATCGGGAACGATCGCCGTCTGGGAACGCTCATCGGTGAGGGTGATGGTGAGTCCCTTATTGAGGAATGCCATCTCCTGCAGGCGCCGCGCCACTGTCTCCGCGCTGTAGGTGGTGGTCTCGAAGATCTCCGGATCCGCCCAGAACCGCACCGTGGTACCGGTTTTGCGAGTCGGCGCACCCTTGATGAGCTCACCCGGCTCTGAATGGGTATAGGTCTGCGACCAGTGGAAACCATCGCGCGCGATCTCGATCTCCACGCGGGTCGATAGCGCGTTGACCACGGAGATACCCACACCGTGTAGACCACCGGAGACGGCATAAGAATCGGAATCGAATTTGCCGCCGGCATGGAGCTGGGTCAGCACCACCTCCACGGTGGGTACGCCGGTGGCATGCATAGCGACTGGAATACCGCGCCCGTCGTCGATGACCTCGACACTTCCGTCGTCGCGCAGCGTCACGTCGACCTTGGTCGCGTAGCCGGCCATCGCCTCGTCGACGGAGTTGTCAACGACTTCCCAGATCAGATGATGCAGGCCGCGTTCACCGGTGGATCCGATGTACATACCGGGCCGCTTGCGGACCGCTTCGAGACCTTCGAGGATGCTGATGGAATCGGCACCGTATTCAGCGGGCTTTTGCCGGCTCTTCTTGTCGTTCGTGTCGGCCACGGGGTGGGTCCGCTCCTGTCTAGGGTTCGACTGCTCTATCTCAACTCACCGTCGGCGGGGCATCGATGCCGCGTACGGCCGTCGCGCACACAGCAGTGCTTCGGAACGATCCGGATGCACTGGGGGTACGGTCGGCTTCGGCCGCTTCTATGCCCTGCCGGGACAACTCCCCCCAGTGTACTGCCTCATCCACGCAGGAATATGCATCCAGGGCCGCTAACGCGCACATAGATCGATTTTTCTCAGTATCGGTGCGGTCGGCGGTGGTTTGAAGACAAAACCGCCCTCTATGACGCTTCTGTCTGGGGTTCGGTGGCCCTGCTCGGCGTATGACGCCCGCAGCCTGAGAGTTAGCCGTAGGTATCGCGAGGTCCACGGCCACGCACATGCCGGGGACCTTTCTGCCACGACGGCGCCTTGGGACCGGTGATCCGTAACGAGGTGACCATCCCGTCACCAACCGCCGCAGCGATCTTCGCCAGGATCTGTGCCTGCACATACCGCAACT
Organism: Gordonia sp. (in: high G+C Gram-positive bacteria); assembly: GCA_047605305.1. Classification (GTDB taxonomy): domain Bacteria; phylum Actinomycetota; class Actinomycetes; order Mycobacteriales; family Mycobacteriaceae; genus Gordonia. Next base: position 6,038 of record JASGFW010000022.1, read on the forward strand.
GCGTTGCCCACGCCGTCGATTCCGCCTGGATGTATAAAACCTTCTCGCGCAACACTTCTGGCTGTGCATGAGCAGCTATGTCGGCGCCGACGATCTGCTCCCACATACCGAACAGCGTCCCTTCGGCGATCTGGGGTTCCCATCCGCGATCACGCGCGATACCACCGACAAGCCGTCCGAACGGCTGCGGATCACGCCAGTCCGGACCCGCTCCCGACCAGCGACGCCGACTACTTTTCGGCCGGGGACGCCCCACCGGCGACGCCCTACCATGACCGACCGATTTACCTGCGGCACGTGCCGAGGACCGAGCCTCCTCCAATGCGCGCCGTGCCCGCTCATATCCGCTGGGTGTGTCGGCAGCAGCAGTAGGGCCCTGGACCGGACTCGGCCGCTCGCCGCTGTGCCCCGCCTCACCCGAAGTCATGGAAGTATTCTCCCCGACTCGTCTGACATTCGCGCACCATCAGTGTGTGACTCGCTCGCCCCTGGCCCGGCAATTGTGTTGACGAGAACAGAATGACGCCCACCGGCAGCTCCCTCGACGACGTCGATGCCAATCCGCCTGCCGCCGATCTGCGAGGGGATATCGTCGGCGACCGCGGCGGTGATCAGCAATTGTTCTGCCCCGCTCACATACGTGACGAGTTCGCGTCTGCGGGCGGCGTCGAGTTCGGCGAAAACATCGTCGAGGATGATCACCGGTTCCACACCCTCGTCACGGATCAATTCAACCGATCCCAGACGTAGGGCGAGCGCGAGCGACCAGGATTCACCGTGACTGGCGAATCCCTTTGCGATATCGGATCCCAGCAGGACATCGATATCGTCGCGGTGCGGTCCCACCAGACTCACTCCACGTTCGATCTCCTTGGTGCGCGCCTGCGCGAGCCTGGTGAGCAGTTGCTCGGCGATGACGTCCGGGTCAGCGCGTTCACCGGGTGCCGGAACGATATCGGGACCCGCGGCCGCCCGGTAGCGCAATGCCGCCGGGCGCGAATGAGGTGCGATCGAGGCGTACGAGTTGATGACATGGGGTTCTAGTTCGCCAAGAACCTCGATTCGCGCCGCGGTGACCTGGCCGCCGAGGTCGGCGAGCTGGCCATCCCACACGTCGAGTGTGCTCAGTACCGAATCAGCATCCGAACCCGACCGACGTATCGCCGCACCTGCCGTCTTCAGTAATGCCGATCGTTGACGCAGCACCCTGTCGTAATCGGAGCGAGCCGCCGCCCAGCGCGGACCACGCGCGGCAACGAGTTCGTCGATGAATCTGCGACGATCAGCCGGATCACCGCGAATGAGCAGCAGATCCTCCGGCGCGAAAAGTACCGCGCGCAGCACCCCGAGTAATTCACGGGGGCGGCGTAGCGGAGATCCGTTGAGCCAAGCCTTATTTGACCCCTCCGCATTGATCTGCAAGGTTGCCGTAAGTTCTCGACCCGTGTTCTCAACGGTCGCGGTGACGACCGCCGACTCCATCCCGGAACGCACGAGCGGCCCATCGGTGCTGACTCGATGTGAACGCAACGTCGCCAGATAAAACAGCGCCTCGACGAGATTGGTTTTACCGAAGCCATTGCGCCCGGTGAACACCGTCGGACCCGGACCAAGTGGCACCGCGACATCTGGCCAGGACCGATAATCGCGCAGCCGCAGCTCACGCACGAACACAGTTCATCCCATCGATGGTGCCGGGTTGCTCGGCGCTCCTACCCAGGTAGGCGCACCGGCATCAGCAGGTAGGTGAATGCGCTGTCTGGCGCAATGAAGGCACCCGATTCATCGGCCACAGGCTCATCACCGGTGGACGGCCGCAAGACTGCCGGACGGCTCGGGGTGGTGAACCCGAAATCGACGCTGGGCACACCGATCGCCGACAATCCATCCTGTAGATAGGTGGGATTGAAGGCAATCGTCAGCGGCTCACCCCAGAACTGCACCGGAAGTTCTTCCTCCGCCCGACCGGCGTCGTCTCCGCCGGCGGTAAGCAGCACGGATCCCTCACTGAATTCCATCCGTACCTGAGCTCCACGTTCGGCAACGAGAGCGACGCGTTTGATGGCCTCGATCAGTGGACCGCTGTCGATCGTGGCGACCGCGGTGTGGCTGGCCGGCAACAACTGACGAAACTTCGGAAACTCGGCATCCAAAAGTCTCGTGGTGGTGCGCTTGGACTCACCCAGAATGCCCAAAATGCCCTCACTGCCCAACGAGCTGCCTCCGCCGAAGGCCAGCGAGATGGTGCCAGACCCCTCGGATCCTGCGGTGCGGGCACTGTCAGACAGGGTTTTAGCCGGGACGAGTACCGCACCGGTCGCACCGGAATCGGTCGGTTCCCATTCCAGCTCACGCACCGCGAGCCGGAATCGGTCGGTGGCGGCAAGAACGACGGTTTTCCCGTCGATCTCCACCCGTACACCGGTGAGCATCGGCAGTGTGTCATCACGACCGGCGGCAACGGCAACCTGTGAGATGGCTTCGGCAAAAACCTGCGCCGGGACCGTGCCGGTCACGCCGGGGACGTCGGGAAGTTGCGGATAATCCTCGACAGGCATGGTCGGGAGCGAAAATTTAGCACTCCCGCAGGTGATCGCCACCCGGGAACCATCAAGAACTACATCGACGGGCTTATTCGGCAGCGCCTTGGTGATATCGGCAAGCAACCGACCGGAGACGAGAACCTGGCCCGGTTCGGCGACCTCCACGGCGATCGTTTCTTGTGCGGACACCTCGTAATCGAAGGCCGAAACGGTTAATCCGGATTCAGTCGGCACCAACACCACACATCCGAGCACCGGAACGGGCGGACGAGAAGGCAGGCTGCGAGCAACCCAGGCGACGGCATCGGCAAACTCATCGCGCGCGACACGGAACTTCATGCTCGGTGATTGCCCTTCTCTTGTACCCGGTCAGGGATCCCCACTCTAGAACCACAGACCGACAACGGCGTTGTCTGGGGGTCCCGTCTCCGGTAGCCGGGTTCCTGTGCGACCCCGCGCCGGCAGCTGCGGCCACCGATGGCATGGCCGATGACTGTGTGCACAGGACCTTCTTAAAAGAGATTCTTTAAGAAGAGGGATCCATAACAGTCATAGGTGTTGTGCAAGATGTGGATAAGGTATCGAATCCCAAGGAAGACAGCGTGCGCCGGTTGTGGATGGCCTTGGGATAAGAGTTGCAGCGATCGTGTGGGCTGTGGGCAGTTGGGCGTGTGTTCTTTGACTGTGCACGTACGGTGCACATCCAGACGTGTTTTCCGCACAACTAATCCACAGCCGGATCCGGGCCAATTCGGGTGTGGGATCGGGGTGGGGTGATAGGTGTGTCGGGGTAGCACGAAGTGAACCGAAACCCTGGGGTGACGGTTGAGAGTTAGCCGGGGTGGGGTGAACCGGAGTGGGGTGAACCGGGGTCAGCGCACGGCGCGCTGTTTGATCCGCGCGGTGAGCTCTTGGACGTGGTCGTAGACCTTGCGTCGTTCGGCCATTTCCTTGCGGATCTTGCGTTCGGCGTACATGACCGTGGTGTGGTCGCGTTCAAAGGTCTCGCCGATTTTCGGGAGGGAGAGGTCCGTCAATTCGCGGCACAGGTACATCGAGATCTGACGGGCTTGAGCGATCGCGCGCGTCTTACCGGGCCCACGCAGTTCGTCGACGGAGATATCGAAGTATTCGGCGGTGATCGCGAGGATGCTGGCGGCGCTCACCTCGAGCGTGCCGGAATTGGGTAACAACGCCTGCAGGACGACTTCGGCAAGTGACTTGTCGAGAGCGGCGTTGTTGAGCGAGGCAAAGGCGGTGACCCGGATCAACGCCCCTTCCAGTTCACGGATGTTGCGTTCGATCTTCGACGCGATGAGTTCAAGCACATCGTCGGGTACCGCGATGCTGTCCATCTGCGCTTTCTTGCGCAAAATTGCGATCCGGGTCTCCAGATCGGGGGGCTGAACATCGGTGATCAAACCCCACTCGAAGCGAGTGCGCAGCCGATCTTCGAGTGTCGCAAGCTGTTTGGGAGGACGATCAGAGGAGACGACGATCTGTTTGCTGGCATTGTGCAATGTGTTGAAGGTATGGAAGAACTCCTCCTGGATACCTTCTTTGCCGATAAGGAACTGAACGTCGTCGACGAGCAGGACATCGACATCGCGGTAGCGCCGTTTGAAGGCGACCCGGCGGTCATCACGCAGCGAATTGATGAAGTCGTTGGTGAACTCTTCAGTCGACACGTACTTCACCCGCATGCCGGGAAACAGTCGCTGGGCGTAGTGCCCCGCTGCATGCAGCAGATGGGTTTTGCCGAGTCCGGACTCACCCCAGATGAACAGCGGGTTGTAGGCGCGGGCGGGAGCCTCGGCGACAGCGACGGCTGACGCATGAGCGAAGCGGTTCGACGCGCCGATCACGAAGGTGTCGAAGGTGTACTTGGGATTGAGATTCGCCCCGGTACCGCCCGACGGCGACGTTGTGGGTCGTTGGCCGAAATAGGTTGGCCAACTTTGCGCCGTAGCCCCGGCAGGTGTGGCGCCTTGATCGGGTGCACCACCGGCAAGGGTCGTGATGGTGGCAGTTGTCGAATGGGAACCGGTCGAAGGAGAACCTGCCGAAGGGGTACCCGCCGCCGGCAGCGGCCGACCCAGCGCGTCTTCGGTGGCCTCGGCGATCGGCGGCGGTGTTGAGATGCGGACCGCGAGGTCAACGGGCTGACCAAGATGACGCGATAACGCACCGCTGATGGTTTCGCGAAGATTGCGCTCGATCTGCTCCTGCACGAGTGGCGTCGGCACCGTCAGAAGTGCGAAACCCTCCGCCAGGGTCAGCGGCTGTACCAGCGATAACCAGGCTTTTTGCTGACGGGTCAGCGGCTCGTGCTCACGTGCTGCCGCATCATCATTGAGTTCTGCGACAACCTGTTGCCAGACCTCACCGAATGAATCCCGATCTGAAGTCACGCCTACGACCCTCCTGCCGGGAGAAACTACCAGTGTTGGCAATGAAGGTCTCACCATAGCCAAGTCGCCACCGGAGTTGTCCACATAGTTATCCACATCTGTGTACAACTTGGTAGATGGTATCCGGCCACTGTGTGGCGATAGGTACTCGCGATGGGGAGGTGAGCGGGAAGATCGTAGCGTCCGTCGGCGGACGGGAATGACGCTAACAGACCCGTGACGGCACCGACAACGAGAAGTGTCTATTCGAACCCCGTAGGGCGAAAATTAGTGTGGCCACCGAGATAGCGCACCCACCGATCGGGTCCCTAAGGACGGGTTCAATATGGGACAACGCCGTGGTAGACGGGTATTCATGCTGGTCAGCTCCCAGCCCGCGGTGCCGCGGACGGGTTGCTCGTTTGATTTGGGCCCGGTCACCCAGTAGTCTCGACTGGTCATCCAGGTATGCGGATTTGCGTGGTGTCAAGCATTGTTCACCGGCGGGTCGTAGTCGAGAGGCTGCGGGCGGCTGATGAGTGTGTGGCACCCAACCGGCACGAGTCCGGCACCGCCGCCTCGATCAGCAAGACCACCCCCAGTACAGCGTGGGTTGCGCGAGAAGTTGGCGTGCCCACCGAGCACAAGGAGTTCAGCCGTGGCCAAGGGCAAGCGGACCTTCCAGCCTAACAACCGTCGTCGTGCGCGTGTGCACGGTTTCCGGTTGCGCATGCGCACTCGCGCCGGTCGTGCCATCGTCAACACCCGTCGTAGCAAGGGCCGCGCGAAGCTCACGGCCTGATCGTCGACACTCGGCACATCCGATAGCCCGCACACCCCATGTAATGGGGTGTGGGTGGCGTCGGTAGTGACTGGTCGATGACTGCGGCATCTCATCGGGTCTTACGCGGATCCGAATTTTCCCGCACGCTCAAACGTGGCGTGCGGGTATCGACGCGTGATCTGGTGATTTATGTTCTGGTACTCCCCCGGGAATGGCCGGATGTTGCGAACCGACGCACCGATATCGCGACCCGTGGCGGCCCATGGTTGGGCCTGATCGTCAGTAAGGCGGTGGGGTCGGCCGTTGTGCGTCATCGTGTCGCTCGTCAACTGCGTGTGGCATTCCGCGATGTGGTCGGTCACTGTCCAGATCAAGAGACCTCGGTGGTGATCCGGGCGCTTCCCACAAGTTCCGGCGCATCGACGGCAGATTTATCAGCCCAACTGCGCGACGCATTACTGACTAAGCGAGTGCGGCGACTGGCCGTACCCGTATCGATTGCGAGCACAACCACATCCACTCGTGGTGGACAGTGATGAGCCGCTTCTCCCCCACCATGATGTTGCGGTGGATTCACGAGTTTCCCACGCGTGCGCTGATCTTTTTCATCGAGTTATACCGCACCTGGATTTCACCGATGCGATTGCCGACCTGCCGGTTTGAGCCGACATGTTCGGCCTATGCGGTGTCGGCGCTACACCGACACGGATTTGTTGCGGGCCTGCTGTTGACAGTGATCCGACTGATCAAATGCGGTCCGTGGCATAAGCCGGGCTACGACCCGGTGCCCGAAACCATCTGGAGATTTCCGTTGCTGACAGGGGTCTCCGGCCGAGGATCCTCCGGTCCATCATCACACCGACGTGGTGGACGAGAGCTATGTAATGACCAACCACGAAGCGGTGATCGCGATGCCGCCTACGGGAGTAAGGGGTAACTGACCCGTGCTGAACTTCATCTACTATCCAGTGTCCGGCATCATGTGGGTCTGGCGTTGGCTGTTCGATTTCATTACGCCGAACACGCCGGGCGGCAACGGAATTGCCTGGGCGCTGTCGGTGGTGTTCCTGGTTTTCACCCTGCGTGCGATTCTCTACAAGCCATTTGTGCGTCAAATCCGCACGATGAAGAAGATGCAGGAGATCAACCCGCAACTGCAGGCGATTCGTAAGAAGTACGCCAAGGATCGGGTCAAGATGACCGAGGAGATGCAGAAGGTCCAGAAGGAGCATGGATTTAATCCGCTCCTGGGCTGTCTCCCGATGATGCTGCAGATTCCGGTATTCATCGGCTTGTTCCATGTGTTGCGGTCGTTCAACCGGATGGCGACCGGCATGGGTCAGCTGCATATGACCGCCGATCAGACCCGCAGTACCGGTAACTACTTCTTCAGCGCGACTCAAGTACAGAACTTCCTCGATGCGCGGCTATTCGGGGTGCCGCTCTCCTCGTATGTGACTGAACCGACGACGGAGTGGAAGGCATTCGTCCAGGATCCCTCGTCCATCATCGACTTCACCCGTTCGGACATCGTGATCGTCGTGATCCCGATGATGATTATCGCCTCCATCGCCACGCACCTGAACTCCCGGGCGTCGGTGGCACGTCAGCCGCAGTCGGCTCTGGACAATTCTCAGACCCGCATGATGAACATGCTGTCGCTCTATGTGTTCCCGCTCGGAATCTTAGTGTCGGGTCCGTTCTTCCCGGTGGCGATTCTCCTCTACTGGATGAGCAACAACATCTGGACCTATGGTCAGCAACATCTCGTGTTTGGCCGGATTGAGAAGGAAGAGGCCGCCGAGCGTGAGGCCAAGCAGGAAAAGCTGAAAGCTAACGCACCCAAGCCGGGTGTTCGGCCGGACCGGTCGAAGAAGTCTGGTGGCCCGAACGCGGCTGACCACACAACGACGGAATCGACCGCATCGGGGAAACCGGCTGCATCGACGAAACCGGCTGCGTCGACGAAACCGGCATCGGAATCCGATTCCCGTAACACCGGCACGACACGCCCGGGAAATAAACGTGGTGGCCGCAAGGGTGGCCGACGCTAGTCCCCTACTGGGATGTTCCCCACACAGACTTCTCCGAAATACACACAGCGAGGTGCAACTGAAATGACTGCGGAAACCACAACGCACGACGAACCAGAAGTTCGCGAGACCACCGACCCCACCGCAACGGCCGCTGATGAGCCCGAGATTGTCAACGCCGGGGCCGATGATGATGGGGCCGACGATGCCGAGGACTCTGATATCGAGGAGATCGATGAAGAGGATGCCCTGATCGAAGAAGGCGAGATCGCCGGCGATTACCTCGAGCAACTCCTCGATGTGTTGGACTTCGATGGCGATATCGACCTCGATGTTGACGGTGATCGCGCCGTGGTGAGCATCGATGGTGGCGAGGATCTGTCGAAACTAGTTGGTCGCCGGGGAGAAGTTCTCGATGCCCTGCAGGAGCTGACTCGACTGGCAGTACAGCAGACCACGGGTGAACGTAGCCGATTGATGCTCGATATCGCGCGGTGGCGGGCGGACCGTCGTAACCGGCTGGCTCAGCTGGGTCGCGAGGTGGCCGAACGGGTACGCGATTCGGGTGAGCGGGAACAGCTCGAACCGATGACACCGTTCGAGCGGAAGATCGTTCACGATGCTGTGGCTGCGGTCGATGGAGTGATCAGCGAGAGTGAAGGTGCCGAACCCAAGCGTCGGGTTGTCGTAATCAAAACTCCGTGATCGACGGTGCGTGAGAGAGGTCCCGGCTGCGGCCGGGGCCTTTCTGGTTTCTATGAGAGTTAATTACAGCCATGTAGTTCGTGATCGCGATAGCCGCTCTCTGTGGTTGCGGGTCGAGCACGAGTGTGAAGGGTGGTGTTTCACGTGAAACATAAAGATAGTGACGGAGTTGAGGGTGAACCACAGGATGTCGGGATGGCCGAACGAGCACAGGTCCTGGACGCGGATCCTCCTGCGGCTGCGGCAACGATCTTTGGTGGGCGGCTAGCCCTCGCAGAGCAGTATTGCGAGATTCTGGCGACAGACGGAATTACTCACGGTTTGATGGGCCCCCGTGAAATTCCGAGGCTATGGGATAGGCATGTGCTCAATTGCGCGGTTATCCAAGAATTGATCGACCCCGAGAACTCAGTTGTTGATATCGGCAGTGGTGCCGGTCTACCTGGTATCCCGCTTGCGATCGCACGTCCGGATTTGCGAGTGACATTGGTCGAGCCGTTGTTACGCCGGGCTACATTCCTGACCAGAGCGGTCGAGATTCTCGGCCTGGAGGTAAATGTAGTTCGTGGGCGGGCGGAGGATGTTTCCGTCCTTAGGACGGTCGATCCGGCGGATGTGGTGACCTCACGGGCATTGGCGCCGCTGGAACGCTTGGCGAAGTGGTCGGCTCCGTTGATTCGCGACGGAGGTAGGTTGGTTGCGATCAAAGGGTCATCGGCGCCGGAAGAAATTGACCGTGATGGCGCGTCGGCGAGACGCAATGGTATCGACGCGCTGCGCGTCGAACAGTGTGGAACGGCTTATCTCGATCCAGCAACAACGGTCATTGTCGGCGTTCGGTCCGGTGGCGAGCGTCCGCGTGGACGTAAGCAGAAGTCACCCACCAGGCCCCGACCTCAATAGTTGGTGGCGGGTGTCGGTAGGGCGCAGAATGGTGAGCAACGGCCATATCGATCAGTGGGCCCATATCGATCAGTGGGCATGGCGGCCGGATACGGCGGATGGGCGATACGAGTGAGTACCGACAGAGAATACGAGATCGGGCAGAGGAGTCACAGAGTGGCCGAGCAGACCCCGGATGTTTCACGTGAAACGATAGCGGCGGGCGCGGCTGGGGCGGCACAGAATTTTGATGACACCCCGATTGCGGCGGCGGCAGCCAGAGCGAGTCAGGTGCTCACGCCGGGTGGTACGGGACAACTCCCCCGCCCCGCTCATACCCGCATCATCACCGTTGCGAATCAGAAGGGTGGGGTCGGCAAAACCACCACCACGGTGAATATTGCTTCGGGGCTGGCTCTTCACGGATTGCGTGTGCTCGTGATCGATCTGGATCCCCAGGGCAATGCAAGCACCGCATTAGGTATTGATCACCGCGCCTCGGATATCAACTCCGTATATGAACTGTTGCTTGGCGAGGTCACATTAAGAGAGGCCGTCCAGCAGAGTTCGAGTTATGAAGGTCTCTACTGCGTACCGGCCACACTAGATCTCGCCGGGGCTGAGATTGAACTAGTGTCGCTCGTCGCCCGTGAGAACAGGCTTCGCAATGCGTTGAACGACGAGGCGCTCGCCGAGTATGCCTTCGATTATGTGCTCATCGACTGCCCGCCATCTCTGGGGCTGCTGACTGTCAATGCGATGGTTGCTGCGCGAGAGGTACTTATTCCGATTCAGTGCGAATACTACGCATTGGAGGGCGTCGGCCAGCTCTTGAGAAATATTGAACTGGTACAGGCCCATCTGAATCCGTTGCTGCACGTGTCGACGATCGTGCTCACGATGTACGACGGCCGAACCAAACTCGCGGATCAGGTTGCCGAAGAGGTGCGCCGACACTTCGGTAGCAAGGTGCTCACCACGATCATCCCGCGGAGCGTCAAAGTATCGGAGGCGCCCGGTTACGGGATGACCATCATTGAATATGACCCGGGTTCACGTGGAGCGATGAGTTATCTTGATGCCGCTCGTGAATTAGCGTTGCGTGCGGACAGGGATACCCGCGCGTGAAATTACAGCCGGTGTCCATCCAGATAGCGGTGGTCCCGACATTTACGGATCGACTTTTCAGTTGTTCGGCGAGAGGATTTCAGTGAGTCAGCGAGATACCACTGCGCGACGAGGTGGGCTGGGCCGCGGACTGGCCGCGCTCATTCCAACTGGTCCTCAGGATACGGAGTCGGCCGCTCCCCGACTCGGCTCGGCGGCTGCGGACGTGGTGATCGGCAAGAGCACCCCGGCGGGTGCGGCCGCTGGCGGGGGTGGGCAGCACTCCCCCGGCGTCATCGCCGAGAACGGCGTCGGTGCTGTTTACCAGGAGCTGGCGCCGGCGCTGATTCAGCCGAATCCGCATCAGCCGCGCACCGTCTTCGACGATGATGCGATGGCCGAGCTCGTGCATTCCATCAAGGAATTCGGGCTTATGCAGCCTATCGTTGTGCGTAAACTCGACCAGCCAACCGATGATGGCGTGCGCTACCAGCTGGTGATGGGCGAACGGCGCTGGCGGGCAAGCCAAGAGGCGGGCCTGGAAGCGATTCCGGCCATCGTGCGGGAGACGCCCGATGGCGATATGTTGCGCGACGCGTTACTGGAGAACATCCACCGTGCTCAGCTGAATCCGCTTGAAGAAGCCGCTGCGTATCAGCAACTTCTCGACGAGTTCGACGTGACACATGAACAACTCGCGGCGCGTCTCGGGCGGTCGCGTCCGGTGATCACGAATATGATTCGCCTGCTGAAGCTACCGATCCCGGTGCAGCGCCGGGTCGCTGCGGGCGTGCTATCGGCGGGCCATGCCCGCGCCCTGCTCGCGCTGGAGACGGGAAGTGACCAACAGGAAGCCCTCGCGGCGCGTATCGTGGCCGAAGGATTATCGGTACGGGCTACAGAAGAGGCAGTCACTCTCGCTAACCGAGGCGACCATCTGAACGATCCGACAGCACCCGCTCCACGACGCCGCCAGATCCAGATGCCGGGTCTGCAGGATGTCGCGGAACGGCTGTCGGATAGCCTCGACACGCGAGTGACCGTAAGTCTCGGCAAACGGAAGGGAAAGATTGTCGTGGAATTCGGATCCGTCGACGATCTGGAGCGCATTGTGGGAGTGATTGCTCAGCAGAGCCAACCATGAGACCGAGTGGCGGTGAGTACGGGTGAAAATGCCTAACCACACATATGCGGAAGTTACGTCACAGTGACAGTTGAGCGCTACAGTGGACCCAGTGACCATGAAAAGCATTGGTGCGCAATCCTTTTGCACTATTGCGCGGATACTGCGGCAATATTCGAAGGCGGTGTGCGGTGAATCTGATGATATCGCCTCTGGATCTGGAATCCTTCGAGTCATTACCGCCCCATACTCGCCGGTGCGTGTACTGGGAGGTATCTGGACCCGTCGATCACACGCCGGGTCCAGATATGGTTCCGGGAGGCGCCGCTGCTCCGCTCTCCCCCTTCGCCGCACTGACCACTTTTGAAAGCGAATTCGATAAAGAGGCCTGGATCTCGTCGGTACTGTTGGAGTGGGGTACATGCGGGCAGGTTGCGACGGACGCCGCAACGGGCGTGGTGGTCGGTACCGCCTTCTACTCCCCTCCCGGCCGAGTCCCTCGCTCTCGACTCTTCCCCACCTCACCCGTGAGCCCCGACGCGGTGCTGTTGGCGTCGATCCGCACCGAACCGGGTTATGAGGAGGCCGCCACCCAACTCCTCGATGCATCCCTACGTGATCTGATTCGCCGCGGCGTGCGGGCCGTTGAGGCATTCGGTATCGTGCGTGCGCCCCGCCGGTTGCCCGCTACTGATCGCGACGTTGATACGGCGGGCCACGATGGACCGCTACTCGCGATTCCTGGCGATCTGACCACATGGTCGGAGGAATCGATCGTGGAGGTGGCGCGAGAGATCCTGGACAGCCCCCAATCGGATCTCTGCACCGAATGCATCATCGACGCCGGATTTCTCAAAGACTCAGCCTTCGACGTTGTCTCGTCACACCCGCGTTTCCCGCGATTCCGACTCGAACTCGACGAAGGTCTCGGCTGGAAGTTCGAGGTGGAAAGCGCGCTAGAGAAGCTGGTGGTAATGGCTGCGATCGACCTGGCCAGCCGCGAGCGTGACGTCGTTCCGATGGCACGCTCACAGCTATCGAATAAAAGTGTCGAAAATTCAACCGCCCCTGAGGGATAACTAGTTAGAAGCCAGAAATCCGTTCAGCAGCAAGAAGATCAGCGAAGGTGTAGGTACCGGTAGGACGATCGTCAGCCCCGAGCAGGTAAAGACGTTTAACCGCGACAAGAATAGCGTCGGCTATGACGTTGCGGTATTCGGGATTATCAAGCACCGCGGCGTCACCGGGGTTGGTGATATAGCCAATATCGATGAGCGCCACCGGCATTCGGGTCAAACGTAGGATATCCCAGGTGCGTTCATGGGTGCGGCAGTCGATTAACGGGGTACGAGCAGAAATTTCCCGCTGAATGAAATCGGTGAGGGTGCGTCCGATCGTCGAAAATGATCCGCGAGTATTACCAAAGTAGAAGGATGCGACACCGTGTGCGGCAGGCGTCGGATGGTGACCGCAGCGCAATGAGATCATCATGTCGGCGTCCACCATATTTGCGACCCGAGCACGTTCGTCGTCGCTGGTGTGTCCGCGCCCGTCGTGGGAGAGGAATGTCTCCATACCCGCTGCGGCCATCCGGCCCTCCAGCCGTGCCGCGAGATCCCACAGCACCCGCGATTCCAGTTCGGCCAGCGCGCCGGTCGAATAGGCGTGTTCGCCTCCGGTGCCCGGATCGATAACGATCCGCTTGCCCGATAACCGAGGCCCGGAGCGGCGCACATATTCTTCCTGACGGATGGCATAGGGCGACCCACCGGTCACCCGTGTACCGAGACGTTCGAGAGATCGCAGTGTGGCGGGTCCGCAGATTCCGTCGGAGGATAGTCCGTACTCGCTCTGATACAGGCACACTGCGTTGTGCGTGCTCTCCCGGAAGATGCCATCAACGAGTCCGGTGTAGTAACCCAGATTTTGCAGGCGGCTTTGCAACGCGGCGACATCGTCACCAACCATTGGTGCAGACAACCGGTACAGCAACACCCGCGCACCGAGGTGATATGAGGCCTCCCGCAGGGCGCGATACGTCGCGGGACCGACTATGCCATCGACGATGAGCCCACGCTGCTGCTGAAACGCGCGCACCGCGTGATCGGTCGATTCATCGAAGTCTGTGTCGAGAGCTGCGGACGGTAGCTCGCCGTTGGTGCCGGTGTGATCGGCGTGGCGTCCATGTGGTGCGTCGAGGAGTCCCTGCCCCCTGAGGATCGACCGAATCTCAGAGATGGCCGAGCCGCGATCCCCCAGGCGGAACGTTGGCATGTGATCTCCTCGCACGAGCGTTGCAAACTCCGGCGGCTAGCTGGCGGATACCGAAGTTGCGCTCGCTGCCAGCAACATTCTCTCAGGTCGATATGGCACCACCAAACCGGACGAATGTGGGTCATTCGTCCGGTGCCATCATGTATGGACTAGTGGGTCGATCAGGCCGTGGTACCCACCACCGAATCGAGATCACGCAGCAGCGCGGCTTTACCCTTGGCGCCGACGATCGTTTTGGTGGGTGCACCGTTCTCGAACAGGATCAGCGTCGGGATAGACATGATCTTGAAATCGCGGGCGACAGCCGGATTCGCGTCGACATCGACCTTGGCGACGGTCAGCTTGTCTGAATAGTCGCGGGCGATTTCTTCCAGTACGGGCGCTACCATGCGGCACGGACCGCACCAGGTGGCCCAGAAATCGACCAGGACCGGCTTGTCGGCGCCGAGAACCTCATCCTTGAACGTCGCGTCTGTGACGGGAATCGTGTGTGCACCCACGGGTGTCCTCCTTGTTATTTCAACGATTGGTGATCTGAACGATTGGTGATCTGAACGGGTGATGTCTAAACGTTGACTTCGGTGGCCACGGATGCGAGGCCGATATCGCTTTGCTCGGCGAGCCAGCGTTCGGCATCGATTGCCGCTGCGCAGCCGCTGCCGGCGGCGGTGATGGCCTGCCGGTAGGTGTGATCAACCAGATCACCTGCGGCGAATACGCCGGGTAACGACGTGTAGGTGGTACGGCCCTGAACTTGCACGTAACCTTCGGCGTCGAGATCGACCTGGCCGCGCACGAGTGCGCTACGCGGGTCGTGCCCGATCGCCACGAACATACCGCTGACCTCGATGGTCTCGGTGTCGCCGGTACGGGTGTCGGTCAGGAGAAGGCCGGTCACCGATGTGTCACCGATCACCGAGGTGACTGCCGCGTTGGTGATGAACCGGATCTTGTCGTTGGCGCGCGCCCGGTCGAGCATGATCCGGGAGGCCCGGAACTCGTCTCGGCGATGTACCAGGGTTACGGTGCGGGCGAATTTAGTGAGGAATGTCGCCTCCTCCATTGCCGAGTCGCCGCCGCCGATCACTGCGATGTCCTGGTCTTTGAAGAAGAAACCGTCGCAGGTGGCACATGCGGAAACACCGCGGCCGAGCAATTCCTGTTCACCGTCGATGCCGAGGTAGCGGGCCGCGGCACCCATTGCCAGGATGACGGCATGGGCCCGATGCGTTTCACCGCCGGCGTCGACCTCTTTGATCTTTCCGGTTAGCCGCACCGCCTCGACATCTTCCATCCGCAGGTCGGCGCCGAAGCGAATCGCCTGCTCACGCATTTCGTCCATGAGCACCGGGCCCTGGATGCCGTTCTGGAATCCGGGAAAATTCTCAACTTCGGTTGTCGTCATCAGTGCGCCGCCGAACTGGGTGCCCTCGAATACGACGGGTGCGAGTTCGGCACGCGCGGCATAGACTGCCGCGGTATATCCGGCCGGTCCCGACCCGATGATGATCAGGTCGTGGATGTGTGGGTTGTCTGTCTGGCTCATTGGTCCTCCGTGCTAGTGGACACGCCGCTCAGCGTCAACCCCGCGGCGGCGTATTCCGGCTCGTTCAACACAAGACTAAAGGCAGATGTTCCCCTGTTCGTGGGGTCGCGTGGCCGGGCGGTGTCGCCGATAGCAGCGGTGACCTCGGTCGATTAGGGAGATTATCCGCCAATTGTGGTGCGTGACACGGTTGCCGGGTTACCCCGTCCACAACCGTGAGCGACGACGAGCGCATCGAACCGGCCGGCCACTCCGGTTGCGAGGAGAATCACAATGCGCGACACCGAGCCGACCATGATCTCACCGGATCCCAGTACCGGTGTTGTTGACGGAACACCATTGGCCGCGGTGCACGCGCGCAGCGCGGTTGCGGAACCGAATGGCGCCGCCGACGTCGAGCCCAGAACCGACAGTGCGGCAACACGTTCGGCGCTACCGAGAGTGGCTGGCGGCACCGTCGGAGTCGACTGCTGGGCGGTCACCGTCGGCTCGTCGCGATGGGATCGGGGTAGTACGGAGGTCAGGATGCCGACGGTTATCGCGACCGCCGCCGCGACCAGGGAAACCGTTGCCGCCACCGCAACGTGGGACCGGCGCCCGGTGGATCGGCGCCGCGCGGGGCCGGTGGAACCGTGCGTGCGGGCGCGTGTGCTGGAGTAATACCGGGTGGCATCTGGCGGTGATCGGTGGATCGAGCGTGCGCGCGTCTCATCGGCGATGGCGGCCACAGTGCGTTGTGACCGGAGTACCACCTCGGGTGGTACCGGGAGCTGATCAATCGATATCGAACGCAGATCGTCGACGGTGCGGTCGAGGGCTTTGAGTATCTCGGCAGCCGCCCGATCGTGCGGCAGGTACGCGCGGACGTGTGCCGCAATATCGTCGGGCAGCACGCCGGCATGCAGGTCGGCGAGAAGATCCGCCGAAAACGGCGGATCGGGGTACGGCGTGCTCATGGGTTTACTGTCTCACTCCCCCGGAACGTCTCGGCAAATGTTGCTCGACAGGTTGGACGAGTGCGGTGACGGATCGGTTCCATGAGTTTTTTCGGACACATTCGTCACGGAGATATTTCTGTGCGGAGGGTTACTCATCGCGTAGATGCCCCAACAGCCGCGCCAGCCGTAGGCGGCCGCGTGAGCATCTGCTCTTGATGGTGCCGGTTGCCACTCCGAGCTGCGCTGCCGCTTCAGCGACCGTGTACCCCTCGACGTCCACGGCGATGATCGCTGCGCGCTGCTCGGGCGGCAGTTGTGCCAGGGCCTGCCCGATCGACAGGGAGAGGTCGACGGCGCCGTAATCGTCATGGTGGCCGGCCAATGCCGGAGTGTCATATTCAGGTAGTGACACGGTGGGACGAATTTTGTTCCGACGAATCCGGTCGAGGCAGGCATTCACCACGATGCGATGCAGCCAGGTGGAGACCCGGGCGTCGGCGCGAAAGGTGTGCGCCATCCGATGGGCGTTGAGTAGCGCCTCCTGGAGGCTATCGGCGGCATCGTCGGGGTTATTGAGCGTTCGTCGCGCCAGTGACCACAAATGGGTGTGATGGCGGGAAATGAGCGTGGCGAAGGCAGTTGGGTCGCCGGCAATGTGGGCGGCGAGCAGCGCCTCGTCGCTGCGCGTATCTGACGGTGCCCCCGGCATGCGGATGAGAGTAATGCACTTGCCGGTCTTGTCGGGTATGTCTCGTTAGGTTGTGCACAGGCCGACACTGTAGTTCACCGTGGGCTACCGATCAGGCGCACCATTTCAGCCACTGTTGTGACTTCGCCATCGCGCTTCGCCGGAAGTGGAATATCGCCACACACTTCCGTGAATTACAGACGCTTTAGCTAGTCATAGTGACGCGTGCGATCTGCGCTTGAAAACTGCCCGGGCTGCTCGTGGGCAGCGAGGTGATCCAGACCATCAGATACGGGCTTTTCTGTGGGTGGGCGATGGTGAACGACGTCGTGGGGCTATCGACCGCACCCCGGGCAACCACCGAGGTACGGGCGAGGGTGGGGGTAGCGACGGGCGAGGTGCGCAACTCCACCGTGAAACCGGGTGTGGGCGTCGTGATGGTGACGGTCTGCACCGCCGTATCGCCGCCGAGATCGAAGATGAGACCCAACCCGTTCTTCAATCCGCCGAACGCGGGGGACGCACGGTAAGAATCGGTGTGCCATGCCGGCGATGCCCCGCTGATCACGTTGGCCACATTCTCGGAACTATCGGCCGGCTGAGACGACACATCGACCACGGCCACCGAACGCAACCCGATGGGACCGTGTACGGCCGTCGCCGCGCGACTTGCCGCTGCGGATTTTTGCCCGGCGGAATTTTGCCGAGCGGAACTGGGTGCGGAATTTGTCGTCAGGATCGAGTCGATATCGGTGTTGTTGCCGCCACCGAATGCCCCCGATATCCAGACGACGAGCGCGGTCACCACGAACACAGCCAATAGGGCGGCGCCGGCGAGGAGCGCCAGATTGCGCCTGCCGGCCGAGGGCGACTCCCGATCGGAATCGGTTGCACCTATCCGCACCGGAGGCACATAGGAATCGACGACCGGGAGCATATCGGTCTTGAGGTCGACGACGGTGGCCTGGTCGAGAACGTGCTGAACAGTGGCCGCAGTGCGGATACCGCGCGACCCATCGAGGGCACGTGCGGCCACCGCCGAGATTTCGAACGGAATATCAGCCCGAACTTCGCGCGGTTCGACGGGCTCACCGTCGGGTCCGGGGGATGCGACGGGTAATCCGCCGATGGTGGCGGGTGTGCCGGAAGTGGTTGCGGCGGAGGTAGTTACATCGTTAGTGGTGACAAGCCTGGAGCCGGTCTGGGAGTCGAGGGGCCAGCGGGCGAGCAGCAATGCGTAGAGCACCGCGCCGAGGCCCCGCACGTCGGAGGATTTATCGTCCCCGGCGAGGGTTCCGGGGAAGGCGAGTACGGCGTTGCCCTCGGTGCTGATCCGGATCCGGTCGGGATGATCGATCGACAGTGCACCGCCGGAACGGTGGGCCGACTCGGCGGCGGCAGCCAAAGCACGCACCGCGCGGGCCGCTCCGATCGGGGACGGACCGGAGCGGGCCACCTCCGCCAGCGACGAACCCTGGACCCACTCGGTGATCACGATCCCGCCCGACGATCCGCGGACAACATCGAGGACCCGGGCAATACCCGATGACGTGATCTGCCCCAGTCGCAGTGTGCGGGTCAGCACGGCTTGGGGTCCGGTATCGGAAGTTTTGACGAGCGCATCCCGTTCAAGTGGCGGTGCCAGTTGCTCGGCGTCGACAAAGGTCAACCCGACCTCACGATCGAGATTGGTGTCCTGTGCCCGCCAGAACTGCAATCCGCGGGTACCGCCGTGGTGCTCAAGGAGCCGGTAACGGCCACCGGCGACCGAGGCGCCGGGAACGAGCCGAGGCCCGCGCGGCCGTGGCGCCGCCGTGAGATCCGCGCCCTCGACGGCGGTGGCCGGTGATGTGGTAGCCGGTGACGCGGATCTCGGTTCAGCTGAAACAAATTGGTCCACAACCGAAGTGGATTCCCGAAGAGAGTCGGCGTCGGTGCTGGGGCCCGATTGCTGCAGCGGGGGAGATATCCCGACCCGCGGCGACGAGCCCAGTGGGGAGGTCGTAACCAGTGGGTCCGCGGCGCTGTCACTCACGTAACCGACTCCTTTCCTGCGATATCGTATATCCGCCGGAAACTGTGGCTGCGCCGGGCGATTCGGGTTACGGGTACCGGCGGCACCGCCGCTGTGTACCGCATACGACTGCCACGTCGCGGTGCCGCGGTCGAACCGTCGTATCACCTGTACCTGACCAGAGTACGGGAGCGATTCATCGGCGGTGACACGTGGAAAGGCAACCGTGATCGTTGCCGCTGGGGGTGTGTCAGCGTCGGTACCACGTGGCGCCAATCCGGGAATAAACCGACCGGCCATGCGCCGCACCGAATTAGCGATCGATACGACGTCGGGTAATCCGGCCGCCGCCAAACCCGCGTAAATCGTGCCGAGAACCACGACGGCGGTCATCGCCAGGTAGGTCAGCGACCCGAGCTTGCCGTAACCGGTGGCGAGCCGATGCAGTCCCGACACCTGCGCGAGCAGCCACACACCACTCGCGACGCCGACCGAGACCCCCAGCGACACGAGAGTCGTGCGGGTCACCTGTGCCAGCGCCACGTTGCCCAGCCGCGCCCGCAGCAGATAATGCCCGACGATCGCGCCGACGAGATAACCCAGGCCGTTGGACAGTGCCAGCCACCGCACCACCAGATCGGGATCGGTGAATAACAGCGGACCCAGATACGACGCCCCGACCTTCACCGCGGTGATGCCAAGGACCATCACCGTCGGTGTCCAGGCGTCCTCCCGGGCATAGAACACCCGAAGCTGCACCAGCGTCATCGAATAGGGAATCAGGGTGAAGGCACCCCAGGCGAGCACCGAACCTAGTTGGGCGGCGACATTGGCGTCGAACCTGCCGAAATTGAATACCGCGATGCCGATCGCCGGTCCGAAAAACGTCATGAATGCGACGGTGGGCACGAGGGAGATCATCGTGAGCCGCGTCGCCAACGATAGGTCATCGATGACCGCGCCGGTCTTGTCGGCGGCGGCGTTGCGGGAGAGCCGCGGCATGATCGCGGTCAGAATCGTCACGCCGAGCACTCCATACGGCAGCTGCAGCAACTGCCAGTGCGTGGCGTACACACTGATACCCGACGCGGTGGCATGCGCGGCGATGCGATACGTGATTACAAGGCCGACCTGCAGGATCGCCACATAGGTGACGATCGCGACCGCCATATTCCCGAACCTGCGCAGTCGGGCGTCGATACCCCATTTCCACTGCACCGCCACCCCGGCCCGGCGCAGCCACGGAATCAGGATCGACACCTGTATCACCACGCCGAGGGTGGTGCCGATGCCAAGGACGAGCAGCTGCGGGTCGGTCATGCGCACCGGGTTGAGGGTGATCTGACCGGGCATGACCGCATAGAGCGTGAGGGTGGCGATCTGGACGAGATTATTGAGTACCGGAGCCCAGGCGCCGGGTTTGAAGAATCCACGCATGTTGAGAATCGCCATGAACAGTGCCGACAGACCGTAGAAGAGGATCTCGGGCAACAGTAGGTAGGCGAGTGCGGTGGTCAGCGGGCGGTTGACGTCGCCGTCACCGACATTGAGGTAGGTGAGCAATGGGGCCGCGATCAGCGCGATGATCGTCGCACCGCCCAAGGTGAGGACGCTGAGCGTGAAGATGCGGTTGATGAAGCCACGTCCGCCGTCGGGATCCTCGGCTTCGGCGCGCACCAGCACGGGGATCACGATCGCCGTCAGCACCGCACCCAGCACCACCTCGGCGATCATGTTGGGTAGCACATAGGCGGCCTGGAAGGCCGAGGCGATCGCCGGACCGAGCATGGCGAGCACGAGCACGGTCCGCACGAATCCGGTGATCCGACTGGTCAGGGTGGCGAGTGCGATAGAACCGGAGGTGCGCAGGATGCTCGCGTCGGAGTCACGGGCGAGCTCAGTCGACGATTCGTCGCTGGTTTCGATGCCGCTGGCACTCCGCTCGCCGACGAGTTCCTCATGCCGTCGTCGATCGCTCATGCCCCGGTCCTGTCCGTCCCTATGATCTCAGTCTGCTCAGTACTTGTGGTGTCTTGGGTGCCTACCGTGTGCTGGATTACGGGAGGACCTTCGTGCCGGAGGGTGCGGCGCCGCTGCTGATAGGTGCTCGCGGCCGCCACGCGTTCGTCTTCATCCGGTTCGGGGCGGTCGGCGTCGGCGGGGTCGGGTTTCCCGCGGAAACGACGCCAAAGCCGCCGCGCGGTGAGCAGCACCAGCGCGATACCCGCGATGATCGTGATGATGAACAGCGGTTTGCCGTAGGCGTTGGAGTACACCGACAGTGAGATCGGTGAACCGAGATTGAGTCCGGTAACGGTCAGCATCGAAATGTGTACCGTCGTCGCCTCCGACGAATACGCCCGGGTGGGCAACTGTATCTGTCGGGTACCGCGGGCCGGGATCTCCACCACCCCGATATCGCCGATGTCGAGATCCTTGGGTGCCGCGGTGGCGATGCGTACCCGAATCGGCAGGGCGAGATCGTTGCGCACCACCAGCAGCAGCGGACTGCGTTCGGAGGCCAGCGTGTACCGCCCGCCGGGATCGAGGATCGTCACCGCGGTACCTAAGCGATGCATCGTCGCCTCGACCGCACGGATACGCCGAGTGCGTTCAGCGTCGAGTCTCGTGCGTTGCGCTGGGCGGTGTTGTTCGGGGAACCGGATCGCGCGGAGCATATCCTCGCGCAGCGGTGCCAGGTACCGTTCCGGATTCGCCTTAGCGTCAGCGGACTCGACGAGGGCCGCCTGCATGCGCAGGGCCTGGTCGGCGTCGCTGCGGAGCTGATCGGCGAGAGCGGGAGTGAGCCTGGGCCCGATTCCGGTCACCGGACCGATCCCGGCCGGAACGATCAGGCGACCGGTAGCCGTTGAGGTGGCGAGGGAGCGGATCAGGGTCGGCAGGGGGGTGGCCTGTGCCGCCTTGGCACCGAGCAGCACGGTGACCGTGGAGAAGAGAGCTTCGGCATCGTCGGTGGTCGGCGACCAGTATGTCGGCGGCATCAGCACCTGCCCGCGGCCGCTGGTGTTGGCCAGTGGCCGCGGTTGGCCCGAGGCAGCACCGGTGGGAGTGTCGATCGCGGCGTAGGCGAGGGCGGCGAGGGCGGATTGTCGTCGGCTTAACGCCGATTCGACGCCCAGGTCGAGCTGTTGACCGGGCGGGGTCAGGGCGGGCACCACCGGATTGGTGCCCAGCGCGCCGAGCGCGGTGGAGACCGGCACGTCGAAGGTTTGCGCCGTGACCGGCCCAACCCGGTAGCTTCCCGTCGCCGCCGGTGCGCCGGTGGGAGCGACCGTTGTCGCGGCGACCAATACGCGGGAATGACCAGAATCGCGCAGCACCGCAGCTCCCGCGGCATCCAACGCACCCATCGGTGCCACGACGAGCCCGCGGACGCTGTGCACACCCAGCAGCGTGTCAACAATGTCGGCCGGCGAGTCGAGGGATGCGGCGACGAGTCCGGAACTCTTGATCGCGGCGAGGGCGCTGAGATCGGCTTGGCTGAATGGGAGTGCTGTCACACATATCTGTTTGGCCAGGCCGCGCAGTTCCGATAACCACGCCTGAGCGGCATCCTGGCCGTTGCCCGGGACCGTCGGTGAGGCAGGGTCGGTGGGATCGGTGGAAACCACATAGCCCAGAGACATCGCCTGCACCGTCACCAGCAGGTCAGGGTCGATGGCAAGGCATAAGCTTCGCGCGAGGTCGGCGGCGGCCGGTGCGATGTCGGGGCCCTGGCTGATCGTGGCCGCGCCGGCGGAAGCGTTGTGCGGGGCGGCGCTATCCGGGGTGTTCGTGCCGCTGCTGGTGGGTGCCCCCGCTGTGTTGGTTTCCGCTGTGCTGGTTGGCGCTGTGCTGGCTTCCGCTGTGTCAGTTACTGCTGTGTCGGTTACCGCGTTACGGACTGCGTCGAGCAAGGTCCGCAGGCGGCCCGATCGCAGCGAGCGAGACATATCCTCGCTGATCAGACGTGCCGGATCGGTGCCGCCACCGAGACCTCCCGGGGCGAGTTGCGGGGGTGCGGCAAGTGGCCACAGAAAGGTGAGCCGAGTGGGTGCGGAGGTATCGGCAGAGATCGATCCGTCGGCGCCCAACCCGGTGTTCCACGATTGCCCCGTATTCGACGATGTGCCGGTGTCCGGGGTGAGCTGGGGGTTGTCGGCGGCGCTGACCGCGTATTCGGCGGCACGGGCCGTATTCGGTGGCAGCGAGAGCACCGGTAGAAGCGTGCGGGAACTAGCCACCTGGGCGGTCGACCCATAATCGGGGACGGCATTGACGTTGACCTGCAGCGGATATACCCCGGTATGCGATAGCTGCAGCCCGCGCACGCCCGACAGGGACATTGTCAGGGTGAATGCCACCGAGGAGCCCGGTAGCAGCTCACCGGCGATCGAACGGAACGGGCTGGCGACTTCGATCGGGGGATGCGCCACCGTGAGGCTCGTGCGCAACTGCGCGGCACCGGTCACCGCGTCACCGCGTTCGAGGCGCACCATCACCTCCCGCAACACCCGGGAACTGGTATTGCGGATGTGGCCGGAGATGGTGAGGTTATCGCTGGAGGTGGTGGTGACCAGCGTCGGCGTGAGGCTTTCGACGGACACTGTGGCGAATCGTTGTGGCCGCTGGCCCTGGTCGTCGTCGGCGGGCGCCCCGGCAGCCGGTGCCGCGAGCACAGTAGCCAGCGTCAGCGCGCCCAACAGTGCGATCAGCGCCCGCAGATGATCACGCATCCCCGGCGGCCGGTCGCCGCGGTCGTCGTCGTCGGCGGCGCGAGCGGCCCGCAGCGGGTGCTTCGCCATGACGCGCGGTGACTTCGCTGTGGCGTGGTGCTTCGTTCTGGCGTGGTGCTGCCGGGCGGGGCGGGGCATCTGGGCGGGGCTGATACTCGGTACGACGCTGGTTGCGTGCGGCTGCGGCTTTCTCATAGGCGTTGGGTTCGGTGCGACTACTCTCGGCCTCGGACTGAGCCAACCGCTGGGGGTCGGCAGCGAGATCGGCGATGACGCTGCGCGCCATCTTGGCGAGTCGCCGCTCGTCAGAGTACGTCAGCCGCCGAGGTAGCTCGTGTAACGGCACCCACGCCACCTCGCTGACCTCGTAATCGGCATCCGACAACTCGCCGCCCACGCTGCGCAGCAGATAATGATGCACCGTCTTGTGGATGCGGCGGCCTTCGCTGACGAACCAGTAGTCGATCTTGCCGAGCGGCGCGACAACCGTGCCCCGGATCCCAGTCTCCTCGGCAACCTCACGGATCGCCGTCTGCTCGGCGGTTTCCCCGGTTTCGATATGACCCTTGGGTAGCGACCACATCAACCGGCCGCGCCGATCCATCCGGCCGATCAATGCCGCACACAGCTCGTCGACAGGCAGATCGAGGTCGGAGATGACGAGTCCGCCCGCCGATGTTTCGCGGACCGTCTGCAGGCCGTCTGTGGTGCGTTCGTTGCGGCCGCGCCGCCGGTTCTTATTCGCTGCGGGGTTGCCGGCGCCGCCCTGGGGCACGCCGGTCTTGGCGATTTTCGCCGCCGCGCCGGCAAGATCCGACGGTTTCGGTGGGGTTACCCGGGTGCGCGCACCCTCGATGGACGGGTGGCCGTTTCGGTCGGGTGCGCCCGCGCGACCGCTACCGCCGGCTCGGCCATTACTGCCGGGGCGATCACTGCTGCCGGGGCCGCCAGCTTCGGCACGCCGGGAACGGCCGGTAGCTTTGGCCACGTCAGCCGGTGTCGGGGATCGTCGTCGGTGGTCATCGTTTTTGCTGTTCGCAGATCGTTCGGTGCCGTTGCGATGTTCGGCTTTCGGGTCGCCGAACCGACGATTGTCCTGTCCGCGGTGGCGGCGACGGGCGCGTCGGCTGCGTCGCGGCTGATTGGTTTGACCACCGGGACCGTCCGTTGAGACGTCGCCGGAGACGTCTGCGGGGTTGGTCGATGACTCGGTGGACACAGCCTCGATGCTAGTCGCTGGTTACCTGCGGTTTGCCCGGTGTGGCCCCGCGGCGGTGCGGCATGTACCGGGTTGGGTGATCTGTCCGGGTTAATTGCGGCGGAGCCCGCGCGGACGGCGCCACCCTTCGCCGGTACGCTGACAGCTCGTGACAGACCCGACAACCGACGCCACGAGCGACGAACGCCGTAACCGGTTGCTCGCCGCGGCAGCAGTGTCATTGCGGTCGATGTCGGACGTGTTGGTGCCATTGGGCGTCCGGTTCAGCGAAGCGGGTCATCGGTTACATCTGGTGGGCGGCTCGGTGCGTGACGCGGTACTCGGGCGGCTCGGCAACGATCTCGATTTCACCACCGATGCGCGTCCCGCATCGATCGTGACGCTGCTGACCGGGTGGGCCGACGCGATCTGGGACACCGGCATTGACTTCGGAACGATCAGCGCCCGACGCGGTGATGTGATGATCGAGATCACCACTTACCGTGCCGACACCTATGACGGGGTGGGTCGCAATCCCGAGGTGAGCTTCGGAGATAGTCTCGACGGCGATCTCGTGCGCCGGGATTTCACCATGAATGCGATGGCGGTGGCGATCGGAGCGGACGGGCCTGCGGAATTCTACGATCCGCTCGATGGGATGTCGGCGGTGCTCGCCGGGATCATCGACACCCCGGCGACACCACAGGAATCGTTCAACGACGACCCGCTGCGGATGCTGCGTGCGGTCAGGTTTGTCTCCCAGCTCGGATTCAGTGTCGCGCCAAGGGTTTTCGATGCGATAAGGGAGATGTCACAGCAGCTTGAGCGGATCACGGCCGAACGGGTGCGGGCCGAACTCGACAAACTGATCCTTGGTGAACACCCGATCGAGGCCATCGACGTGATGGTGGAGACGGGTGTGGCGCAGCGTGTGTTGCCCGAGGTGCCCGGCATGAAACTGACTATCGATGAGCATCATCAGCACAAAGATGTCTATCAGCATTCGTTGACGGTGCTCGCCCAGGCGATCGATCTCGAAGATCGCGATCCCGACCTGGTGTTGCGCTGGGCGGCTCTCCTGCATGACATCGGCAAGCCAGCTACCCGGCGGCATGAGCCGGCCGGCGGGGTGAGCTTTCATCACCACGAGGTGGTCGGTGCCAAGATGGTGCGTAAGCGGATGCGGGCGTTGAAGTATCCCAAGGCGGTTGTCGAGGATGTGGCAACCCTGGTGTTCTTACATCTGCGATTCCACGGATACGGCGACGGCAAATGGACCGATTCTGCTGTCCGCCGCTATGTGACCGATGCCGGTCCGCTGCTTGACCGGCTGAACAAGCTGGTTCGTGCCGACTGCACCACCCGCAATAAACGTCGGGCGCTGCGGTTACAGCAGAACTATGACGACCTTGAGCACCGTATCGCCGCGTTACGTGCCGCCGAAGATCTGGAAAAGGTGCGTCCCGACCTCGACGGCAACGCGATCATGGAGCTGCTCGGTGTGCCGCCGGGACCGGTTGTCGGCGCCGCGTGGCGCTATCTGAAGGAGTTGCGGCTCGATCGTGGGCCGCTCTCGCATGAGGAAGCGATCGACGCATTGCGCCAATGGTGGGAGCAGCAGCGCGACGCGTAGTTGTGGGCCCCGGGGGAACCAGCCATGGGTCCGGACGCGTCTGATGGGGTATGGATCTGCTGATCGACTATCTTTTCGGGACGGGCGAGGGCGAGTTGACCCGATGGTCGAGCCCGGCCGATCTCGACGTCGATCATGACGGCACCTACGATGCGGTGCGCCTGGATTTTGATGGCGATCAGCGCGTCGATGATGCGCTGTGGGATCTAGACGGCGACGGCCAAGCCGATGTTGCGGTTCTCGATGTCGCGGGTCGCGATGGTGGAGCGCTCGATCATGACGAAGCGGATGAGACCGCGCACTTTTATCGCGATTCTGGCCGCGGTCTGTGGGATGTGGCGGTTGAGCCGGCGACGCTGCCGCTTGGGCACACGAATGCGGTACCTGCTCCGCTGCCGTCTCCCGCACCGCCCGCACCCGAGCGGGCCGAGGCTCTCGATCTCGATGGTGACGGTAGGAATGACGCGGTGATCAGTGGCCGCCGCCTGCGCATCGATACCGACGGCGACGGGACCGCGGATATCGAGCTTGTCGACACCGACGGGGATGGTCGCGCCGACGTCAGTTATGGCGCCGATGCGCCCGAGTTCGGGCGTCGGTGAGCGTGTGGTCGATCGAGCAGGGGGGCGCCGACAAGCGGGCCGTGCGGGGGTGTGTCGTCGGGCGGGTTCTCGTTCGGCGGGTTCTCGTTCGGTGGCGCCCCGTATCGGGGTGCCGTATGCACCAGCCGGACCACGACGATACCGATCAGGTAGATGCCCACGCCGACCCAGATCAGCGCCGGGGAACGTCCGTCGGGCGCGATGGTGAACGCCGCGACCGTGATCGCTCCGACATAAGCGATGTTGAACACGGCGTCCTGGACCGAGAACACCTGACCGCGCACTTCGTCGCCGATATCCACCTGCATCGCTGCGTCGCCGCACAGTTTGGCGACCTGCCCGATGAGTCCGAGGACGAAGGCCGCGCCACAGAACACGGGTGCAGAGAAGGGCAGTAGCGATCCCTGCGCGAGTGCGCCGACGGCCAGCGCGGCCAACAGGGTTGACCGCCGGCCGTAGCGGGCTACAGCAGCCGGGGTGATGAGGGCTGCGACGAATGCGCCGGCGGCGGTGAAGCCGAGGATCAGGCTGACCTGGTCGAGACCGTCCCCGGATCCTGTATGCCTGGCGAATACCAGGATCAGCAGGGTGTTGAGCCCGAAGACGAGTCGGTGAGCCCCGATCGCCGATAACGCGGCGCCGACCGGTCGGCAGCGGCCTACGGCGCGGGCGCCGTGTATCAGACCGACGGCCACCGCGTGCACCGCGGACCGGCCGGGGTCGTCGGGTTGGTCGGGGCCCAGTTGCAGGTTGCTGAATCGGCGGGCGATGGCGGCTGCGATCACTGCGATCACAATTCCTGCGATCATGGTGATGGCGCTGCTGGAGTTGCCTGAACCGATGATCGCGCGCAGCCCCATCGCGACGACCGCACCGAGTGAGAGCATCGTTCCGCCCAGGGTGGTGAACAATGCGTTTGTCGCGACGATGACCCCG
The DNA here is from genome assembly GCA_047605305.1 of Gordonia sp. (in: high G+C Gram-positive bacteria). GTDB lineage: Bacteria > Actinomycetota > Actinomycetes > Mycobacteriales > Mycobacteriaceae > Gordonia. The sequence continues at coordinate 34,170 of JASGFW010000022.1, forward strand.
CGTTCGGCGACGTGGGGCAGCGACGCAGACAGACCCGAGGACACGAAGCGGCTGGCGCCGGTCACCGCAAGCGCGGCGAAAAGCACGAGTTGGTCGGGGGCGGCGGTGGCCATCAAGAGGGCGACGGCGCCGATGAGTAGTCCACGAATCAGGTTGGCGTACAGCAGGACTGCCCGGCGATCCCAATGGTCGAGTAGCGCCCCGGTGAACGGGCCGATCAGTGAATAGGGCAGCAGCAATACTGCGATGCCGCCAGCCACGGCGACCGGGTCGGCATGCCGTTCCGGATTGAACAGCACCCCGCCGACCAGTGCGGCCTGAAATATGCCGTCGGTGAGTTGACTGGCAAGCCGGACCGCGAGTAGTCGCCCGAGGCCGGGTGAACGTCGCAGCGACGCCACGAAGAGGTGTGCTGTGCCGCCGGTCGCCCGACCTGCGCCATCTGACCGCGAGATCACCCGGTTCAGCCTACCGACCGCTGAGCATCGGCGTGCGATGATAATTCCCGTGGGCGGCGGTGACAGCGCAGACGATCTTCCCCCCGACACGCCGGATGGGTCGGGAGGCAATACCGGTGAGCCGGGTGCCGCGCGTGACCCCAGTACAGCGCGTGACCCCAGAGCGGCGCGTGACACCGCGTCGACGAATAGCGTCCGGCCAGGCACGTTGCTGATCGCGTCGACGGATCTGTATGAGTCGATGTTCGCGCGCACCGTTATCTACATTATTGAGCACAATGACGCGGGCAGTCTCGGCGTGATCTTGAACCGGATGAGCCAGACGGCGGTGCACAATCTGCTGCCACGGTGGACTGATCTTGCCGCGAGTCCGCAGGCGCTGTTCATCGGTGGACCGGTGAAGCAGGATGCCGCCCTATGCCTTGGCGTGGTGGGGCATGGCGTTGACATCGAGGAGTATCCCGCCCTGCGGCCTGTTGCGGGCCGGGTGGTGCTGGTTGATCTCGACGAAGACCCGGAGAAACTCCGGGGCGTACTCGACGGGGTTCGGGTGTTCGCCGGTTACTCCGGCTGGGGGATCGGACAACTCGATGCCGAACTGCACCAGGACAGCTGGTTGCTCGCGTCGGCGCTACCGCGCGACCTGCTCGCCCCGCCGGCCGTCGACGTGTGGGCCGATGTTGTGCGTCGGCAACCGTGGCCGTTGCCGCTGTTGGCGACGTACCCTGTCGATGTGAGCCAGAACTGATCACGGTTACCCTCGGATAGTGACTCAGATCGCCGAATGGCTGACCTCCGCCATCCGGTTGGTGCCCACCTGGGCGGTATACCTGATCTGCTGCGGTGTCGCCTACATCGAAACGGCCACCCTTATCGCCGGTTGGATCATGCCGACCGAGGCCGTGCTGTTGGCCGCGGGAGTGACCGCCGGGCTGGGTACGGCGAATATCACGGCGCTGATCATTGTGACGGTGCTGGCGTCGATGGGTGGTGATGGCACCGGATATCTCGTGGGTCGTTGTTTCGGGCCACGGTTGACGGACTCGGTGGGCGGTCGGTGGATGGGCGAGGGCCGCTGGGCGGAGGCTACCCGCAAGATCGATGACAACGGGATGGTCGCGACGGTGGCCGGTCGGTGGGTCGCCTACGTCCGTACGGTGATGCCGCGGGTTGCGGGGATGTCGCGGATGGCGCCGCGGCGGTTTCTGGTGGCCGACGCCCTCGGTGTGGTGAGTTATGTGAGCGCGGTACTGCTTCTCGGCTATTTCGCGGGTGCGGCGCTGGGTGCCACGATCCTGCTGTACGCGGCGGGCGTTTCAGTGGGCCTGGTTGTGTGCTGGTTCGCGGTGCGGTGGTGGCGGCGTCGCCGCGCGGGATGAGTCAGGTGGCGGTCGGGGCCGCGTCGGTGTCTTGGGCGTAGCGGCTTGCCAGCCAGGAGCACAGGATGAGCTGGAGCTGGTGGAAGATCATCAGCGGTAGCACGATCAGGCCGACGACTGGTCCGCTGAAGAGCACTGTGGCCATCGGGAGGCCCGTGGCCAGGCTCTTTTTGGTGCCGCAGAACTGGATGGCGATCACGTCGCCCCGGTTGAAGCCGAGGCGTCGCCCCGCGGCACGGGTCACGACGAGCATCACAATCACCAGTAGCAGGGCGATCACCGCGACCGCCACTACCTGCCACGGCCGGACCAGCGACCAGATCCCGTTGCGCACACCTTCGCTGAATGCGCTGTACACGACGAGGATGATCGATCCGCGGTCGACGAGCTTCGTGGGTTCGGCGTATCGCTTGAGCAGCGGCGAGATCACCGGGCGGCATAGTTGCCCAGCGATAAAGGGGACGAGGATTTCCAGCACGATCGCGACCACCGACGACGCGGTGATGTGCACACCACTGGTTCCGGGCATGAGCAGTACCACCAGTACCGGGGTGAGCAACACGCCGAGCAGATTCGACGCTGAGGCACTGACGATCGCACCGGCAATGTTGCCGCGGGCGATCGAGGTGAAGGCGATCGACGATTGCACCGTCGAGGGCACCAGCGTCAGGTAGAGCAGGCCCGTGTAGAGGTCGTGGCCGATAAGAGGTTCGGTGATCGGCCGTAACGCTGCGCCGATACAGGGGAACACGATGAAGGTGAAGGCCAGGATCGTTACATGCAGGCGCCAATGCGTGACGCCCGCAAGCGCGTCGCGTGGGTGCAGGCGCGCGCCGTAGAGGAAGAACAGCGCCACGATGGCCACGACGACGAGTACGTCGACGATGTGGGCACCCGCGCCGCGCGCCGGGAAGATGGCGGCGACGACCACCGCGGCGAGAATGGCCAGTACGAAGCCGTCGATCGGGGATCGGCTCAGCAGCCCGCGTAACACGTGGTGTCAGGCCTGTGCGCGATGGTTGGTTGCATGCAGGGCGTCATCGGTGGAGCAGATACCGCGCAGTGTGCAGGAGACACAACTGTCGGTGCCGCAGTCGCTACTCGGGCTGGCGGCGGTGGCGGCGTCCGGTTCTGTGCCGGCCGATGTTGTGGTTCCTGCCGAATGCGGTTGCGCACAGCATCCGCAGCCGTCGTCGGTATCGGGAACTATGACGGCATCGGCCGCCTGTATCGCATACCCGCTGACCGCGCCTACCAGGACCATCGCTACGACGAGTGCGATCACACCGAATGCCGGTGACCAGGAGCTATCGAGGGTGAGGGTGAGTATTCCGCCGCCGACGAGGATTGCGGCGGCTCCCAGGGTGCCGGGAGCGGCCACCCGGTTGCCGACCCGGAATGCCTGTGCCGAGCGCATCGTCGATTCGGAGCGGATTCCCAGCCATCGGTTGCGGGGCAGCGCGCCGACTAGGCCGAGGATTCCGATGACAGCCCAGAACAGGGCGGGAGCGAACACACTCACCGCGACCACGATCGAGACGATCCTCACCTGGCCATCATACGAATGCGGTGATGTCCGGTGGCAACGGGGAACCTCCGCACCTGCTGGCGGATGTGCGGTGCGTCGCATCCGGATCGTCGCCGACACCGATTTCGACGCCCGCAAGGCACGAATTACGCTGGTGAGGTGAGTACTGCCGACACTTCCTCCACAGCCGCCGACGCCCTAGCGACGCCCGGGCACCGGTACACCGCCGCACTCGCGGGTGAGATTGAGGCGCGCTGGCAGCGGGAGTGGGCCGAGCGCCGCGCCTACGAGGCCCCTAATCCGGTGGGTCCGCTGGCGGGCGATGTGAGCCGCTACCAGGGTGGCGGGGCCAATGCCCCGGCTAATGACGCCCCAGAAAAGTTTTTCGTGCAGGATATGTTCCCGTATCCGTCCGGGGCCGGATTGCATGTGGGTCATCCGCTGGGTTTTATCGCCAGCGATGTCTATGCCCGGTTCCAGCGGATGACCGGCAAGAATGTGCTGCACACGATGGGCTTCGATGCCTTCGGGCTGCCCGCCGAGCAGTACGCGGTGGCGACCGGCGCGCATCCACGCACCACCACCGAGGCCAATATCGAGCGTTACCTGGGCCAGATCCGGCGTCTTGGTCTAGGCCACGATGAACGGCGTCGGGTGGCCACCACCGATGTCTCCTTCTACCGGTGGACCCAGTGGATCTTTCTGCAGATCTACAACGCCTGGTATGACGACGCGGCGCACAAGGCACGCCGGATCGATGAGCTCATCACCGAATTCACCTCCGGTGCCCGCACACCCGCCGACGGTAGCGACTGGGCGCAGCTGTCGGCCGTCGATCGGGCGGCGCTCGTGGATTCCTATCGTCTTGTGTACCAGAGTGATTCACTGGTCAACTGGTGTCCCGGGCTGGGCACGGTGCTGGCCAATGAGGAGGTCACCGCCGACGGCCGTAGCGATCGCGGAAATTATCCGGTCTTCCGTAAGCATTTGCGCCAGTGGATGATGCGGATTACCGCATATTCCGATCGCCTGCTCGATGATCTCGATGTGCTGGATTGGCCGGAGAAGGTCAAGACCATGCAGCGCAACTGGATCGGACGTTCCCGGGGCGCCCGGGTGCGGTTCTCGGTGGCCGGTGCGCCAGAATCGATCGTCACAGAACCGATCGAGGTGTTCACCACCCGTCCCGACACGCTTTTCGGGGCGACGTATGTGGTGTTGGCTCCGGAACATCGGCTGGTCGATACGCTGACCGCCGCTGCGTGGCCCGCCGGTACCGACCCGCGGTGGACGGCCGGCGCGAGCGATCCGCGTGCGGCTACGGCGGCCTACCGGGCGTCGATCGCGGCGAAGTCTGATCTGGAACGACAGGAGAATAAAGAGAAAACCGGTGTCTTCACCGGTAGTTTCGCGGTCAATCCGGTTAACGGCGAACGCATTCCGGTGTTCATCGCCGATTACGTCCTGACGGGTTACGGCACCGGTGCGATCATGGCGGTGCCCGCTCATGATTCGCGCGACCATGAGTTCGCGACGGTCTTCGGGCTGCCGATCGTCGAGGTGATCGGCTCCGACGATGGCGTCATCGAACAGGCCTTCATCGGCGATGGTCCGCTGGTGAACTCCGGATTCCTCGACGGATTGCGTGTCGATGATGCCAAGGCGGCGATGATCGAATGGCTGGAGACCGAAGGTAAGGGTGAGGGAGTCGTACAGTACAAGCTGCGCGATTGGCTCTTCGCCCGGCAGCGCTACTGGGGCGAACCATTCCCCATCGTCTACGACGAGGCGGGTAATGCCCACGCATTGCCGGAATCGATGCTGCCGGTCAAGCTTCCGGAGGTACAGGATTACGCACCGGTGGCCTTCGATCCCGACGACGCCGATAGCGAGCCGAGTCCGCCGCTGGCGAAGGCCACCGACTGGATCAACGTCGAACTCGATCTGGGTGACGGCGTTAAGCCGTATCGGCGCGATGCGAATGTGATGCCGCAGTGGGCGGGTAGCTCCTGGTATCAACTCCGCTACATCGATCCGACCAACGAGGATGAGTTCTGCGCCAAGGAGAATGAGGCCTATTGGATGGGGCCGCGGCCGGCGCTGCATGGACCCGACGATCCCGGTGGCCTCGACCTCTATATCGGGGGTGTCGAGCATGCGGTGCTGCATCTGCTGTATTCGCGCTTCTGGCATAAGGTTCTCTTTGATCTCGGCTATGTGACGAGTTCGGAGCCGTACCGGAAGTTGTTCAACCAGGGCATGATTCAGGCGTACGCCTACACCGATTCGCGTGGCATCTATGTGCCCGCCGAGGAGGTGACCGAGGTTGACGGCGAGTTCTTCTACAACGGCGAGAAGGTCAACCAGGAATACGGCAAAATGGGTAAGTCGCTGAAGAATTCAGTGACTCCTGACGATATCGCCACCGAATACGGCGCCGATACGCTGCGCCTGTACGAGATGTACATGGGACCGTTGGATCAGTCGCGGCCGTGGGCGACAAAGGATGTTGTTGGTCTGCAGCGTTTCCTGCAACGAGTGTGGCGGCTCGTTGTCGATGAGGAAACCGGCAGCGTGCGCGTGCGCGATATTTCTCCTGACGATGAGACGCTTCGGCTGTTGAATAAGACGATCGCCGAGGTTCGGGAGGAATTCGCCGCACTGCGCAATAACATCGCGGTGGCCGCGCTGATCAAGCTGACCAGTCATCTGACTAAGAATTTTTCCGATGGCGCGCCGCGATCGGCGGTGCAGCCGTTGCTGATTATGCTCGCACCTTTGGCTCCGCACATCGCGGAGGAACTCTGGTCGCGGCTGGGGCATCCCGATCTGCTGGTGCGCGGACCTTTCCCCGAGGCCGATGAGCGATGGTTGGCGGCCGATTCGATCGAGATTCCGATCCAGGTGAAGGGCAAGGTTCGCAGCCGTATCACGGTGCCCGTCGGTGCCGACGACGCTACGGTGCGTGCGGCGGCGCTGGCCGACGAGAAAATTGCAGGTCTTCTCGACGGAGAGCCGCGCAAGGTGATCGTGGTGTCGGGCCGGATGGTCAATGTGGTGCCGTAAACCGCTCGTGCCCTAGACCTGTTGTGCCCT
>JASGFW010000023.1:0-40264 GCA_047605305.1 Gordonia sp. (in: high G+C Gram-positive bacteria)
AGACCGGGCACACCGTCGAGCGCCGACTCCGTCATCCGTTTGCTGCGTTTGCTGCGATGGAAGGTGATCGCGAAGCGATGCGCCTCATCACGGACGCGTTGCAGCAGGAACAGGGCCTCGCTGGTACGCGGCAGGATCATCGGTTCGTCGTCATCGGGCAGCCACACCTCCTCAAGACGTTTCGCGAGCCCGATAACCGATACGTCGGTGACGCCGAGTTCGTCGAGAACCGCCGCCGCGGCATGCACCTGCGGGGCGCCGCCGTCAACCACATACAGGTTGGGCGGGTAGGCGAACCTCTTCACCGTCGGCTGTGCACCATTCTGTGCGGCACCATTCTGTGCGGCACCATTCTGTGCGGGACTTTCCTGATCGCTACGGTGTCGGAGGAATCGCCGACGGGTGACCTCCGCGATCGAGGCGACGTCATCGGAATGCCCCTCGCCGGCCGCCTCACGGATCGAATAGTGGCGGTAATCGGATTTACGCGGCAACCCATCCTCAAACACTACGAGCGACGCGACGACGTCGGTGCCCTGCACGTGAGAAATATCGACGCATTCGATCCGCAGTGGTGCTTGATCGAGTCCGAGGGATTCCTGCAGTTCGGTCAACGCCGCCGACCGCGAGGTGAGGTCGCCGGCGCGTTTGAGTTTGTGCTGGGTCAGCGCCTCCCCGGCATTGCGGGCGACGGTATCGAACAACGCTTTCTTATCACCGCGCGCGGGCACACGTAGCCGTACCTTGGCGCCGCGCAGTTCGGAAAGCCACGCGGCAAGCTCCTCATGATCATCGGGAAGCTCCGGCACCAGCACCTCGCGCGGAATCGTGTCGCCCCGGGCGCGACCCTCATCAACGCGCACCGACGCATCGAAATCTATTTGGGCACTGTAGAACTGGGTGAGGAACTGGCTGATATGGCTGCCAACGGACTCGTTATCGGGCCGTTCCACCACCCATCCGCGCTGCCCCCGGACGCGGCCGCCGCGCACGTGGAACATCTGCACCGACACCTCAAGATCGTCGCCGACCATGGCGATGACGTCGGCGTCGGTACCGTCACCAAACACCACCGACTGCTTCTCCATGGCGTGGCGCATCGCGCCGAGATCGTCGCGCAGCCGCGCCGCCCGCTCGAAATCGAGTTCGGCCGCGGCCGCTGTCATATCGCGTTCGAGCCGCCGGATCATCTGATCGGTGCGGCCGGCGAGGAAATCACAGAAATCGTCGACGATCCCGCGATGTTCCTCGGCACTGACCCGGCCGACGCAGGGCGCCGAACATTTGTCGATATAACCGAGTAGACACGGCCGGTCGATCTGGCGGTGACGCTTAAACACTCCGGCCGAGCACGTCCGGGCCGGAAAAACGCGGGTCAGCAGGTCGACGGTCTCGCGGATCGCCCACGCATGCGAATACGGCCCGAAATAGCGCACCCCGCGTCGACGCGGGCCGCGATAGACGAACAGCCGCGGATATTCCTCGTTGAGGGTCACCGCGAGCATCGGATACGACTTGTCATCGCGGTAGCGGACATTGAACCGCGGATCGAATTCCTTGATCCAGTTGTATTCGAGCTGAAGCGCCTCGACTTCGGTACCCACCACCGTCCACTCCACCGACGCCGCGGTGGTGACCATCTGCCTCGTCCGCGGATGCAGGGAGAAGATGTCGGCGAAATACGAGGTGAGCCGTGACCGGAGATTCTTGGCCTTACCGACATAGATCACCCGACCGTACTCATCCCGGAACCGGTACACCCCGGGATCGGTGGGGATCGTCCCGGGGGCGGGACGGTAGGAAGTCGGGTCAGCCACGGATTCCAGGCTAGTACGAGATACCGACAGTGACGGTCACCGCGGGTCGGTCCCGGAATATCTGCCGTAGCGGGCCTCAAGGTGCCGGTAGCGATCCATCACGGCCACCGCGCGCTCACCGTCGAGCGCCTGGATCGCCAGCACCGGGATGTGCTCGTCGGCCGGCAGCAGCAAGCGACCGCCGAATCCCGAATCGGGATAGGTCAACCCGCGGACCTCCTCCCAGCCAAAAAACCGGTCCGCCCACAGATTGCGCACCGACACACCCGCGGCACCCACCCGCAGTCGCGGGCGGGAGAACAGTGCTACGGCCGAGGCGATCACAACGCCCAGCAAGACGATGGCCGCCTGATCGGCGGCACCTATGTTGGTGGGCCCCGTATTCGAAATGGTGAGCAGGATACCGAAAATCAGATGAATGACCGCGACAACGATCGCGACAACGATCGCGATCACGGTCAGCCGCTGCGAGCGATAGTCGATCTCCCACCCGGCGGTGTCGAGTCGGTGCGTCGGATCCGGTTGTGTGGTCACGAATTCGGCAGGTTCGCCGCGGCGATCCGCGTCGGCGGTATCTCGCCACGGCCGAGTGCACGCAGCGTCAGCGCCGACGCGAGTGCGGCGGCGGTAGCCTGCGCACCCTTATCCTCCTTGGAATCGGGCAACCCGGCCCGGGCCAGGGCCTGCTCCTCGGTCAGCGTGGTGAGCACACCATTGCCGACCGGGGTGGACTCATCGAGCGACACCCGGGTGAGGCCGGCGGTGACGGCATCACATACATAGTCGAAATGCGGTGTCTCGCCTTTGATCACAACCCCGAGTGCGACAACGGCGTCGTGCGTGCGGGCCAACGCCTGTGCGATCACCGGCAACTCGATCGCACCGGCCACCGTGATGACCGTCGGATCGGGAATGCCGTTCCTGCTTGCCTCCCGTAACGCTCCGTCAAGGAGCGCGGTGCAGATCGTGGCATGCCACTGCGACGACACGATGGCCAGACGTAACCCGCTGGCGTCACCGAGATCGAGAATCGGTTCTCCGCTGCCACTCATGCCTGCCCCTCGTCTCCAGTGGCCGCGTCGGTTGCGGCGAGATCGGTGTCATCAAGATCGCGCAGGTCATGGCCCATCCGGTCACGCTTGGTGCGCAGATACCGCAGATTTTCCTTATTTGCCCGCACCGGCATCGGCACCCGCTCCACGATTTCCAGGCCATAACCGTCCAGTCCGACGCGTTTGGCCGGATTATTGGTCAATAACCGCATCGACGACACCCCGAGATCCACCAGAATCTGTGCGCCCAGACCGTAATCCCGGGAATCAGCGGGAAGCCCCAGCTCCAGATTCGCGTCGACCGTGTCAGAGCCGGCATCCTGCAGCTGATACGCCTGCAATTTATGCAGCAGGCCGATACCTCGACCCTCATGGCCACGCATATAGAGGACGACGCCACGGCCTTCCGCGGCAACCATCTCCATCGCCGCCTCCAGTTGCGGCCCGCAATCGCAACGCAGCGATCCAAACACATCGCCGGTCAGGCATTCCGAATGAACCCGCACCAGAACATCGCTGCCGGTGCCGTCCGCACCCGCGATATCACCCATCACCCACGCCACATGCTCGACATCGTCGTGAATGCTGGCGTAGCCCACCGCGCGGAATACGCCCTGCGGAGTGGGGATTCGCGCGTCGGCGACCCGCACGACATGCTTCTCGTGGCGCCGACGCCACGAAATGAGATCGGCGATCGAGATGAGCGCGAGATCGTGTTCGTCGGCGAAGACCCGCAATTCATCGCTCTTGGCCATCGAACCAACATCTTTTTGCGACACGATTTCGCAGATCACCCCGGCCGGGGTAAGACCGGCGAGCCGCGCCAAATCGACCGCAGCCTCGGTATGCCCGGGCCGGCGCAGCACCCCACCCTCCTTGGCGCGCAACGGAACTACATGACCGGGACGGGTGAAATCGTCGGCCGCGCTCGTCGGATCGGCGAGCAGCCGCATGGTTGTGGCCCGGTCGGAGGCGCTGATACCGGTACCGATGCCCTCGCGGGCGTCGACGGTCACCGTGTAGGCGGTACCGTGCTTATCCTGATTCGTCGAATACATCGGCGGCAGCCCAAGCCGGTCACAGGCATCACCGTCGAGCGGAACGCACAGATAACCCGATGTGTAGCGCACCATGAAGGCAACCAATTCGGGAGTGGCCTTCTCCGCAGCGAAGATCAGATCGCCCTCGTTCTCGCGATCCTCGTCATCGACGACGACCACCGCCTTACCCGCCGCGATATCAGCCAGGGCCCGTTCAATGGTGTCCAGCACAACCTCACCCGAGGCTGTGCGCTCGGCCGACGCTTGATCAGCGGCCGCCAGGTGACCATCGACCTGCGCGGGGGACTCTTCAGCGCCTGGTCTGACCGTACTCACGTTATCGATACTCATCGGTTCAGTTCGCTCCTGCCACGTCGCGCCCGGCATCGATCCGGGCCGCAGACCCCAGGCGTTCGACATATTTGGCTAACACATCGACCTCAAGGTTCACCAGGTGCGGGCCGGCTGGGGTGTTGCCGGCTGGGGCATCTGCACCGAGGAGGCCCAAATTCGTCTCCTGCAACGTCGTGGGAATGAGGGAAATTTCGAACCAGTCCCCGACCACGTCATCACTACCCACAGCCGAGACGGTCAGGGAGACGCCGTCGACGGTGATCGACCCCTTCTCCACGACATAACGGGCCACATTCGGAGGAACCCCGATCCGCACCACGGTCCAATTCGCCGACGGGGTTACGGCAAGTATCGTGCCGGTACCGTCGACATGCCCCTGGACGATGTGCCCACCGAAGCGACCGTTGGCCGCCAGGGCGCGTTCCAGATTGACCCGGCTACCGGGCGCAAGCACCGACAACGAACTGCGTCGCAACGATTCAGCCATCACATCGACGGAAAACCGGTCGTCGGTGAGGTCGACGACGGTAAGACAGACCCCGTTGACCGCGATCGAATCGCCATGTGCGGCGTCGGAAGTGACCAGAGGACCGGAGATGGTGAACCGGGCGGCGTCGGAAAGATCCTCGCGCGCCACGATCGTACCCAGTTCCTCGACGATGCCGGTGAACAAACTGCACTCCTGTCGTGCCCACTCGGAGCGGACAGGACGGCTCGTCACCGCCATGTTCTCTCGTATCCGGACTATCACCGTCGGCTCCGGAATCACACCGGATCTGCTGTCCCTGCCCGGTGAGGACAGGCGCTCGCGGGCTTGTTGTCGCGAACTGTTCGCAACCCCTCACCGCCGGTAGGGAATTTCACCCCGCCCCGAGAACGTGTGCCTTCGACGCTAGCACGCCCCTGTACGGGCGTGTCGTTTCTGACCCACCGACTACGCCACATCGTCCCCGGAACGAGGCTCCGATCTGCGGCGATAATTGCGATCACGGCAGATCGAAGGCGGCTGCCACCGCAGCGCTTACGGGCGCGCGGCCGCCCGCTCCCAGCGAATCAACACATCATCGCCGAGCGTCTCGACATCTGCCAGCTGTAGTCGGCGGCCGTCGGTCAGGGTGCCGACATCGCCACGCGCGACCGCCGATACCCCGGCGCCGAGAACAACGGGGGCGATGTAGGCCTCAACCTCATCGACGAGGTCGGCGTCGAAGAAGGCGCCGATGATCGATGGCCCGCCCTCCACCAACACCCAGGTGGCCTCCGGTAGCGCGGCCAATACCTGAGCCGGCGAATGGGTACGTACGTGCCGGAAGGGTGCGGACTCATCGTGCAGTTGCGCGCCGGCCGGCACGTCTCGGTGCCCCATGGCCACTCTGATCGGTTGGTGCGCCGCGAGAGTGCCGTCGGCCAGGCGTGCGGTGAGCGCCGGATCGTCGCGGAGCACGGTGCCGGTACCGACGACGATGGCATCGATCTCGGCGCGTTGGCGGTGTGCCCGGGCGCGGGCGTCGGGCCCGGTAATCCATTGGCTGGTGCCGTCCGGCGCGGCGATCCGGCCATCGACGGTGGCGGCGATCTTGACGGTGACGAACGGGCGGCCGTGCGCCTGGGTGAATAGCCACTGCCGTAGCGGCCCGCGACGCGCCTCGGCGTCGAGAACACCACCGTGAACGTCGACACCGGCGGCACGAAGCCGCCCGGCCCCGCCCGATGCCACCGGATTCGGATCGGCGACCGCGTAGATCACCCGGGCCACACCGGCATCGATGAGCGCCGCCGCGCACGGGCCGGTGCGTCCGGTGTGGTTACAGGGTTCGAGGGTGACGATCGCGGTCGCGCCGCGAGCCGCCGCACCCGCGTCGGCGAGTGCGACGATCTCGGCATGCGGCCCGCCCGGAGGCTGCGTGTGACCGCGGCCGACCACCGTGCCGTCGGGGGCGACGATGATCGCACCGACCGGCGGATTCGGTGAGGTCGCACCCAGTGCGGCGCGCGAGTGTGCGATCGCCTGACGCATCCAGGCGTCGAAAGCAGCTGGGGTATCACCGCCAGCGCGATCGTCAGCGGGCACTGGTTCGCCCGGCGGCGGCCTGGGCTCGCAGCGCGGCGACCGCCGCACCCGGATCGTCGGCACCGTAGACCGCCGACCCGGCGACAAAACAATCGATACCCGCCGCCGCGGCCTCCTCGATGGTGTCGGCGTTGATTCCGCCGTCGATCTCAACGAGTAACTTCAGGTCGGCGGAATCGATGACGCTACGAATCGCCCGCGCTTTGTCGAGGACCTCGGGAATGAACTTCTGCCCGCCGAAGCCGGGTTCGACGCTCATGATGAGCAGGGTGTCGATCTCGCGCACGATATCGAGATATGCATCCAGCGCCGTGCCGGGTTTGATCGCGAGGCCGGCCTTGCCGCCAGCCGCACGGATGTCCCGGGCGACCGATACCGGATCGTCGGTGGCCTCCGCGTGGAAGGTGACGTTGTAGGCACCGGCCTCCGCATATGCCGGGGCCCATCGTCGGGGATTCTCAATCATGAGATGGCAGTCGAGCGGGATATCGGTGGCCTTGAGCAGGCTCTGCACAATCGGCAGGCCCAGCGTCAGATTCGGCACGAAATGAGCATCCATCACATCGACATGCAGCCAATCGGCACGGGCCGCACCCTCGCGACCAACGGCGGCGGCTTCATCGGCAAGCCGGGCGAAATCGGCCGACAGAATCGACGGTGCGATCATCGGGGCGATCGGAGTGCTCATGGGTGACAACCTATCGCCTCGCCCGCACACGCCTCAATCGTGCCGCCGCATCCGTGTGCCGGGACAGGCGTTCGCCCTGCCGCAGAGTGTACGTCACAAGGTAAGTCGCAGAACTGATCTCGTCGTCATCCGCTCAAATGCGATGCGAGAAAAGCCGTCTGGCCACCGGTGAAAGATCGGCTCAAGTTCACGCAGGGTACTGACTACATCGGCCGGGGACAGTCAACGACAGTGGTGTTTGCCTCCGCTCGCCCCATCCGCGATCTGCTTCCGGTACTTCCGCCCGATCTCCACGGTTCTGTGCTGATCGGAGGCAATGGAGCGTTCTCACGTCGCGGTGAGGAGACCGAGGTACTCGGCATCGGTCACGAGGATCGAATCGCGATCGATGCGCTGATCGACGATCATGGACTGCCGGCCCTGATCGACGGTGACTGGGATTACAGCTACACCGGCGACACCACGCACAAGATTTTCCGTCAGCTCGATGCTGGACGGTTGGCGCGCAACGTGTCCCGCCACGAGATTCCCACATATTCCAAGGTGGCACTGTTCACCTCCGATACCGACCTGGTCACCAAGGCACTCGGTTCCGGGCTGTCGATGAATGTGCACCCCGAGGAGGGGTTTATCGACATCGCCCCGTCGGGAATCACCAAACATCACGCGCTCAATCGGCTCGGCATTCCCGACGGGCGTTACGTCGCATTCGGAAACGATGCCAACGATGTCCTGATGCTTGAGCGGGCCGGTGTGAGCTACTGCGTCGGTCACCACCCCGCATTGCACTTCGCTGACCACCACATCGCGCCTGACGACGTCGCAGACGCGATCAAGGCCATACCGACCTGATACTGCCGTATTTTTGGGTCACCTGGTAGCCCAAAAATACGGCAGGGACGGAGAAAGTCAGCTCTTGGTTAATGCCGCGAGGAACATCGCGTCAGTCCCGTGCAGGTGCGGCCACAGCTGCACATGCGGACCGTCACCGATAAGTTCCCCACCCACCAACGGCCGGGCATCCAGTTGCTCAACCCCCGGATGCGCCGCCAGCGCGGCCGCGATCACCTCGACGGTCTCCGCCGGATGCGGCGAACACGTCGAGTAGATCACCACACCACCCGGGCGCACCAGACGCAACGCCTCGGTCAGCAATTGCTGTTGCAACACAACGAGTTCGGCCACATCTTTCGGTTGGCGGCGCCACCGCGCCTCCGGCCGGCGACGCAACGATCCCAACCCGGTACACGGCGCGTCGAGCAGAATACGATCGAACCCCGGCGCCAGCCCCGTCTCCACGGTCAGATTGCGTGCGTCCCCCACGTGCACATCGACGGGCATATCGCCGGTCACCCCGCGGATCAACGTCGCCCGATGCTGACTGACCTCCACCGCATCCAGATGCGCGCCATCGATATCGGCGATGGCGCCGATCAACGCTGCCTTACCACCGGGCCCGGCACACATATCGAGCCAACGTCCGTGATCAACGCCGACATCGGCCGCCGTCACCGCGCGAGCAACCAACTGACTGCCCTCATCCTGCACGCCGGCATAGCCCTGCCGGACCGCATCAATATCACCGGGATCACCACCGGGCAGATACACGCAATACGGCGAATAGTGCCCCGGATCGCCACCCGTGGTCAGCGCCAGTTCCTCGGCGGTGATCAGCCCCGGCCGGGCCACCAGATGCACCGGCGGACGCTCATCGTCGGCGGCCAGAGCCGCCTGCAACTCGCCGGCCGAACCACCCAGCGCATCGAAGAACACCTGTGCGATCCACCGCGGATGGGCGTACCGGAAAGCAAGATTGCCGATCAGATCATCGGCCATCGACGGCGCCAGCTCATCGATCCAGAGATCCTCATCGCGCTGAGAAATCTTGCGCAACACCGCATTGACGAAACCCGAAGGGCCCATACCCTTTTCGCTACGAATCAGATCGACCGACGTGGATACCGCGGCATGCGCGCCGATGCGGGTGCGCAACAACTGATACGCGCCAAGGCGCAACACATCGAGCACCTCGCCGTCGATCTCATCAACCGACCGCCGCGCCGCCGCCGCGATCACCGCATCGAGAAGGCCCTGCGCACGCAACGACCCATAGGTGAGTTCGGTGGCCAGCGCGGCGTCACGACCACTGATGTGGCGTTCGCGCAGCAACTTCGGCAACACGAGATTGGCGTAGGCATCGCGTTCACGGACCGCCCGCAACACTTCCAAGGCCGTCTTACGCACCGCATCGACGGTTTTATCGCGTAGCTTCGGATCACGGGCCGCCCTGGCTCCCCGCCCGGCCGTCGGGGAACTCATGAGAGCACCGCATCCGCGTCGAGCCGGGCACCACGCGCCCAATCGGTGGCAGACATCTGCTTCTTTCCGGGTGGCTGCACCCAACTCAACCGCAGCGGATCGCTGCCCGAGCCGACGAAGACCGTCTTTTTAGTCACCGCGACCCGGCCGGGCGCCAACGCATCCGGAATCTCGGCATCAGCCTCATCAACAACCCGGACCGGACCGAGTTTCACGCGCACGCCGTCGAGCGTGGTCCACGCGCCCGGCGCGGGAGTATGCGCCCGAATCCGGCGGTCAACGAGATGCGCGGGCAGATCCCAGCGCACCCGCGCGTCATCGACCTCCACCTTCGGGGCGTGGCTGATGCCGTCAACCGGCTGAGGCACTGCCGTCAACGCGCCCGCCTCGATGCCGTCGAGAGTCGACACCAACAGCCCCGCGCCCGCATCGGCGAGTCGCTCAAGCAGGTCACCACTGGTGTCGGTGGGCGCGATGGCTTCGGTGAGCACACCAAACACCGGACCCGTATCGAGTCCCTTCTCCAGCCGGAAGACGCTGGCCCCGGTGGTCTCGTCACCCGCGGCGATAGCGGCCTGCACCGGGGCCGCACCCCGCCATGCGGGCAGCACCGAGAAGTGCAGGTTCACCCAGCCATGTGGGAGTAGGTCGAGGATCGGCACGGGCACCAGTCCACCGTAGGCGACCACCGCGCCGATCTCCGGCGACCACCGCCTCAGCGTGTCCCCGACATCGGGTTCAGCCAACCGCCGTGGCGTGATCACCTCGATACCGTGCTCGTCGGCGAGCACGGCGATCGGTGCGCGGCTGACCTTACGGCCGCGCCCAGACACCGCGTCGGGCCGGGAAATGACCCCGACCACCTCGTGTTCGGATGAAGCGAGGAGCCGCCGGAGCGAGGGCACCGCCGCCTCCGGTGTCCCAGCGAACACGATCCGCACTTGCGCTCCTTCACTCCTGTATTGGCTGACATCTGTATTGCGCTCGTCTGCATTGCGATCATCTGTATTGCGCTCGTCGCAATGACGTTTATCCGATGGTAGGGGGATCCAGCTGAACGCGGATCCGCCCGCCCTGATGGTGGGCGTTGCGCCGTACCTGCGCGGCGGTCAACGCCGCCGCGAGCAGCCGACCCGACCGCCGATCGGTGCGCACCAGGATACGTTCCACCGATCCACCGTCGCTCTGGCCACCGTCGCTCTCGTCGCCACTGCTCTCGCCCGCACCTGCCGGTGGCCGCACCCCCGGCGGCAACGGTACCGGGCCGAGCACCTGGGCACCCTCGGGCAGATCGATCAGGTCGACAAATTCGCTGATCGCCGCCGCCGTACCGTCGACCGACGCCATCGTCACCGCGGGCGGAAACCCGAGTTCGGCACGCCCGGCCAGCTCGGCGGCGGCGAAACCAACCGGATCCCAACGGATCACCGCCTGCACCGGGGCCAGCCCGGCGTCGGCGACGATCACCAACACGCCGCCGCCGCTACGCGGACGCACCAGCGCACCGATTGCCATCCAGCGTCGCACCGCGATCTCCCCGACCCGCAAATCGGCCCGGTCAAGCTGGGCCCATGTGTCGAGCACCACGGCCGCGCCATAGCCGCCGTCGGCCACCGGTTCCGCGCCGGGAGTGGCCACCACCACCCGTGCCCCTCGCTCGACCCGATCGGCGACGGCCCCACCGCCGCTGGTCACCACCGGTACGCCGGCAAAGGCGCGGCCCAGTTCCTCCGCGGTGCGACGCGCCCCTGTCGTCAACGCCCGCACCGACGTCCCACCGCATTCCGGACACCGAAATGACGCCTCCGGGCGGGCACACCACCGACAGGCAAGATGCTGGTCGGCACGTAATTCGAGCGGACCGTGACACGCACGGCAACGGGCATGGGTCCGACAACGCGTACACGCCAGCGACGGAATGTAGCCGCGGCGGGCAACGCTGAACAGCACCGGGGTATCGGCGGCGAGTGCCTTACGCGCCGCATCGAAGGCCAGCGCCGGGATGCGCACGCTATGAGCCAGCCGGTCCCGGGCGACCCGCACGTCGTCGTCGGTGATGGCGTCGATGCGCGGCGCACGGTCTCGGACGACGGCCCGTTCGGCGACAAGATCATGCGCCCAGCCCGACTCGACCAGCGCTTGCGCCTCGGCTGTACGGGCGAAACCGCCGATCACCAGGCCCGCATGTTCGATATGCGCCCGCAGGACGGCCACCTCACGTGGATGCGGATACGGAGCACGCGGCTCGGCGAGGCTGTCATCACCGTCATCCCATACGACGATCAACCGCAGATCGTGCACCGGCGCGAAGACGGCGCTGCGCGTGCCCAGTACGACGTCGGCGGTACCGCGGGTCACCGCCAGCCACCGCCGATACCGGGCGGTGGGCCCCAAACCTGCCGACAGAGTCACACAACGATCACCCAGCAGCGGCGCACACGCCGCGCTCAGCCGATCAAGATCGCGCTGATCGGGCACGACAATCACCGCACCGCCGCCCGCCGCGGCGGTGATCGCGGCCAGCTCGGCGAGCCGAGCGGGCCAATCCTCCCCCGGCGTCGCCTGCCAGATCGCGTGCGGCGCACCCCCGGCCAGCGCGTCGAGAAAAGAATCGGCCGCACGGTAGGCGCGCCAGCCCGCACGGGAGACCGTGACCACCTCATCGGACGGTGCCGGCGACGACTCCTTCTCGGTGCGCGCGTGACGTGGCGGCACGGCCAGCCGGATCACATCCGACATGGTGCCCGCATACCTGTCGGCGACGGCTCGGCACACCCGAGCCATCACCGGCGACAGCATCGGCTCGGGCGACACCACGCGATCGATCCACCCCAGCCGACCGGGATGATCGCTCTCCTCGACCCGATCGAGCAGGAAACCATCGACCAGCCGGCCGGCGAACCGCACCCGCACCCGCACGCCGACCACCGCATCGCCATCCTGCTCCGCATCGATCAGGTAATCGAAGGGACGATCCAGATGTGCCAGCCCCAACATGGGCAGCACCTTGGCGATCGGCTTGACGGCCGCCCGTACGCGTGCACCCCGGCTCGCCGCCGGGCCGACCTCCGGTGTCAGAGTCCCGCTGAGATGCGCAGCTTATCGGCGCGGTCGGTGCGCTCCCACGGCAGATCGACGTCGGTGCGGCCGAAGTGGCCGTATGCGGACGTCGGTGTGTAGATCGGACGCAGCAGGTCCAGATCGCGGATAATCGCCAGCGGACGCAGATCGAACACCTCGGTGATGGCCTTCTGAATTGCGGCCGGATCCGTCTTCTCGGTACCGAATGTCTCAACGAAAAGACCGACCGGAGATGCCTTACCGATGGCGTAGGCGACCTGCACCTCGATGCGGCTGGCCAGGCCCGCGGCGACCGCGTTCTTGGCGACCCACCGCATCGCATAGGCGGCGCTGCGGTCGACCTTTGACGGATCCTTACCGGAGAAGGCGCCGCCACCGTGACGGGCCATGCCGCCGTAGGTATCGACGATGATCTTGCGGCCGGTCAATCCCGCGTCACCCATCGGACCGCCGAGCACAAACTTGCCGGTCGGGTTGACGAAGAGGCGGAAATCGGAGGTGTCGAGATCGGGAAGATCCAACTCGGCGAACACCGTGTCGAGAACCTGGCTGCGGATATCGGGGGTGAGCATGTTCTCGAGGTCGATATCGGCGGCGTGCTGAGTGGACACCACGACGGTGTCGAGTCGGACCGGCTTATCACCCGCGTACTCGATGGTGACCTGGGTCTTGCCGTCGGGACGCAGATACGGCAGGGCGCCCGTCTTCCGTGACTCCGTCAGCCGACGTGCCAGCCGGTGCGCCAATGCGATCGGGACCGGCATCAGCTCGGGCGTCTCGTCTGTGGCGTAACCGAACATCAGACCCTGATCGCCAGCGCCCTGGGCGTCGATCTCGTCTTCGGAGATACCGCTGCGGCTCTCATGCGAATTGAACACGCCACCGGCGATATCGGGCGACTGAGCACCGATCGCGATATTCACACCGCACGACGCCCCGTCGAATCCCTTCGTCGACGAGTCGTAACCAATCTCAAGGATCCGGTTGCGGACGATGCCGGGGATATCGACATAGGCATCGGTGGTCACCTCACCGGCCACATGTACCTGACCAGTGGTGACGAGCGTCTCGACGGCGACACGGGCCTTCGGGTCGTCGGTGAGGATCGCATCGAGGATCGAATCACTGATGGCGTCACAGATTTTGTCGGGATGGCCCTCGGTGACCGACTCGCTGGTAAACAGGCGCGACGCGGAGGTTGTCATCTGGTCCTCTCAAGACTTGGACGGTCCCCTGGTGGGGGGTGGCCGACAGCAGGCCACTGCCGGGAATCGCCGTCGATGGTGGTTTAACGCTACACACTGACCCCCCACACCCTCTCCCCAGAAGGTCGGGAGCGATCAACTGCGCCCTACATCAGGCACCAGGGCACGCACTTCGTCAAGTATCCGACTCGCCATGAGTGTTTTCGAGCCGAATGGCAACGCCGTCTCCGCTCCCGTGGCGGCAAGCAGCCAACCGGTGTTGTCCTCGGTGCCGAACGCCTTGCCATTGCCCACCGCATTGACCACGAGTAGATCGCAGCCCTTGCGGTGCAACTTTGCGCGGCCGTGATCGAGCACCCCGCCGTGTTCATCACCGGTCTCGGCGGCGAATCCCACGATCACGGTCTCGGCGGGAATCACACCGTCGGTCCGGGCCTGCACGAGCCCGCGAAGGATATCCGGGTTGGTGGTCAATTCGATCGGGGCGGGGCCGTGCGCACCCTTCTTAATCTTGGCCTCGGCGGTGGTGACCGGCCGAAAATCGGCGACGGCCGCCGCCATAATCACCACATCGGACTCCGCCGCTCGCTTCGTGATCTCCTCGGCGAGCCGGGTGGCGGTGGAAATACGAATCACCTCGACACCGGCCGGATCGCCCGCCTCGCTGGTGGAACCGGCGACGACGGTAACGATCGCGCCACGCTGGGCCGCCGCGCGCGCAAGCGCGAAACCTTGTTTGCCCGAACTGTGATTACCCAGGAAGCGGACCGGATCGAGCGGTTCGCGGGTGCCCCCCGCGCTGATCACGACGCGCACGCCCGCGAGATCGTAAGGTAATGCGTCGGGCCGGTCGAGCAACAACTCGGCGAGCAACGAAATCTCCTGCGGATCGGGTAAGCGGCCGGCGCCGCTATCGCGCCCGGTGAGCCGACCCGATGCGGGGGTGAGCACGACATTCCCACGGGCCCGCAGGGTGGCGACATTAGCTTGAGTCGCCGGATGCTCCCACATCTCGGTGTGCATCGCGGGCACGAACACCACCGGACATCGCACCGTCAGCAACGACGCCGTCAGCAGGTCATCGGCCCGCCCGGCCACCGCGCGGGCCAGCAGATCGGCCGTCGCCGGTGCCACGATGACAAGATCGGCGCTCTGGCCGAGCCGCACGTGGGCCACCTGATCGACATCGTCAAAGACCTCGGTACGCACCGGATGACCCGACAGCGCCTCGAAGGTCGCCGCGCCGACGAAGTTCAGCGCCGCGCGCGTCGGTATGACCCGCACATCATGTCCGGCCTCGGTGAAGTGCCGGATCACCGAGCAGACCTTGTATGCGGCGATACCGCCGCCGACCCCGATCAGGATGCGCCGCCGTGCGGCAGCCGGTGAGCTCATCGCCCGGCGCTCTTACTCGCCCTCGGTGTGCTCAAGCAGGTCGGAGTGGATCTCCCGCAGCGCGATCGACAGCGGCTTTTCCTGCAGGCCAGGCTCGACCAGCGGACCGACATATTCGAGGATGCCGTCGCCGAGCTGGTTGTAGTAATCGTTGATCTGCCGCGCCCGCTTGGCCGCGTAGATCACCAGTGCGTACTTCGACGACGTGCGGTCGAGGAGGTCGTCGATCGGAGGGTTGGTGATACCGAGGGGGGTGTCATACGCCGGGGTATCGGCGATCTCGGTGGTCTCAAAATTGGTTTGCGTGCTCACGCGAACTCCTGCGTAGATGTGCGGCCTGGCCCTAGCTGCGGGCCACTGCGTCTGGTCCGACCAGCAAGGATACCAACTGGCGCGCCGCCGAGTCGACTTCGGTGTTCACCACCACGTGATCGAACTCATGCTGCGCGGCCATCTCCGTGCGGGCCGTGGTGAGGCGGCGCGCCGCCGCCTCGGGGGTTTCGGTGCCGCGTCCGGTGAGCCGGGCGACGAGGTCATCCCAACTCGGCGGCGCCAGGAAGACGGTGATCGCCTCCGGCAGTCGGCGCACCACATTGCGCGCACCGACGAGATCCACTTCCAACAGTACCGGCTTACCCGCCGCAAGGGCCGCATCCACCGGTGCCACCGGCGTGCCGGAGCGTTGCAGCCCGCCGTGGATATCGGCCCACTCCAGGAATTCGTCGGCGGCGATCATCCGGTCGAATTCGGTGCGGGACACGAAACGATAATCGCGTCCGTCGACTTCCCCGGGCCGAGGCTCGCGGGTGGTCGCCGACACGCTGAAGAACAGGTCCGGAACGAAGTCACGGACTCGGCTGACTACGGTCGACTTCCCCACGGCCGAGGGGCCGACCAGTACAACCAGTCGGCCCCTCGTAGTGGTGGTTTCAGCGCTCAGGACGGGAACTTCTCGAGGAGCGCCCTACGCTGACGATCGCCGAGCCCACGCAGGCGACGCGTCGGCGCGATCTCAAGCTCATTCATGATTTCCTGCGCCTTGACTTTACCGACCTTCGGCAGCGCCTCGAGCAGCGCCGAGACCTTCATCTTGCCGAGGATCTCGTCGTTCTCGGCATCCTTGAGCACCTGGGTCAGGTCTGTGCCGCCACGCTTGAGGCGTTCTTTGAGTTCGGCGCGTACTCGCCGAGCGGCCGCTGCCTTCTCCAACGCGGCAGCGCGCTGCTCGTCTGTCAACTGGGGAAGCGCCACGGGTTCCTCCGTCTTTCATTCTCGTTCTGGACTGCACCGGCACCTTGGTCTGGTGCGGTGGCGTGTGGCCGGCGGTCACGAGGTGCGATTGCCTGGTAGGCCGACGCCTCGTCGAATGACTGCGACGAAAGCGACCGTACCCACGTGAGCGGACATTTGCGAGAAGCACCCCCGCAAAATCTTTCGGCAACGGGTGTTATAGCTTCCGGCCGAAACACCTGCTCGTGCCCAACGGCACCCGCACACGCTACCGCATTCGCCGTCGACCCCAAGCACCGAACCCGCATGTCAGCCGACACCCGGGCGTGAACACGTCGCTCATACCCCGCGCAACGCCGCCTCTACCTGGTCGCGGGTACGGGCATATTCGGCCGCTAACGCCGCGACATCGGGACCCGCCCGCAGCACCCCCCGCGAGCTCGCCGGCAGCACCCACGCCGGATCAGCGCCGGCGAATACCGTCGACACATCGGCCGGCGACGCACCCTGGGCGCCCAATCCGGGCGCCAAAATCGGTCCGTGCACCGCCGACAGATCAAGCCCATGTGCCCGCGTGACCCCGACAACGAGTCCCAGCGCGGCCAAACCGTCGGCGTTGTGCCGCGCGGCGTGTTCGACGATGCGCTGGGCCACGCTGACGGCCGGACCCGGGTGATCCGCAGCCGGGTTATCCGATGCCGCGTGGGTGGCCGCCAACTGTATTTCCGCACCCTCGGGATTGGAGGTGCGCGCGAGGACGAACACGCATCTCCCGCCCGCCCGTGCGGCGTCGAGAGCCGGTGCCAGCGAACCGAATCCCAGGTACGGCGAGGCCGTCACCGCATCGGCGGACAACGGCGAGGAGTCGGCCAGCCAGGTATGGGCGTAGGCGGCCATCGTCGAGCCGATATCACCTCGTTTGGCGTCGGCGATCACCAGCGCACCGGCGGCCCGGGCACCCGCGATCACCGACTCCAAGACGGCGAATCCGGCCGAGCCGAACGCCTCGAAAAACGCGACCTGCGGCTTAATGACGGCGGCAACCGGGCCGAACGCCTCGACGCAGATCTCGCCGAATCGGGCCAGTCCGGCGGCATCGACCGGCAGGCCCCACTGCTCCAGCAATTCGGCATGCGGATCGATACCCACACACAGTCTCCCCCGCGCGGATACCGCGGCGCGGTAGCGGGCCGCGAAGCCGCCCGCCTGCCGCGCCGCCGCGGCACTCACCGTTCGCCCGCCATCGCCGCATGCCGGCGCTGCAGCGATTGCACACCCATCCGTTCGTTGCGGGCCGCTTCGATACCCTGTACCGCCGCACTCGCCCCCTGCACGGTGGTGATGCACGGGATACCCACCGACACCGCCGCGCTGCGGATCTCGTAGCCGTCGACCCGCGGCCCGGATTGTCCGTAGGGGGTGTTGATGACCATCGCCACCTCCCCGTCGCGGATCGCGTCGATGATCGTGCGTTCCCCCGGTGCCGCCTCAAAGCATTTACGCACCGTGGTCGCGTCGATACCATTGCGGCGCAACACATCTGCGGTGCCCTCGGTGGCCAGGATGGTGAATCCCAGGTTGGCGAGATGTTTCACCGGGAACAGCAACGCGCGTTTATCCTTATTCGCCACCGTCACGAACACCGCGCCGTGGGTGGGCAGCGAACCGTACGCGGCGGTCTGCGATTTCGCGAAGGCACGGCCGAAATCGGCGTCGATCCCCATCACCTCACCGGTCGACTTCATCTCCGGACTCAACAGCGAATCGACACCGGTGCCGTCATATCTGCGGAACCTGTTGAACGGCAACACCGCTTCCTTCACCGAGATGGGTGCGCTCGCCGGCGCATCCCCACCGTCACCGGTCACCGGCAGCAATCCGGCGGCCCGCAGTTGCGCGATCGACTCACCCAGCATCACCCGGGCACATGCCTTAGCCAATGGCACCGCGGTGGCCTTCGACACGAACGGCACGGTGCGGCTCGCCCGCGGATTCGCCTCCAGCACGTAGAGAATGTCGTCCTTGAGCGCGTACTGCACATTGAGCAGCCCACGCACACCGATCCCCTTGGCCAGCGCCTCGGTGGAGCGGCGCACCATCGCCAGATCCGAACGGCCCAATGTCACCGGAGGCAATGCGCACGCCGAGTCGCCGGAGTGAATACCCGCCTCCTCGATGTGCTCCATGATCCCACCCAAATACACCTCGTCGCCGTCGTAGAGGGCGTCGACGTCGATCTCGACGGCATCTTCGAGGAACCTGTCCACCAGCACCGGGTGATCGGGGGTGAGTTCGGTTGCCCGCGAAATGTAGTCGGCCAGCGATGCCTCGTCGTAGACGATCTCCATACCCCGGCCACCGAGCACATAGGACGGACGCACCAGCACCGGATAGCCGATGCGGTCGGCGGTATCGCGGGCCTGCGCGAAGGACGTGGCGGTACCGAATGCCGGCGCGGGCAGCCCCGCCGACGTCAGCACCTTGCCGAATTCACCGCGATCCTCGGCCAGGTCGATGGCCGCCGGGCTGGTTCCGACGATCGGCACCCCCGCCTGCTCCAGCCGGGCGGCAAGGCCGAGTGGTGTTTGACCACCCAGTTGGACGATCGCACCGACCACCGTGCCCGACTGCGCTTCTGCGTGATAGACCTCAAGCACATCTTCGAAGGTCAGCGGCTCAAAGTAGAGTCGGTCAGCGGTGTCGTAGTCGGTGGAGACCGTCTCCGGATTGCAGTTGACCATCACCGTCTCGTAGCCGGCCTCACTGAGCGTCAGCGCCGCATGCACACAGGAGTAATCGAATTCGATGCCTTGGCCGATGCGGTTGGGCCCCGACCCGAGGATGAGCACCTTGCCGCGTTCGGTCTGCGGTGCGATCTCACTGGTGGCCGCGGGATCGAGCTCATAGGTCGAATAGTGATACGGGGTGCGCGCCTCGAATTCGGCGGCACAGGTATCGACGGTCTTGTACACCGGCCGCACACCAAGATCGATGCGCAGCGCCCGGACGGCCGCCTCATCGGCCAGATCGGCGCGCAACGCCGCGATCTGCCGGTCGGAGAAACCGGAGGATTTTGCCTCGCGCAGCAGTTCGGCGGTGAGCGTGTCGGCATCGCGAACAGTGGTACCGAGTTCCCCGATCGCGGCGATCTCGGCCAAAAACCACGGGTCGATCGCGGTCGCGGCATACAGATCCTCGACACTCGCACCCGCCTCGAAGGCGAGCATGATGCCGTAGAGGCGACCGTCCTTGGGAACCTTCAGCGATTCCAGCAGCGCGGGCAGATCGACCGTCGCCGGATCGGGCCGGTTGGGTTCGGTCCAGAAACCCGCGGCCTTCGTCTCCAGCGAACGCATCACCTTGCCCAGCGCCTCGGCGAAACTACGGCCGAGGCTCATCGCCTCACCGACCGACTTCATCGTGGTGGTCAGGGTGTCGTCGGCGCCGGGAAACTTCTCAAAGGCAAACCGCGGCGCCTTGACCACCACATAGTCGAGGGTCGGCTCGAAACAGGCCGGCGTCTCGCGGGTGATGTCGTTGGTGATCTCGTCGAGGCTGTAGCCGATGGCCAGCTTCGCGGCGATCTTGGCGATCGGGAAACCCGTCGCCTTCGACGCCAGCGCCGACGACCGCGACACCCGCGGATTCATCTCGATCACGATGAGCCGCCCGGTACGCGGATCCTGGGCGAACTGGATGTTGCAGCCGCCGGTATCGACACCCACCTCGCGCAGAATGTCGATCGACAGATCACGCATCCGCTGATATTCGCGGTCGGTCAGCGTCATCGCCGGGGCCACGGTCACCGAGTCACCGGTGTGCACGCCGACCGGATCGACATTCTCGATGGAGCAGACGACCACCACATTGTCGCGGTGATCGCGCATCAGCTCAAGCTCGTATTCCTTCCAGCCGAGGATCGATTCCTCGATGAGCACATTGGCCGTCGGGGACGCGGCCAGGCCGCCACCAGCGATCCGGTCGAGATCGGCATCGTCATAGGCCATCCCCGAACCGAGCCCGCCCATCGTGAACGACGGGCGCACCACGACCGGATAACCGAGCTCGGCAACGGTTTCACGTACCTCATCCATCGTGTGGCAGACCGCCGAACGCGCGCTCTCCCCGCCGACCTTGGCGACGATGTCCTTGAACATCTGCCGGTCCTCACCACGCTGGATGGCGTCGAAATCGGCACCGATCAGTTCGATGCCGTATTTCTCCAATGATCCCCGATCATGCAGGGCCACAGCGGTATTGAGCGCCGTCTGCCCGCCGAGGGTGGCCAGCACCGCGTCGATGGGATGGCCGGCGTCGCGTTCGGCCTCGATCACCTTCTCCACGTATTCGGCCGTAATCGGCTCGATGTAGGTGGCGTCGGCGAACTCCGGGTCGGTCATGATCGTCGCCGGATTGGAGTTGACCAGGCTCACCCGCAGACCCTCGGCCCGCAGCACCCGACACGCTTGGGTGCCCGAATAATCGAACTCACATGCCTGCCCGATCACGATCGGCCCCGAGCCGATCACCAGCACATGGGATATGTCCTCACGCCGCGGCATCAGGCCCTCGTTCCTTGAACGCTCTCCAGCACGGAGATGAATCTGTCGAAAAGGTAGGCGGCGTCATGCGGACCGGCCGCCGCCTCCGGGTGGTATTGCACCGAGAACGCCCGTCCCGACACCAGCTCGACGCCTTCGACGCTGCCATCATTGGCGCATACGTGGCTGACCCGCGCCCGGCCGAAATCGGTATCGAATTCCTCGCCGGCCTCGCCTTCGAGGGCGAAACCGTGATTTTGCGCCGTGATCGACACCTTGCCGGTCGCCGCCTCGATCACCGGGATGTTGATGCCGCGATGCCCGAATTTCATCTTGTAGGTGCCGCGGCCCAGTGCGCGACCGAGGATCTGGTTGCCGAAGCAAATACCGAATAGCGGCAGGCCCGCGCCGAGAACCTCGCGGGTGAGCGCGACGGCGGTGTCGGCGGTGGCCGGATCACCGGGTCCGTTCGAGAGGAACACCCCGTCGGCGTTGAGGTCGGTGATCGCGTCGAAGGTGGCATCGGCGGGCAGCACCTGCACCGCCACGCCGCGCTGCGCGAACATCCGCGGCGTATTGGTCTTGATACCCAGGTCGATGGCGGCAATGGTGAAGCGCGGACTCCCGGCCGACGGCTCGACCCGGTAACCGGCCTCGGTGCTCACCTCGCCGGCCAGATCGGCACCGACCATCGACGCCTGGGCACGCACCCGGCGCAGGAGTTCGTCGGGCTCAGCGAGCGCCGGGCCGGAGAAGATGCCGGCCCGCATCGACCCGTGCTCACGCAGGATGCGCACCACCGTGCGGGTGTCGATACCGGAGATCCCCACGGTGCCCTGCCGGATAAGTTCATCCTCCAGGCTCGTACTGGCCCGCCAGTTCGATACGCGCCGGGTGGGATTGCGCACGGCGTAGCCGGCGACCCAGATCTTGCCCGAATCGCCTCGCTCGGCGGCGCTGCCCGCGCTGCCGGTGGATTCGCCATCCTCCTCATTCCAGCCGGTATTACCGATCTGGGGCGCGGTAGCGATCACGATCTGACGGTGATAACTGGGATCGGTGAGCGTTTCCTGATATCCGGTCATCGCGGTGCAGAACACCGCCTCGCCGAAAGTCTCACCGACCGCGCCGAATTCGCGGCCGGTAAACACTTGGCCGTTCTCGAGCACGAGAACCGCTGCGGTCATTGATCTTTCCTCTGTTTGAGTCTGGGTCTGTCGAGTACGGGGGGGTTATGGGCTGGTCGCGATGTCGGTCTGCGGTGGTGTGACGGCGAATTGCGCGACCCAACCGGGATAGCTGGCCTTATCGTCGGCGCGCAACCCCGAGTCGATCTCGGTGCCCGTGGGCAACACCCACCGGATCACCAGGACGCCGTCTGCGGTCATCACCTTGCCCGCCAGTCCGCGTTCGGTGCGCACGGCGGTGATCGAGCGACGCGGAATCCATATCTCGGAGGCACCGCGACGCTCGATGAGGATGCCATCGGCATAGGCGGTGATCGACGCCGACGCGCGGTCACCCACATCGCCGACGGCCACCCGATTCTGCCAGCTCGGCGCGAGCGTCGAACCGACGTAGAGCCCCGTGTCGGGGCCGAGGACGGGCTCGCCGAGATGCTCCGGTGCCACCGGCAACGTACCGATCAGCGTCTCCTGGCGACGTCCCCGGTTATGCCAGCCACGCAACGCCAACGCCACCAGCCCCGCCCACACCAGTACGGCCCCGATGACCACCATCGTCTCGTAGATACTCACCGCGTCACCTGCCCCTCGTAGGCGGTCAGCACGCCGCGCAATGCGGTGGCCACCACCGTCGCCGGCATCGTCAATGCGTCGTACGGGGTGTTCGCGGAGAGACTGGCGAGTTCATTGGCGCGCACCACCCAGGACCGGCCGGGATCAACGAGGGTGAGATTGCCCGGCTCACCGACCGCGATCGGACGTCCCTGATCGGTCAGGCCGACGATCTGCGCGGGCCGTTCGCTCATTACCCGGGCCACGCCGCGCCAGTCGAGCAGACCGGGCGACACCATGGTTTCCACCACGATCGGCAGCGCGGTCTGCAGGCCGAGCATGCCGGGCCGCGCCTGCGAGAATTCGCAGCATTTCTCCTGCACCGCATGCGGGGCGTGATCGGTGGCCACACAGTCGACGATGCCGTCGGCCAGCGCCTGGCGCAGCGCCGCGACGTCGCTGGCCTCCCGTAACGGCGGATTGACTTTATTGATCGCGTCGTAGGTTTCCAGCCGGCTGTCATCGAGGAAGAGATGATGCGGGGTGACCTCGGCGGTCACCGCGATCCCCTGATCCTTGGCCCAGCGCAGCAGTTCGACGGTGCCCGCGGTGGAGGCGTGGCAGATATGCACCCGGGCGCCGGCGTCGCGGGCCAGCAGCGCATCGCGCACCACGATGGATTCCTCGGCGGCCCGTGGCCAGCCGGCCAGCCCGAGCCGCGCGGCCGTCGGCCCCTCATGGGCGAGCGCACCGACGGTCAGCCGGGGTTCCTCCGCGTGCTGGGCGATCAGCACACCCAGGCCCGTCGCGTATTCCAGAGCGCGGCGCATGAGCAGCGGGTCAGCGACGCATTTGCCGTCGTCGCTGAATAACCGGACTCGCGCCGCACCCGCGGCCATCATGCCCATCTCGGCGAGCTGAGTGCCGCCGAGGCCGACGGTCACCGCACCCACCGGGTACACGTCGACGAGCCCTACCTCGCGGCCCGAACGCCACACGTTGTCGGTGACGGTCGAGTTGTCGGCGACGGGATCGGTATTGGCCATCGCGAACACCGCGGTGTATCCGCCGAGCGCCGCCGCGGCCGAACCGCTGCGGATGGTCTCGGTATCCTCGCGGCCTGGTTCTCGCAGATGGGTGTGCAGATCGACGAATCCGGGCAGTAGCACCGCGCCGTTACCGTCGACGACCTGCGCACCGTCCGGTACGCCGGTGTGCGCGCCGATCTCGGCGATCTCACCGTCGATGACGACCACATCGACCGGCTCGCCCTCCCCGTAGGGCCGGACCCCCCGGAAGACCACTGATCCGGTCACGGCACTCACTGCGTACCTCCTGATTCGGTGCCGGCGAGCAGGCGGAACAGGACCGCCATCCGCACGTGCACGCCGTTGCGTACCTGTTCGAGGACGCTCGCGCGGGGTGAATCGGCCACCGAGTAGCCGATCTCCATGCCGCGCAGCATCGGTCCCGGATGCAGCACCACCGCATCGTCGGGCAGCAGACCCAGCCGGCGTTCGTTGAGACCGAACCGCACCGAATACTCCCGCGCGGACGGGAAGAATCCGCCGTTCATGCGTTCGGCCTGCACCCGCAGCATCATCACTGCGTCCACCGCGGGCAATTCCGCGTCGAGATCGTCGGAGGTCGTCACCGACCAGCTCGACACGCCGAGCGGCAGCAGTGTCGGCGGCGCGATGAGTACCACCTCGGCGCCCAGCGTGGTGAGCAGGTGCGCGTTGGAGCGAGCCACCCGCGAATGCAGTACATCGCCGACGATCGCGATCCGGCGTCCGTCGAGCGAACCGAGCCGTTGCCGCAGGGTGAGCGCGTCGAGCAGCGCCTGCGTCGGATGCTCGTGGGTGCCGTCGCCGGCGTTGATGACCGACGGTCCGGTACCCGCCGCATCGGGGCCATCGGGACCGAAGCCGCCTTGGGTCCAGGCCGCGATCTGATGCGCCGCGCCCGACGCCGGGTGACGCACGATCAGGGCGTCGGCACCGGCCGCACGCAGCGTCTTGGCCGTGTCACGCAGCGATTCGCCCTTATTCACCGAGGAACTCGACGCGCTGACGTTGATCACATCGGCGCTCATCCACTTGCCCGCGACCTCGAAGGACACCCGGGTGCGGGTGGAATTCTCGTAAAACACCGTCATGATCGTGCGGCCCCGCAGGGTGGGCAGCTTACGCACCTCGCGGCCGGCCAGGGCCTGCTCGAACCGTTCGGCTTCGTCGAGGATCTCGGTGGCCTCGGCACGCGAGAGATCGGCGGCGGATAGCAGATGACGCATCAGCGACCTGCCTGTCCCGCAGCAGCGAGCACAACCTCGTCGCGGCCGTCGAATTCGGTGAGATGTACCGAGACGATCTCGTCACGGGAGGTGGGAATGTTCTTACCGACGTAGTCGGCGCGCAGCGGCAGTTCACGATGCCCGCGGTCGACAAGTACGGCCAGCTGCACCGCCGCCGGCCGCCCCAGATCGCGTAGCGCATCCAACGCCGCGCGCACGGTGCGGCCCGAGTAGAGCACATCGTCGACGAGGATGACGACCGCATTATCGACGCCGCCCGCGGGCACCAGGGTGCGTTCGAGGGGCCGATGCGGTTTGGCGCGCAGATCGTCGCGGTAGAGGGTGATGTCGAGGTAGCCGACCGGCACGGTGACACCGGCGAATTCATTGATCTTCGCGGCCAGCCGATCAGCGAGAATGGTTCCGCGGCTGGGGATTCCGATAATCACCACCGGCCGCGCCCCGGGCGAATCGAGCGCCGTCTTCTCGATGACCTGATGTGCCACCCGGGCAATGGTGCGGGAGACGTCTGCGGCGTCGAGCAGCACTCGCCGCGCAGAATTATCACCGTCGGTGGGCGTGACCACGCCGACCTCCTTCTCCGCCTCACGGGACGGATCGTTAAAGGATGTCTGTCGCCGAGACACTCTACACGGCGTACAGCTGATCTCCCGACACCGAGCGTCAGGTCAGGAGTCGGTTTCCGAGCCGGCCGCCTGCGCCGACCGCACCTGCGGTGCCAGCTCAGCGATCCGGGCGAGCACGCCGTTGACGAAGGCTGGTGACTCGTCGGTGGAGAGTTCCTTGGCCAATTCGACGGCCTCGTCGACGATCACGATCTCGTCGACGTCGGTCGCGTTGAACAGCTCCCAGGTGGCCAGTCGCAGGATCGCACGGTCCACCGCGGGCAGCCGTGGCAGCGTCCACTCCCGCAGATGCGAGGAGATAACGGCGTCGATCTGCGCCTGATCGGTGGCCAGACCCTCGATGACCCGGGCCGTATAGGCGTGAATCTCGCCGACGCTTTCATCATGACGCACGATTTCGCGGCGTTCGGCCACCAGCTGTGCGGGATTGACCTGCTTGGCCTCGGCCTCGAAAAGCAGGTCGACCGCGCGGCGGCGGGCCTTGTGTCGGGTTCCCGGTCGCTTCACTGCTGTACTGCGCCCGCTCAGCTGTTCACACGGCCGAGGTAGCTGCCGTCGCGCGAGTCGACCTTCAGCTTGTCACCGGTGTTGATGAACAGCGGCACCTGGATCTCGGCACCGGTCTCCAGTGTGGCGGGTTTGGTGCCGCCGGTGGAGCGATCACCCTGCAGACCCGGATCGGTGTGGGTGACCTCAAGCTCGACGGTGACCGGCAGTTCCACGAACAGCGGAGCACCCTCGTTCAGAGACACCTGCACGGTCATGTTCTCCAGCAGGAAGCGCGCACCCTCGCCGACGGTGGCCGGCGCGATCGAGTACTGCTCGTAATCCTGGGTATCCATGAAGACGTAATCGGTGCCGTCGTTGTACAGGAACGTCATGTCGCGCCGGTCCACGGTCGCGGTCTCCACCTTGACGCCCGCGTTGAACGTTTTGTCGACGGTCTTACCCGACAGCACATTCTTGATCTTGGTGCGCACGAATGCGGGCCCCTTACCCGGCTTGACGTGCTGGAACTCCAGGATCTGCCACAGCTGATCGTCCATACGCAGCACGAGGCCATTCTTGAAATCGGCGGTGGTCGCCATAGGTAATCGTCCCTCTGTCTTCTACTTCAGTGGTCTTTATATTCGGCGGCCCCGGGCGCGGCCGCCCCCGTCACAGGACGGTAAATGCCTTGTCGGTGGCGGTCAGCAGGTCCGGTTCACCGTCGGTCACGACGAGCGTGTCCTCGATCCGCACGCCGCCGCGCCCGGGAAGGTATACGCCGGGCTCGACGGTCACCGCTGCACCGCATGGCAGTGTACCCTCTGCGAGTTTCCCGATTCCGGGCGCTTCATGGATCTCCAGGCCCACCCCGTGTCCGAGGCCGTGCACGTAATGCTCGGCGTGACCGGCGTCATCGATGATGGTGCGGGCCGCGGCGTCCACCGCCCGCAGATCCGCACCCGCGCTCAGCGCGGCGCGGCCCGCCGCCTGCGCGCGAGCCACGAGATCGTAGATGTCGCGTTGCCAGGCGGCGGCACTCCTCAGCACGAAGGTGCGGGTGATATCGGAGTGGTAGCCGCCATAAACCGCCCCGAAATCGATCTTCACCAGGTCGCCGTCGGCCAGTGCGCTATGCGTGGGCCGGTGATGCGGAATCGCCGAATGCGCACCCGCGGCGACGATCGTCTCGAAGGCGATGCCGTCGGCACCGAGCCGGTACATGGCCCATTCCAGGGCGCGGGCCACCTCACGCTCGGTGGTTCCCGCCCTGATCACGCCGTCGGCGATGATCTCGGCGAGTGCCTCATCGGCGATAGCGCAGGCTTGGCGCAGCAGGGCGATCTCACCGGCATCCTTGACCGCACGCAGCCCCGACACCAGACCGGCCCGCCCGCGCAGCTCGACACCGTCACCAGCCTGATCGACGAGGCTGCGGTATGCGGCGACCGAGAGCGCATCGGATTCGAATCCGATCCGGGCCCGCCCGTCCGCAGCCGCGAGACCGACGAGTGCACCGGTGCACTCACGTGCGATCACCGCCCGCAAATCACCGGCCTGCTGGGCCACCTGGGTCAGGTAGCGTCCGTCGGTGCTGATCCGGTCGCCCTCGGCACCGGCCACCGAGATCAGCAGCGCCGCATTCGACCCAGTGAAACCCGTCAGATACCGCACATTGATGAGGTCGGACACGATGACGGCGTCGAGCGGATCGGATTCGGCGGCCAGCACGGCACGTAGCCGCTCACGACGGGCGGCGGTATCGGGGATCGGTGGCATTTCTCAACGCTACGACGCGCGCCGCCCAACGGCGTAACTGGCACAGCTGTGTCATGTGTTCCAGATCACGAGCCGGTTCAGTACGCTGTGGATCATGTCTTCATGGTTGCCGCGTGGCCTGGTCATGACCGCCGTGCACGTCATTGCCCGGGTACTGCTCGGGGTGGCCGTCGTACACGCTCCGCTGCACACCTCGGTGTGGAAAACCGTGGCGATCGCCGTGGTGGTGTTCATCGCGCTGCTGTGGGCCGGCATCGACGGTATCCGCGACGCGCACGCCCACGCCGACCCCGACGATTACGACGACCTCACCGTGCGCTGGTTGCAGGCCGGACTGCTCGCCGGTGTCCTCGCGGGGATCATCTGCTGGATTCTCGGCCGGTTCGTATTCGCCGGTATCGGCCAGTCGGGGCTATTCGTGGAAATCATCGCGGGCGGCTCATTCACCGCACTGCTGGTGTTCTTCCCCGCCTTCATCGGTTTCTCCGTCGGCCGCTGGCTGGTGCGCCGAGACCAGAAGAAGGCCGTGGCAAACCCTTCCTGAAAACACCTTCCCTATCTGATAGAAAAATGTGGCGTTATGCAGGTCATTTGCGATAGAGGATGGTGCGGCCGCCCGTGTTCTGGTCGATCAATGCCCGATCACTCACCGAATCCTCGTATCTGTTTCAACGGATAACTCATGGTTGTACAGCAAATCAATCTTTACATTTATGCCGGAATAGTTACTTTCAGGCAACCCAACGATAATTCGCCTCAACCCCTGAAATATCGGAATTTTTCCCAGAAATGACAACGCAGTTTATACCATCGCCCGAACAGCACTTTCAATGTTTGCAAAGAGAGAGATAACTGCGGGATCAGCAAATGGGACGATTTGGGTAAACAGTACGGCCGTGGTTGCTCCATCAGCGTCGGCCCAGAAATTAGGTGTTTGCACCACCCGCCCAAGCCATGGTGCCGACTGGTCTACCCTCGGGCGTGGGCGTTTCGTTGCGCATTCCGTAGTTGCTCGCACGATGCGCATCCCGTTCCAGGTTCCGCCAGCGGCGAGCATGCGGGCGAACGTGAGATAATCCCGCGGCGTCCCGTACAGTCCTCCGCCGCCAGAGTAGAATTCCGGATTTTCCGGTAACGCGAAAGATACCGGCGCCATTCCTGCGGACGTCTTCGCCTCTATGCGTGCCAGCTGTGACTGGTCTTGGATACCGAAGGCGGTGTCCTTCATTCCCAGTGGTTCGAATACCTTGCGCGATAAGTGGCTCGCTAGGTCTCGGCCAGTTAGTCGCTCGATGGCCAGTCGTGCGGTGGTGAAGAAGTAGATCGGCCGGTTGCCGATATAGATGCGGACCATCTCGCCCTGAGAGCGCAGATTAGCGAAGAAGTCGAACGGGTTGCGAATCAGTGGCCACATGTGACCGACCATGGGCCATCTGCCGGGAGCGATCGGAACAACCCGGGTTTCAACCTCGACTCCGGATTGTTGCCCCGTCTCGCCATATGGGCACGCCGATTCGTGTTCATTCTGCGGTGACGAGTTGGTACTCACATGCACCTCCGAGACAATCCGGCCTGAACAGCCCAGCAGCTGACTACTGGGGTATTCGATGGATGGGGTACGGCGACGGACCCGAGTGATGAACGCCACTCTACAAGTACACACGGCTTAGTGATAGTAGTTAGTAACTACAAACTCCAAATTGGGGATTAATACCGTGGAACAGCAGCGAAAAATGAGTGGCGCCGAGCGCCGTCGACAGATCCTGCAGATCGCCTCAGAGGAATTCGCCGCCGGCGGGCTACATGGAGCATCCATGGATTCGATCGCGCGACAGGCCGGGATCACCCAGGCCTATATCTTCCGGATCTTCGGCACGAAGAAGGCTCTGTTTCTCGAGGTGATGATCGCGGCGTTCGACCGGCTCACCGAGGGCATGCAAAACGCGGCCGGCCACGCGAGCGGGCATGACGCGCTGTCACTGATGGGTGCCAAATACTATGCGTTGCTCGCCGATCGCAGTTCGCTCCTGCTGCAGCTGCAGGGGTTCGCCGCCTGCGGTGATGCCGAAGTCCGCAATGCGGTACGTGAGAGTTTCGGACGCATGTGGAAGACCATCGCCGACATCACCGGACTCGACGCCGTCACCATCAAGGCGTTCCTGGCGTTCGGGATGCTATTGAACAACGCTGCCGCTCTGCAGGTGGCCGACCTGACAGAACCGTGGGCCGACGGGGTGCAGACCGTCATCGCGCCCGGATTGTTCGACCACATCACGACAGAGACCAACCAGTGATGAACGCAACCACGGCCACGCACGAGGCCACCCCGAAACTACTGGTTCCATCACTGGTATTCATCGCGCTCGTCGTTGCAGCGGTGGGAAGCCTAGGCGCACCACTGATCACCAGTGTGGCCACCACCCTGCACGTCTCGCTGGCCAGCGCCCAATGGACACTGACCATCACGCTACTGGCCGGCGCCATCGCCACCCCGATCCTCGGCCGGCTCGGCGCAGGCCCACACCGCCGGGCAACCATCCTGCTCACCCTTGCCGTAGTGGTCGCCGGCAGCGTCCTCACCTTGCTTCCCCTACCGTTCGACTGGCTGCTGGTAGGACGCGCCGCCCAGGGAGTCGGTCTCGGTCTGACCGCGCTGATGATGGGTGTCGCCCGTGATCACCTCCCCCCGGAGAAATCCGCATCGACCATCGCCCTGGTCTCTGTCGCGTCAACGATCGGGATCGGCGTCGGCTATCCCATTGCCGGTCTGCTGACCGAAATCGGCGGTCTACGCGCCGCATACGGCCTCGGCGTCGCCGTCACCACAATCGCGCTCCTGGCAGCCGTGCGCAGCATCCCGCGCTCCCCCCAAGGACGCTCAGCACATGTCGACATACCCGGTGCGGCGCTCCTCGCTGTCGGCCTCTTCATCGTGTTGTTTCTGGCCAGTGAAACCAGTCTGTGGACTGTGCATCTGGCCCTGGCGGTGACTCTCGGCGCCGTCGCGATCGTCGTGCTCGGCATCTGGACCATCGTGGAACGACGTATCGACTCACCGTTGGTCGACGTACGCCTATTGCGCCACCCCGCCGTTGCCGGTGCGAACATCGCTATGCTCACCGGTGGTATCGGCATGTATCTGCTGCTGACCCTGATCACTCGCTACGCACAAACCCCTCGCAACACCGGCTACGGCTTCGGCCTGACAACCTTCGTCGCCGGACTCGTCCTCGTCCCGTTCTCGGTGCTCGGGTTCGTTGCTGGAAAACTCACCCCACGCGCCCGCGAACGCGTCGAGGCTCCCCTCGTCCTCGCCGGCAGCGCCATCATCGTCCTAGTGGCTTTCGTGGTATTCGCCGCCGCTCGCTCGAACATCGTCGAGCTGCTCATCGCCATGGCCATCCTGGGCTTCGGTGTTGGTAGTTTCTCCTCGGCCATGCCCGGAGTCATCCTCGCGGTCACTCCTGCAAATGAGACCACGAGCGCCATGAGCGTTAACCAAGTCGTACGCAGCGTCGGGTTCTCATTGGGCAGCGCAGTCGGCGGGCTCATACTCGCTACAAGAACCACCGGTACATTTCCCAACGACAGCGCATACACCACCGCAGCATGGATCGGCTCCGTCATCATGGCAGCAACCACGGTTGCGTGCCTACCGCCAACCATCATCAACAGCCGCTTGACACAACCCAACGGGGAACCAACCGACACCGCGCGCCGCGCCGGCGGCAATATCAAGACAGCGCCAGATCAGAGCAGCGTCGCCCCATTCGGCGGCGCGTCGGAGGCGATCGCCGAGTAGGCGGCGGCCACTAAGCCAGGGTCGGGGCCCTCAAGTCGCCCCGGCTTGGCCAGGCCGTCGAGCACGACGAACCGCAGCAGGCCCGAACGGTTCTTCTTATCCCCCGACATCCCCTCCAGCAGGTCACCGAACGCATCACCCGCGTAGCGGGTCGGTAAACCGACGAGTTCGATGATCTCGCGATGGCGCTGCGCGGTCGCGTCGTCGAGGCGGCCGGCCAACCGGGCGAGTTCGGCAACGTAGACCATGCCGACGGCCACCGCGGCGCCGTGCCGCCACCGATAGTGTTCCCGGCGTTCGATGGCATGCCCCATCGTGTGGCCGTAATTGAGGATCTCGCGCAGCGAGGACTCTTTGAGATCGGCGGCCACCACATCGGCCTTCACCTGCACCGTGCGGCGGATCAGTTCGGGCAACACCGTGCCGGTCGGGTCGGTCGCCGCGGCCGGATCGGCCTCGATGGTGTCGAGGATCACCGGATCGGCGATGAAGCCCGTCTTGATGACCTCGGCGAAACCCGAGATCACCTCGTTGCGGGGCACGGTTTCGAGAGTGCCGATATCGATGAGCACCGCATCAGGTTCGTGGAAGGAGCCGACCAGGTTCTTGCCCGCGTCGGTGTTGATTCCCGTCTTCCCGCCGACCGCGGCGTCGACCATGGCCAGCAAGGTGGTGGGGATATGAATGACGCCGATACCGCGCATCCAGGTGG
This sequence comes from Gordonia sp. (in: high G+C Gram-positive bacteria), assembly GCA_047605305.1. Taxonomy (GTDB): domain Bacteria; phylum Actinomycetota; class Actinomycetes; order Mycobacteriales; family Mycobacteriaceae; genus Gordonia. Next base: position 32,249 of record JASGFW010000023.1, read on the forward strand.
CGGCGACGAATCCGGCCAAATCGGTCGCGGCGCCACCACCCAGCGAGATGACCTTATCGTTGCGTTTGAGCCCGATCCGGCCGAATACCTCCCAGCAGAATGCGGCGACCGACAGATCCTTACCGGCTTCGGCATCGGGAATTTCGATGCGATGCGCGTCAAAACCGTTGTCGGCGAGGAATTCCCGCACCTGCTCGGCGGTCTGTTGCAGCGGCGGCTGATAGAGCACCGCGATGCGATCGGCGCCGACCGCGGCCTGGGCAACCTCGCCCAGCAATCCCCGACCGATGATCACGTCGTAGGGATGGCCTGTTCTCACACCGATCCGGATCGGTTCGGTCATCGCTGAGATATCCTTTCGGCTGCCGAATCTGCGTCATGAGAATCGGCGGCAAGATGGTCGAGAATCGTGGTGGCGACCTCATCGCCACCACGCGCGGCAGCCACGACGATGGTGGCGACCCGCTGGTAGGTATCGGCGCGGTCGGCGAGCAGGTCGCGGTAGCGCTGGAACGGGTCCTCCCCGGCGAGCAGCGGTCGGTCGCTCCCGGCGACGCGGGCGTAACCATCGTCGGCGGAGATCTGCAGATACACCACCCGCAGCCCGGCGAGTGCGTCGGCGATCGCCGGGGTCATCACCGCGCCGCCCCCGAGAGCGATCACACCGCTACTGGCGGCGAGCACATCGCACACCACCTCGCGCTCGATCTCGCGGAACCGCCCGACACCCTCGGTGGCGAAGATGTCGGGGATAGTGCGGCCGGTGCGCCGCACGATCTCATCGTCGGTGTCGATGAATTCCACACCGAGCCGCGCGGCCAGGATGCGGCCGATGGTGGACTTACCCGCCCCCATGAAACCGATGAGGACGACGGCCGGGGCGCCACCTGCATCAGCGGCAGTCATGGGCGCGGCGGCCGGGCTTCGACGCGGGTGCGATATGCGCTGAGATTGTCGGTGGTCTCGGCCACCGAATCACCACCGAACTTTTCCAGCGCCGCCTGCGCGAGCACCAGCGCCACCACCGCTTCGGCGACCACTCCCGCCGCGGGCACCGCGACAACATCGGAGCGCTGATGGATCGCGCTGGCCACCTCGCCGGTGGACATGTCGATCGTCGACAATGCGCGCGGCACCGTCGAAATCGGTTTCATCGCGATCCGCACCCGCAGCTGCTCACCATTGGTCATGCCGCCCTCAAGGCCGCCGGCCCGATTGGTGGAGCGCAACACGCCGTCGGGACCGGGCACGATCTCGTCGTGGGCGGCGCTGCCACGGCGGCGCGCGGTCTCGAAACCGTCACCGACCTCGACCCCTTTAATCGCCTGAATACCCATCAGTGCACCAGCCAGGCGCGCATCGAGCCGGGTCTCACCGCTGACATGTGAACCAAGACCGACCGGCACACCGGTGGCGACGATCTCGATGATCCCGCCGAGCGTGTCGCCCTCCTTTTTGGCCGCTTCGATCTCCGCGATCATCGACTCCTCGGCGGCCTTATCGAATGCGCGCACCGGGCTGGCATCGATGGCGTCGAGATCGGCGATGCTCGGCGGCGGACCCACATACGGCTGGCTCGCACCGATCGAGATCACATGCGAAATCACCTCGATACCCAGGACCTGCCGCAAGAAGTTGCGGGCGACAGTACCGGCCGCAACCCGGGCGGCGGTCTCGCGGGCACTGGCGCGCTCAAGGATGGGACGTGCGTCGTCGAAGCCGTATTTGATCATGCCCGAATAGTCGGCGTGGCCGGGCCGCGGCCGGGTCAGCGCCGCACCGCGCGCACTGCCCTCCAAGTCGGCGGGATCGACCGGATCGGACGACATCACCGTCTCCCACTTGGGCCACTCGGTATTACCGATCTCAATGGCCACCGGACCGCCGAGAGTACGCCCATGACGCACCCCGCCCAGCACCCGCACCTTATCGGCCTCGAACTTCATCCGGGCACCACGCCCGTAGCCGAGGCGACGACGCGCGAGTTGGACGGCGATGTCCGATGAGGTGACCTCCACTCCGGCCACCATGCCCTCGACGATGGCGACCAAAGCCTGGCCGTGAGATTCTCCGGCGGTTATCCAGCGCAACACAAGGATCGATTGTTCCATGCGGCCTCCGCGGCGCCCGCACCCCACCGCCGACGGACGATCACGGCTTCGTCATCACGCCATCGTCATCACGACGAGCGCCAGTGCGGCCGACGCCATCGCCGGACCATGCGGCCGGGCACCCCGGCGCCGAACCGCGAGTACCGGAACCTGCGCGACGAGCACCATCACCAGGGCGGTGAGCGGGTCGGCGAGCAATCCGCCGAGCACGAAGGCGAATTTCACGTCGCCACCGCCGACGAGCCGCGCCGCATACCCCGCCAGATAGGGCGCCGCCGCGACGCCGGCGGCCAACAGCACCTGCGGATGGGTCGCTCCCCAGCCACCGACAGCGAGGGCGGCCGGCCACAGCAACACATTCGGCAGCCGCCCACAGCGACGGTCGGTCTCGGCGAGCGCCGCCAGCCACAACGCCGTCAACCCGAGGGAGAAATCCGTGCTGCCGAGATCCATGCCACCGAGATCCATGCAGCCCAGTCTGCGCAGGCACCGGCGATTACCGAGCGCAATGGCCAGCCGCCGTGGCCGACCTGTGGGTGCAGCCGGATCAGTGGATGGTCAGGGCCGACGCCATCTCGGCGCGTGGCGCGCGCAACCCGGTGAACTGCTCAACCTGGCTGTATGCCTGATTGAGCAGCATCACCAGCCCGCCGACGACCCGCCCGCCCGCCGCCGCGACAGCCAGCGCCAGCGGCGTCGGCCAGGGGTCGTAGATGACGTCGACCAGTGCGCCCGCCCCGGCCACCGACTCGCACAACGGCGCGGCGGCCGCGGCGGGCACCGTCGAGATCACCACGGCGGCCGCGGCGGCCGCGGCGGACACTGCGCGGCCCGGTACGAACGGGAGGAAATCAACGATCAGGCCCAACCTGGCGGCGAGCCGGAGAACCTCTGCGGCGCGGCCCTCGTCGCGGGCCACCACGGTCAGCGCGCCGAATCCCGCGGCGGCCACCGCCGCGACACTGGGCAGGGCGGTACCGCCCGCGCCGAGCAACACCGCCGCAGCCCCAGAGCGCCCAACCCCAGAGTGCCCAGCCCCAGCACTCTGAGTGAGCCCGAGTTCGCCGAGCGCGCCGGTCATTCCGTCGATATCGGTGCAGTCGGCACGCCATCCATCTGCGGTGCGCACCAAGGTATTCGCCGATCCGACGAGGACGGCACGGTCGGTGCGGGTGTCGGCGACGGCGAGAGCGGCGAGTTTACCCGGCATCGTCACCGAGAATCCGACGTGATCGGCGCCGGCACCGGCGACCACGTCCGGCAGGCGCGCCGCATCGCATTCGATACGCGCATAATCCCAGTCGGCCAACCCCAGCGCCCGATAGGCGGCCAGATGCAGATCCGGTGAACGCGAATGCGATACGGGCATACCGAGTACAGCGGCCCGGCGGGCGTGGCGGCCACCGGCCGGTGCGGCGAGCGGCGGGGGATCTAGATCCATCGGGTTAGCTGCAACCGGTCGCGAGAAGCTTATTCGCACAAGCACGTTCACGGTTGCGCTGATGCTGCTCGAAGTTATCTGCGAAGACCGTGGTGCCGTCCCGGTCGATGGTGACGAAATACAGCCATCCCCCGCGTGCCGGATTCTCGGTGGCCGCCAACGCCCGTTCCCCGACAGCGCCGATCGGCGTCGCGGGCAGCCCCGGAATCTGATAGGTGTTCCACACATTCCTGGCCCGGTATGCCTCACCGTGCACGTCGATATCGGTCACCGACGCCGTGTAGTTGGCCGTCGAATCCATTTGTAGCCGTTGCCCTTTGGCAATACGGTTGAGAATGACGCGGGCAACCTTCGGATAATCGCCGGCCATCGTCACCTCGCGCTCGACGACCGACGCGGCGGTCAGCGTGGCATACGGGCTCAATCCGGAACTATGCGGAGTCAGCACTCCCCACGCCTCGAATCGCGCCACGCTCTGCGTGATCAACTCACGCAGAAGCGCTGTCGCAGTGAAGGTCGGGTCCAGCCGCTCCCAGGTGCCGGGCGCGATCAGGCCCTCGATCCGGCGATGATCACCGTTGAGTGCGGTGACGGCCGACGCCGCCCACGCCGGGATTCCCAGCTGCTCGACGGTGTCGGTGGCCGCGGCCCGCTGCAGGTCGGCAACGGTGACGCCGCGGCGGGTCCCGTTGATCGTCGCCGACGTCGCGTCCGCGATCAACTGGAAGATCCCCGGAGTGCTCTTGCCGTCGGCTCCCTGCTTGGTATCGAGTTGCAGACCCTCGGGGATCACCACCCGCCCCACCCGGTGAGTGGTGCCATCGGTGAGCAATGCGACCGCCGTCGCCGCCGGAATCTGTGTGCGCAGCTTATAGAACCCGCCCGACATCACCTGACCGTTAGCGGCCTTGAGGAAGGCGCGTTCACTGCCGACGACGCCGTCTTCGGTGAGGATCCGGGCGAAATCCATGAGCGTCGAATCCTGCGGGATATCCACGATGACGTCGGCGGTACCGGCCGCGTTGGTGTAATCCTTGCGCGATTCAAACACACCGCGCTCGCGCAGCTTCACATAGCCGACACCGGCGACCGCCACGAGCAGACAACTCAGCACTAAGGCGAGCACGATGCGGCGCCGACGTCGGCGCGCCGCCACTGCGCTGCGCTGACGGGGACGCGTGAGCGCCTCAGCGCCCGCGGGGCGCACACCGCCATCCCCATCGGTGCTGGCTTCGGGTGCGGGTGACACAACCCATGCCGGCGGGTCCTGCGGGGCGCGCGGCTGAGAATGCGGGGCTCGCGGCGGGGAATTCGGGGCGCGCGGCGGGGAATCCGGGGCCGAACCCACCACCGGAATCTGCCCCGTTGCGCCGGTCGGCATCCGACGCCGGCGGTGGCTGTTGATCGGTTTGCCGTCGGCGGGCTGCGTGAAATAACGCAACCGGTCCAGATCGATACCTTCGGTCGGGTGATCGGAAGGGTCGCGGCGGCGATGCCGTTCGTCGGTCACCGGCTCTCCCCTCGCAGCGCTGCGACGGGGATGATCTGCGCAGACATCATCGGCGCGTATCCAGCCATCCCTGCAGGATAGCCACCGCCGCGGCCTGATCAATCACCGCGCGCGCCGAGCGCACCGTACGTCCACTGGCATGTAGTGCCTGCTGCGCGGTGACCGTGGTCAGCCGCTCGTCGTGGAAGATGACGGGCACCGGCGCGATCTTCTCGGCCAACCGCGCACCGAATGCGCGCGCCTTATCCGCGGCGGGACCACTGGTGTTACGCAACGTCTTGGGCAGCCCCACGATCACCTCGACGGCCTCATACTCGGCGACGAGAGCAGCGATCCGATCGACATCGGCGCCACCGGACGCGCTGGCCGCGACCGTTTCGACGGGAGTGGCCAGAATTCCATCGGGATCGCACACCGCGACCCCGATCCGGACGCTCCCGACATCCACGCCGAGGCGGCGGCCCCGCACCACGGTCATCGGGTGACAAGCTCCGCGATGCGGGCACGGGCCGCGTCCACACCGGCCGGGTCGGTCCCCGAACCCTGGGCCAGGTCGGGTTTACCCCCGCCACGCCCGCCGACGAGCGGCGCGATCTCCCGAACCAGATCACCGGCCTTGATACCGGCGTCACGGGCGGCGGCGGTGGTGGCAATGACGAACGGCACCTTGATATCGGCACCGGCACCGGTCGTCGAGAACACGGTGATCACCGCCTGCCGGTCGGCAACCCGCCCACGCAGGTCGGTGACGATCCCGCGCAGTTCATTGGCATCAACGCCGGGCACCGAACCCTGCACCACAAGCGTCGATCCGACGGTCACCGCCGCGTCGAGGAGCCCGGCGGCCGCAGCCCGCGCCGCCTCCGCGCGAACCTTCTCCAGTTGCTTCTCGGCGTCACGCAACCGCGTCACCAGTTGCTCCACCCGCCCGGGGACCTCCTCGGAGGGCACCTTGAGCGAGGAGGCCAGACCTGCCAGCAACGCCCGCTCCTTGGACAGATACCGGAAAGAATCCATACCGACGTACGCCTCAACGCGACGCACACCCGAACCCACCGACGACTCACCGATCAGCGTGACCGGGCCGATCTGCGCCGACGATGCCACGTGCGTGCCGCCACATAACTCCATGGAGAACGGTCCGCCGATTTCCACGACGCGCACCACATCGCCGTAGTTCTCGCCGAAGAGCGCCATCGCACCCATCGCCCTGGCCTCGGCCAACCCCGTCTCGAAGGTATGCACCGGGTAATTGGCCTCGACCGCGGTATTGGCGATCTCCTCGATCCGACGCCGCTGATCGTCGGTGAGGCCCGACGACGAGTGGAAATCGAATCGCAGATACCCCGGCCGGTTGAGCGAACCCGCCTGGGTTGCCGTCGGGCCGACCACCTCGCGCAGCGCCGCATGCACCATGTGGGTGCCCGAATGTCCCTGGGTCGACCCGTGCCGCCACGCCGCATCGACGGCGGCGATCACGTCATCGCCCTCGACGATCTCACCCTCATCGACGATCACCTTGTGCAACCACACCGACTTGCCGACCTTCTGCACATCGGTGACCGACAGCCGCACACCGTCGCCGGTGGTGATCGTGCCGATATCGGCAACCTGCCCACCCGACTCGGCGTAGAGCGGGGTGCGGTCGAGTACCACCGTCAGCTCTTGCCCGGGCGACGCCGACCGGATGCGTTCGCCCCCGGATACCAGGCCCAGCACCTTCGCGGCCGACACCAATTCATCGAAACCGGTGAACTCGGTCGGTCCACGATCGAGGAATTCGCGGTACACCGTGGTGTCAGCATGCCCCGTCTTACGCGCGGTGGCATCGGCCTTGGCGCGGCGCTTCTGCTGCGCCATCAGTTCGGTGAATCCGGCCTCGTCGACGTCGAGTCCGGCCTCGGCGGCCATCTCCAGCGTCAAATCAATGGGGAAACCATAGGTGTCATGCAGCGTGAACGCGTCACCGCCGGTGATGGTGGCCCGCTTGGCGGCTTTGGTCGCGGCCGCCGCATCGGCGAAGAGTTTCGAACCGGCTGTCAACGTCTTGGCGAAGGATGTCTCCTCCCCCACCGCCACCGACACGATATGCCCGCGGGCGGTCTCCAGTTCGGGATAGGACGGCGCCATCACGTCGATGACCGTGCCGATCAGCGCCGCCATCGTCGGCGCCTCGACATCGGCGCCGGAACCGGCACCCGCACTCAGCAGCCGTACCGAGCGCACCACCCGCCGCAGCAACCGGCGCAGCACATAACCACGGCCGTCGTTGCCGGGGAGCACACCGTCACCGATCAGCAGGGCCGCGGTGCGAGCGTGGTCGGCGATGACCCGGAACCGCACATCCGCGTCATGATCACCGGCGCCGTAGCCGCGCCCGGTCAGCGCCGACGCGAGATCGATGATCGGCTTGAGCAGATCGGTCTCGTAGACGTTGTCGACTCCTTGCAGCAGGCAGGCCACCCGCTCAATACCCATGCCGGTGTCGATATTCTGCTTCGGCAGCGGGCCAAGGATCTCGTAACCCTCCTTGGCGCCGCCCGCACCGCGCTCATTCTGCATGAACACGAGATTCCAGATCTCGATGTAGCGATCCTCGTCGGCCTCGGGCCCGCCCTCGACGCCGTACTCGGGGCCCCGGTCGTAGAAGATCTCCGAACACGGGCCACACGGCCCGGGCACACCCATCGACCAGTAGTTATCCTTCATGCCGCGACGCTGGATACGTTGCGCGGGCACACCGATCTCGTCGCGCCAGATGGCCTCGGCCTCGTCGTCGTCGAGGTAGACCGTCGGCCACAGCTTCTGCGGGTCGATGCCGTAGCCGCCGTCGGCGACACTGTTGGTCAGCAGACTCCAGGCGAAGGTGATGGCCTCGCGTTTGAAGTAATCGCCGAACGAGAAGTTGCCGGCCATCTGGAAGAACGTGTTGTGCCGGGTGGTGATCCCGACCT
>JASGFW010000024.1:0-39162 GCA_047605305.1 Gordonia sp. (in: high G+C Gram-positive bacteria)
CGACCACTCTCCGGGGCCGAGCGCGACTGCATAGCGGCCGCTTAGCCGTTACGGAACCAGCCAGCGCGGTAGATGTGCCAGATGGCGCGCTGCCAGTATCCCCAGCTATGCGTGCCAGTCAGGGGGAAATCGGTGCGCAGCTTGACTCCGAACGCCGGTGCGGCCAGCGCGAAGGTGCGGCTCTGCTCACCTGAGACAGTCTCGATGGCGGTCGAATTCATGCCGGTAATGACGAAATCGACCTTGTTGGCCCCCGCCGGCTGGCGATCCCCCCAGATACCGGTACCCGCATACATCCACAGGTGCAGACCCTTCATCGACAGCAACTGCTGTGCCGGCGATTTAGAGAATGCCTGCAAGTTGGGAAACCAGCCCCACATTGCGTTGAGATTGTAGTGACCGGAATCCCAGGCCGCGAGCCGCATCATCGTCTGCATACCGCTGGCCAAGAGGTTCATGAACCCCGACATCGACACCACCCGCTGATACAGATCACGGTGCTCATTGGCGATGATGACCGCCTGGCTCGCCGACATAGACAAACCGACCAGCGTGCGGTTGTTGAAGTTGTATTTATCCAGGAATTTGGGTAGCGATCCCGTCAGCACGCTCTCCCAGCGATACGGATGGACCTGGCGTGCGGTCCATGACGGGTCGTTCCAGTCGGCGTAGAACGATGACTGGCCGCCGATGGGCATAACCACGTTGTAGCCGTGCAGAGCCAGGTAGCTGACGTTCGTCTGCCGTTCCCACCCGTTGTAATCATTGGTGGCCCGCAAACCATCGAGGAAGATGACGGTGGGAGCCTGTGCCGGCGGAGTGGTTTGCGACGGCCATGCCCGCACGGAAACCCGGTGATCCATCCCGTAATTGTCGATCTGCTCGTTGATGAAGCCCTTGATGCGCTTGGCTGGGGGTCCCCAGCCGAACGCGTTTCCGGCTCCGGCGATAAGCCCCATCGTCAGGGTCAGGGCCGCGAGCACCCAAGCCACGCGCTTCACGCCGGATACCGACTTGCGATGTGTTGTGAACACCGACGAACACTCCAGAACTTGGGGACGAGGGTTTCCTCCGGGCACAGCCTCTCACCCAGATGCGGGGTGAAGCGATGACCGGTGAATCGAGACAGAGCTTACCCTGTGTCGTTACCCCAGGGTTACGGTCCCTCATGTGATATTGCGGGCGGTCCACGCGGGCGCACACTGGAGCGGTGCATCCGGTGCAGGGTCCATTGACCGCAGACCTCATATTCACCGCGTGGCGGCTCGATCCGATCACCACTGGGGTCGTGTTCGTGCTGCTCGCCGCGTATTGGTTGGCCTGGCGCCGATCGACCGTGCCGATCTACCGGGCCATCGTGTTCTCGGTGGTGGGCGCCGCAGTGTGGCTGTTGGCCGGAATCAGCGTGATCGGGGTATTTTCCGACTACTTATTCTGGATTCGCGCCCTGCAGTTCGTGCTGCTCATGTTGGTGGCGCCATTCGGTCTGGCACTCGGAACTCCGGTCACGGTGGTGTATCAGACTCTTGGCGATAGCGGCCGTGCGCGTCTTGATGCGGCGTTGGCCAGCCGCATGGCCCGGATCCTGCTCGGCCCGATTGTCACGTCGGTGCTGTTACTTGCGACGCCCTGGGTGATCTACTTCAGCGGCTGGTACGAAGGATTGCTGCGTGATGAGGTAGTTGACGTCGTCACCAGATTACTGCTCGTCGCGATCGGCAGCGTCTACTTCTATGTGCGTCTACAACTCGACCCGGTGCCACACCGATACCCGCAGGCACTGTCACTGGGTATCACCACGATAGAGAGCATCATCGATGGATTGCTGGGCATCGTGCTGTGGCAGGGGCCGACAGTCGCAGTCGGCTACTACCAAGGACTCGCTCGCACATGGGGTCCCGGCCTGCGCACCGACCAGACAATCGGAGCCGGCATCCTGTGGATTCTCGGCGACGTCGTCGGGCTGCCATTCCTGATGGTGCTCTTTCGACGATTTCGAACCGATGAACGCACGCGTGAGCAGATCGCCGACGCCGAGGTCAACGACATCGAGACCGCCAACCCCGCATATTCGGGACTGTGGTGGGAGCAGGACCAGAATCTGCGGGATCGCTATCGGTGACGCCCGCGCAGTTCGTCTTAATCCTGATACCGCTGCTGGTCAGGACTGCTGTGCGGTTTGCGCCGCGGCGATCTCGGCACGGACCTGGTCCATGTCGAGATCGCCGACCGCACCGATGAGCTGCTCGAACTGAGCGGGCGGTAACGCACCGGGCTGATTGAAAACGAGAACTCCGTCGCGAAACGCCATTAGCGTCGGGATCGAGCGGATACCGAAATCCGCGGCAAGTTGTTGTTGTGCCTCGGTATCGACCTTGCCGAACACGATGTCGGGGTGGTTCTCGGCCGCCTGATCGAAAGTCGGCGCGAATTGGCGGCACGGCCCGCACCAGGCGGCCCAGAAATCCAGGAATAGGGTGCCGCCGGCCTGGATCGTCTCTTCGAAGTTCTCCAGGGTGATCTCTCGTGTGCTCATAACCATCCACGGTACGTATCGCGGGGCAGATACCACCACGATGGGGTCCGGCACCGATCCGGATGAGCGGAATGAGGCCGGGCCGCCCTGGGTCGCGGTCAGTGTGGCTGGTTTGTTTTGTTGGCCAGAATCTGGCTGACCTTGTACACGCCGATGACCACGAGCACGAACAGGATTACGCCCACGATCTGAGATCCGTTGGCCCAGCTATCGCCGACCACCGCGAGCACGTCGTCGTGGCCGCTTGCCGCCACGATCGCCGCGAAGATCACATTCCACAGTGCCTCGCCGACGATCAAGCCGGTCGCTACGAGAATGCCAAGCCGCTTTTTCTGCTCCACGTCACCGCCCGAACGCTGCGCCCACTTGTCGTAGAAGAGTCCGAGGAATGCGCCAATCGGGATCATCAGGGTGACGGCCATCGGCAGGTACATTCCCATACCCACCGCGAGCGGAGGCAGCCGCAGCTGTGTCGTGGTGCGTCCGAGTACCTCGTCGATGACGATCACCGCCACCCCGATCGCCGCGCCGACACCGAGCAGGCCCCATGGCAGATCGCCGCCGAAGACGCCCTTGGCCAGTGAGGAGATCAGGCTGGCCTGCGGTGCGGGTAGCGCATCCGGGCCGGCGCCGGGTGCGCCGTCGAAGCCGAAGGCAGTGTTCATCAGGCCGAGGACCGGCGGGATGACCAGTGAACCGAACACCACCCCGATGATGAGCGCCACCTGCTGTTTCCACGGGGTAGCCCCGATGAGCTGGCCGGTCTTGAGATCCTGCAAATTGTCGTTGGAGATGGTCGCAACGCCGAATACGATGGCCGTCGCGAAGATCGTGTACGCGATGAGTGCGGTGGACTCTCCGGCCGAGGCCGTCCCCCAGGTTGCCTTGATCAGCAGGGCGGCGATCAGTACGGCCAGGATGCCGACCCCGGAGATAGGGCTATTCGATGAGCCGATCAGCCCAGCCATATAGCCGCTTACCGCAGCGATCACCAAGCCGATCACAAAGACGAAAATTACTGTGACCGAAATGATTCCGGCGACACCTCCGTGGAGTGCACTGTTGCGCACGAAATCCCACAGCAGTAATGCCACGGGAATGATCGCCACCATGATGGCGGTGCCGACGATCGGGAATGGGATGTCGCGTTCGGTGATATCGACGCTCACCCCGTCACGCCGCGCCCGGGCCGAGGCGATCGCGTCGATGATGCCCTTGCCGATGGGGACGATGATCTTGAGGAGCGTCCAGACCGCGGCGACGGCGATGACGCCGGCACCGATGAAGCGGACATCGCTCTTGAAGACCGATGCCACGGTGTCCAGCACGGATTCGCTCGCGGTGAACGCATCCGCAGATCTGATCGGCAGGATGATCCCGTAGGAAAGCAGGAGCCCGATCAGCATGGCGATACCCACAGTGATACCGACGAGGTGCCCGATACCGATGAGGGACAGTTGAAGTCCGGCGCCGAGCATCGACCCGCCCGCACCGATCTTGAACGCCAGCGAGACATCGGTGCTGATTAGTTTGAGGTTGCCCGCGAATGCGAAGACCGCCGAGGTGACCCCGCCCAGGAGAATGGCCCGCAATCCGGCCCGGTTGTTCTGTGCGCCTTCGGTTGTCTCGCCGACCTTGAGTACCTCCGCGGCGGCGACACCCTCGGGATAGGGCAGATCCGACCCGGTGACCAGGGCACGGCGCAGCGGGATTGAATACATCACGCCGAGGATGCCGCCGACGATGCACACCGCGACGGTGATCCAGTAGGGGAAACCGGCCCACCAGCCAATCATGACGAGGCCGGGGATCACGAAGATGATCGCCGAGAGGGTGCCCGCGGCCGATGCGATCGTCTGCACGATGTTGTTTTCCACGATCGTGTGGCCGCGGAAGTAGCGCAGGATGGCCATCGAGATCACCGCGGCCGGGATCGCCGTGGCGAAGGTCAAACCCACTTTGAGCCCGAGATACACGTTGGCCGCGGTGAATACGAGGGTGATGAGGCCGCCGAGAATGATGCCGCGCAGGGTGAGTTCGCGCAGCGCGGCGGGGCGGTTCGGGGCGGTGGCCGTCACGAGGTGATCCTCTCAATCGTGTGGATCGCGCGAGCGATATGTCCTTGGGCGGACATCGTGGGCAGCGATCAGTGTTCGGAATACTTTAGGATCCTGCAGTGCATTATGCGCAAACGTGCGCTGGCGTCGTCCCGTCATCGGTCTCATTCGGGGCTTAGGCGCAGCAGTCGGCGATTGCACGTTCAAGGATGTCGAGGCCGAGGTGCAACTCCTCGTCGGAGGCGGTGAGCGGTGGTGCGATGCGGAAGGTACCGCCCATTCCGGGTAATTGCACAACATTCATATGCAGGCCGAGCTCGAAGCAGCGGCGGGTGACTGCGGCACCGAGTTTGTCTGCGGTACCGGTGTTTTCATCGTCGATCAGTTCGAGGCCCTGCAGCAGCCCGCGGCCGCGCACATCGCCGACAACCGGGTGCCGCTGGTGGATGTCGAGTAGCCCATCGCGCAACAGCTTTCCTGATGCAGCGGCCCGCTGGTCGAGGTGATCGCGTTCGAGGACGTCGAGCACGGTGTTGCCGACGGCGGCTACCAGGGGATCGGATACGTGAGTGGTGAAGAACAGGAATCCCCGGTCGTAGGCGGCTTGTTCGATCTCGGCCGACGTGATGGTCGCGGCCAGCGGCAGGCCTGCACCGAGGGTTTTCGACAGGGTGAGGATGTCGGGGACGACGTCGTCGCGTTCGAAGGCGTACCAGGTGCCGGTGCGACATAGTCCGGTTTGTGCCTCGTCGAGGATGAGCAGCATCTCCCGTTCGCGGCATTTACGTTGCAGCGCAGCGAGATAACCGGGGGGAGGTTCGATAATGCCGCCGGAGGAGAGGATTGGTTCGATAATGCATGCGGCGAGCGAACCCACGGACTGGGCGTCGATCAGCCTGAAGCCGAAGTCGAGTTGGCGTTGCCAGTCGAGGGTGCCGTCGGGATGGGTGAAGTCGGGCCGGAACGCATCCGGCGTCGGCAGGGCAAAGTTGCCGACGGTGACCGGACCATAGCCGCCGCGGCCAGCGCTGTAGGTGGCGGCGGCCGCGGCATGAGTCATACCGTGCCAGGAGCGGGCGAAGGACACGATCTCGTGTTTGCCGGTGACCAATTTGGCGAGTCGGATTGCTGCTTCGTTGGATTCGGCGCCGGTGGTGAGCAGTAGCACCTTCTCCAGCGGGGCGGGCAGCGAGTCGGCGAGCCGGGTCGCCAGTTCAAGAACGGGCTCGCTCAGCATGCCGCTGAAGAGGTGATCAAGCGTGGCTACCTGCCGCGAGACTGTTGCTACGACCTCGGGGTGGGAGTGGCCCAGGATCGCCGACATCTGTCCGGAGGTGAAGTCGAGGATGCGTCGTCCGTCCGTGGTGTAGACGAAACTACCCTCGGCGCGCGCGATGAGTTCCGGGCTGAAGGTGCCGCCGTATCGGATCAGATTGCGCGTGAACTCGCTCATTTCTCCGACCGTACGCGGCGCAGTACGCGTCGGGGTGTCGGCCATGTAACAGGGTTGTGCCGAGGCCAGATGGCCGTCTGGTGCCTCGGTTCGGGTGGCCTCACGTAGATTGCACGCCATATCGAATGGCTGCGGATGTGACGAAAGGAATCAGGTGGCACACCCATCGCGCTGGGAACGTTTACGCACCGCCGGACGCATTGTCGGCGGCTATCAGGTGGCCGCCGATCACGAGACCCCGTACACCGTGATCCACACCGGTCCGCACCGGGTGTTGCGCCGCTACGGCACCGAATCTCAACGTGCGGGATTGGTGGGGCGGCCGCCCATCCTGCTGATACCGCCGCTGGCCGTACCCGCCCGCTGCTACGACCTCGGTCCGGGGCAATCGGTGGTCGAGCATCTACTCGCCGCCGGCCGTCGGCCCTACGTTGTCGATTTCGGCAACGTGAGCCGCGCCGACCGGCACCTGGGGTTCGCCGACTACTTCGATGACATCGTGCCTGACGCGATCGCTCGGGTGCTGGCCGATGTGTCGGCGGAGGGTGTTACCCGGCTCGACCTCGCTGCCTGGAGTCTTGGCGGCACCATCTCATTCCTGACCGTTGCCGCTCATCCCGAACTGCCGGTGCGTTCGATCACTGCTATCGGCACGCCCCTCGATTACAAGGCGATGCCTGGTTACCCGTTGGTGCGGCGCCTCATGCGGCCCTTCGGTGCAACGCCGATCACGTTGGCATTACGGACGATGCGCGGAATTCCGGCGCCGCTGGTGCGTATCGCCTACCGCGCGACCGCCTGGGACCGAGAACTGAAAAAACTCGCGTACATTGTCCGCAACGCCGACAACACCGAGGCGCTCGCGCGCATGCAGGTGATCGATCGATTCCAGAACTCGTTACCCGGTTACGCCGGCGAGGTGTCTGTACAGATGTGGGAAAAATTCGTCTATCGTGACGAACTCGCAACGGGCGTACTGGATTTCGATGGTCGGCGGGTTGATATTACCGCCGTCGGCCAGCCGATCCGGCTCTTCGGCAGCCATCGTGACGCGATCGCCAGCTGGCGCGCCGTGCACCACGGCGTCAGCCTTTTCGCCGCGTCGGCCGATATCGGATTTGTGACGGTGCCCGCGAGCCACCTCGGCCTGATTGCCGGAGATGCCGCATTTGCCGAAACCTGGCCGCATGTCGTGGGATTCCTGGCGGAGTTGGACGCCGGGGAGGCTTTGCCGCCAAGCTGATCAGCCGGCTGATCGTCGGGTCGGTAGGCTACCGGCTATGCGGGTAGATCCCACGGTTGGCGTGGTTGGAGTGAGTTTGGTTGGGGGCTATGCGGCGGCACGCTACACCGGGCGTCGAGAACTCGGTGGAGTCGTGCTCGCGGCGGGGGGTGCGTGGTCCACGCGGCAGTGGGTACGGCACGGTGCGCTGCCCGCGGCGGGACTGCTTAGCGGCTATCTCGCGGCCTTCGCGCTGTCGCATCCACTGGCCAAGAAGATCGGCGCGTGGCCCGCGGTGTTCGCGGTGGCCGGTGCCAGCGCGACGGCGACGTACGCGGTGACCTCGGGAAGGCCGAAGGCATGAGCGACACCCGACCCCATGTGGTGATCATCGGCGCCGGTTTCGGTGGCATGTATGCCGTGCGTCGGCTCAGACGGGCCCCTGTCTCGGTGACCATCGTCGACCGCGGTACCAGCCACCTGTTTCAGCCACTGCTCTACCAATGCGCCACCGGTCTGCTCTCCGAGGGGTCGATCGCCAGCCCGGTACGTCATCTGCTGCGCCGACAACGCAATGCCCGTGTCCTGCTCGGCGAGGCCTCAGCGGTTGACGC
Organism: Gordonia sp. (in: high G+C Gram-positive bacteria); assembly: GCA_047605305.1. Taxonomy (GTDB): domain Bacteria; phylum Actinomycetota; class Actinomycetes; order Mycobacteriales; family Mycobacteriaceae; genus Gordonia. The sequence continues at coordinate 7,883 of JASGFW010000024.1, forward strand.
GCAGGCCCGCACGGTCACCGTCGAGGGAGTCGAGGGCACGACGAATGTGCTCTCCTACGACTACCTCATCGTCGCCGTCGGCATGCGCACCGCCTACCACGGCTGTGACAACGCCATCGACCATGCGATCGGTATGAAGACTCTCGACGACGCACTGGCTATCCGTCGGCAGATCATCGGTGCCTTCGAAATCGCTGAAACACTGGATGATCCCGCGCAACGCAGTCCATGGCTGACCTTCGCGGTCGCCGGTGCGGGCCCCACCGGTGTTGAATTGGCCGGACAGCTAAGAGATCTCGCGCAGATGACGCTCGAACGTGAGTTCCGCAGCATCGACCCGGCCGAGGCGCGGGTGCTGCTATTCCACAGCGGCGACCGGGTGTTGCCCTCGTTCAGCCCCGCATTGTCTGGACATGCGCAACGCACGCTGGACCGGATCGGAGTCGAAACGCATCTCGGTGTTCACGTTACCGATGTCGGTCCGGCCACTGTGGAGACCAAAGTGAAGGCGACCGGCGAGATCATCACCTACGACGCCAGAACGACGTTGTGGACCGCCGGTGTCGAGGCGTCTCCGTTCGCCGGTGCGCTCGCATCGGCTCTCGGTGTGACCCCCGACCGCAGCGGCCGGATCGCGGTGAACGACGACCTCTCGGTTCCGGGGCATCCGGAGGTCTTCGTGGTCGGTGACGTGAGCTCCTACCGTGACCTTGCCGGTGTCGCGGAGGTAGCCATGCAGGGCGGCCGGCATGCGGCTGGGGTGATCGCTAAGGCCGTTGCCGGCAGCACCGAGCGGCGAGCGTTCCGCTATTACGATCTTGGCAGTGCCGCATATATCGGTCGGCGCAACGCCGTGATGGAGGCCGGGCCGCTGCGGGTGTGGGGTTCGCTCGGTTGGATTGCCTGGGGTGTTGTCCACATCGCCTTCTTGGCCGGCATCCGCAACCGGTTGGGCACCGTGGTGTCCTGGGCCGCGACGCTGATGACCGACACTCGCCGCGAACGTGCCATCACCTATGGCGATCCACGGGTGGCGCGACAGCCGTACGGGAATAATTGACCGTGGCGATGGGCTATGACGGGTAATGAGTACCGATGATGTCGTCGAAGAGATCCTGAGCACGTTCGACACGATCACTGTGGTGGGCGCGAGCGCGAATTCTGCGAAGCCAGCGAATGAGGTGCCCGCATATATGCAGGCGTTCGGCTGGCGCATTGTCCCGGTCAATCCGACGGCCCAGACCATCGTCGGCGAGAAGGTGTATCCCACCATTGCCGACGTCGCTGAGCAGGTCGGATTCATCGACGTCTTTCGGCCAGCGGCCGACGCCCCGGAGATCGCGCGACAAGCCGTCGCAGCGGGCGCCAGCGCCCTGTGGCTGCAATTGGGGATCGTCTCGCCGCAGGCCAGACAGATCGCGCAGGATGCCGGATTGCTGTACGTGGAGGATCGCTGCCTCAAGATCGAGCAACGACGAACGGGAATCACCCCCACCCGATCGTGACGTGGCGCGGCGGGTCGGCCAGTATGCGACCGGCTATGGTCGAGGTATGTCCAGGGTGCCAGCGGGGGGGACCGCACAATGATTGCGGGCATTGTCATCGGGGTGACCATCATCGTTGCGGTGACGGTCCTGGCGGGAGCGGCTTGGTTTGCCGTCGATTCCGACAAACGGGTTCGAAAGTTCGCTCGGTCCACCGACCTCGTGCCGGGCCGGGCGGGTCGCGCGCCGCAGGAGTGGACGACGTCGGCGTCGGTGGAGGCCCGGCTGCACAGGCGAATCCGTTACGCGGTCGCCGACGTCCACCAGAATCCGGCCATCCCGCATGATCCGGGTCTGGTGGCCGCGCGGGACCGACTCGATGCGGCGATATTCGACCTCGACGACAAGCTGATAGCTGCGGCGCAACTACCCGCCGACGCGAAAGAGATTGAACTTGAATCCATCGAGTCAGCGATCAGGGAACTCGAGGAGTTGCCGAAGAAGCTGTGGGAGGCGCCCGCCGACCGCCAGCGCATCGATATCGACGAGATCATCGGCCTAATCGGCCGCGTATAGCCCCCTCCCGTTGGCGAGTATGAGGTTTAGGTGCACATACGCACTCAGGGGCGGGTCGCGACGGCGAAGGAACGCCGGTAGGGCAGGACGGTGCCCCACGGTTGGGCCGGATATGCCGCGCGCAGGCGGGCTTTGAGTTCGTCGGTGAACCGTTCACGGGCAGCCTCGGGGAGCGCCTCAAGGTAGGGGCGGGCACCGGTACCCGAGATCCAGTCGAAGACCGGATCGTTGCCCTTATCGGAGAGCACGTGCAAATAGGTGCTTTCCCAGGCATTGACGGTAAAACCGCGTTCGGAGAAAAACGTGAGGTATTCCTGCGGCGGGTACGGCGGAAACCGGCGGACCGAGGCTAGATACCGCGAATACGGCGCGTCCTCGGCCAGATCCGTCAGGGCGCGATGACTGGGCTCTCTGGCCTGATTGGGTACCTGGATGGCGAACGCGCCGCCGTCGGCGAGATGACCCAGCAGCCGGTCGATGACCGCGAATTGATCGGGTAGCCAGTGGAATACCGCATTGGACACAAACAGATCGACCGGCGAACTCGGCGCCCACTCGGTTAGATCGGCGGCCTCGTAATTCACCTGGGAATCCGTGTTGAGCCGAATCGCTCTTTCGATCATCTCCGGCGAGGAATCGACTCCCAGGATAAGCGCCTGCGGCCAGCGTTCCCGCAGACGGCTGGTGTGTTGGCCCGGCCCGCAACCGAGATCGACGATGCGTTCGGGGTTCGTCGGAATCTGCGCCACCAGATCGAGAAGCGGACGGGCGCGCGCATCGGCGAACTGTAGATAGCGTGCCGGATCCCAGACAGGCATGACTGTGACTCTATAGCGGTTATTTCCACTGTGGCGATGGTGGCGATCACGACGATTCGGGCTACCCGGGACGATGCGGGCATGGTGCTCCCGGTGCAGTAGCCTTCGTGGGGTGTCAGAACCATTCGCGCGTGACTCCGGCAATTCGGATGACACCGCCTCGTCGGAGATCGTAGAGATCTCGACGGACGGCGCGTGTCTGGGCAATCCCGGTCCGGGTGGATGGGGTGCGGTGCTGCGCTACCGCGGCCGGGAGAAGAAGATTTCCGGCGCGGAGGAGGCCACCACCAACAACAAGATGGAGTTGACCGCCGCGATCGAAGGTCTGGCCGCACTGACGAGACCGTCGAAGGTGATCCTCTACACCGATTCGAGTTATGTGCGTAACGGCATCACCAAATGGGTGGCCGGATGGCAACGCAACGGTTGGAAGACCGCCGATAAAAAACCGGTCAAGAACGCCGACCTCTGGCTCCGCCTTATCGAGGAGGAGAAGGCCCACGAGGTCACCTGGCGCTGGGTGAAAGGCCATGCCGGCGATCACTACAACGAGATCGCCGACACTCTCGCTACTACCGCGGCACGTCGGATTGCAGGACGGGACATATGAGCACGGGACAGTCGGGTACAGGACACACGGGTACGGGACCGGAATCGATTCGGGTCGCGCTGGCACCACGCCTTGATCCCCACCTGGCGGCGGCGATCGAGAGCACCGGTGCCACTCTCGTCGAGCTGGCCGATGCCCGCGTTCTGGTGTGGATCGGCGGTGCGGCGGATTTTCCGGAACTGCCCGACACCATCGAATGGGTGGCATTGCGCAGCGCGGGTATCGAGGAGTTCGTTGCCGCGGGCATTCTCGACGATAAACGGATCTGGACCAACGCATCGGGTTTCTACGCGGAGAATGTTGCCGAGCATGCGCTCACACTGCTGCTTGCCGGGCTGCGGCAGATCCATACCTCGGTGGTGCGCCGGTGGGACAAGGAACCCATCGATGCCTCGGTACGGTCGTTACACGGATCGACGGTCGCGATCATCGGCGCGGGCGGGATCGGGCATTCCCTGATTCCTCGCCTGAATGCCTGTGGTGCACAGGTTATCGCCGTCAATCAGTCCGGGCGAGAGGTTCCCGGCGCGGTGCGGACCCTCGCGTCGGCGCGCACCGACGAGGTGTGGTCGGCCACCGATCACGTCGTTCTCGCCGCGCCGGCCACCCCCGAAACCCATCACCTGATCAACGCGCGGACGCTGGCGCAATTGCCGGCACACGCCTGGGTCGTCAATGTGGCGCGTGGGCCGCTGGTCGATCAGGCCGCCCTCTACGACGCCCTCACCCGTGGTGAAATCGCCGGTGCGGCACTCGATGTCACCGATCCAGAGCCTCCCGCGGCGGATGATCCGCTGTGGTCGCTGCCCAATGTGATCATTACCCCGCATATCGCGAATCCGGCGTCGGGACTGACTCGGGCGCTGGCTCCGTGGGTCGCGGAAAACCTGCGCAGGTTCGCCGCGGGCGAGCAACTGCTGTCGGTGGTGTCGAGCGGCCGCGGATACTGAGGCCCCCGACGGTGAGCGCACACCGCACACTAGGCCCGATCATCGTCGGCGGGGTGTCGGGAAGTGGAAAGAGCACCGTGGGTGCGGCATTGGCGAAGCGTCTCGGGGTGTCCTGGGCTGATGCGGACGATCTGCATCCGGCGGCCAACATTGCGAAGATGAGCGCCGGAATCGCACTCACCGACACTGACCGCTGGCCATGGTTGGATCGGGTGGGTTGCTGGTTGGCCGAACACGACGGCGGTGCCGTGATGAGCTGTTCGGTGTTGCGCCGGGTATACCGGGACCGGCTGCGTCGGGCCGCCCCGACACTGCGCGTCGTGATACTCGAACTCGATCGCTCCGCGATCATCGAGCGGGTGTCGTCCCGGCAGGGGCATTTCATGCCTGTCGCGCTGGTTGATTCCCAATTGGCCACATATGAACCGCTGGCCGCAGATGAGCCGGGGCTGAGTCTTGATGCGCGGGCGCCTGTCGACGCTCTCGTCGACGCGATCGTTGCTTCGCTGTTGCGTTAGAGCGCGCTCGAAGGCCTAGCCTTGCGGTCATGGGCACCGATCACCTCATGCGCAAGGCACTGGCCACGTTGAATGAGCTCGACGGTCCGCTCTCGGTCGAGGTAATTCACCGGCTCGCCGCGGCCGACGAGATTGACGAACCGCTCGGCATCGCCGCGGCTGCCGAAGTGCTTGGCAGTTCTGCCCACACCTTGCGGTATTACGAGCGGATCGGACTCGTCGATGTACCGCGGGACGGCGCGGGCAACCGCATCTACGATGCGGCGACGATGCGGCGGCTGGTATTCCTAACCCGGATGCGGTTGTCCGGTATGGCTATTCGTGACCTTACGCACTACATCAAGCTCGTCGATCAAGGTGCGGATACGGTGCCCGAACGCCTCGAAATGCTACTCGAACATCGCGACACCATCCGCAGACAGATCGCCGAGCTCACATTCTCGCTTGCCGCAACCGAATACAAGATCGCCACCTATGGGGGAAGGACCCAGCCATGACCGTACCCGCCGAACGTGCTGCGCACCGTAGGATCGGTGAACTCACCGTATCGCCACTGGGTTTGGGCTGTATGGGAATGAGTTTCGCCTATGGCCCGGCCGACCGCCCCGAAGCACTCGCAACACTGAACCATGCGCTCGATGTCGGGATCAATCTCCTAGACACCGCCGACATGTACGGCCGCGGCGACAATGAGCGGCTACTGGCAGAGGTTCTCGCGCGGCGACGCGACGAGGTAGTGCTGGCCACCAAATTCGGCATTCTCATCGACCCGCATACCGGTTATCCCACCGGGGCCATCGACGGATCGCCGCAGTATGTGCGGGTCGCGGTCGACGCATCGCTGCAACGCTTAGGCGTCGAGGTGATCGACCTCTATTACGTACACCGCATCGATCCCGCTCGGCCCATCGAGGAAACAATGCTCGCACTCGCGCAGCTCGTACATGCGGGCAAGATCCGCGAAATCGGGTTGTCGGAGGCCAGTGCCGACTCATTGCGCCGTGCCGCAGCGGTACATCCGGTGGCCGCGCTGCAATCGGAGTGGTCGCTGTTCAGCCGCGACATCGAAAATGATGCGCTGCCCGCAGCACGCGAGGTTGGTGCGACCGTGGTGCCCTACAGTCCACTGGGCCGGGGGTTATTGACCGGGTCGGTGGCCGCGGCCACTATCGGTAACGACGACTTCCGCTCCACACTGCCGCGGTGGCAGGCCGGAAACCTCGAACACAACCTCGCCCTAGTAGACGAAGTCCGCGCTGTGGCAACCGAAGTCGATGCCACCCTGGGCCAGGTGGCACTGGCCTGGCTGCTGGCACAAGGTGATGATGTGGTGCCGATTCCCGGGACGAAACGCCGCCGCTACCTCGACGAGAACATCGGGGCACTCGACGTGCACCTGAGTGCGGAGCAACTGCGGCGACTCTCCGGTCTGCGGGCGGCCGGCGACCGCTACCCCGATATGACGTGGGTGGCCGGCACATCGGGGTAGCGGGGTCCCCGCCCGGGCGTGCTGCCCGGGCGAGGCTGGATAGAGTTGGGCTGTGGACGAGTTCCTGCGTTTCGCGGGTGATTACTGGTGGCTGATCTTTCCGGTCGGCGGGATCGTTGGCGGCTGGGCCAGGTCGGTGTCGCGATATAGCGAGAAGCGGCGCCGTGACAAGATCGAACTCGCCCGGGTTAAGGCCGCCGCGCAGACCGAACGGCTACAGCTCGTCCAGGCAGATAAGGCCGCGGTGGCCAAGGCGCTCGCCCGCCACGACAGCATCGATGAACGCTGGGTCGGTTACGAACTCGATCTGGCGACCCTCATCGAATATCCGATGATGATCGACATGCGTGAGCCACTCACGCTCGCCTTCCACCGCGCGAAGGTCCGCGCCGACGACCTGCGGCCCGCCTCCGCGCAGGAGAAGCTCGATCCGGTCGAATTCGATCGGTATCGCGAGGCGGTCGGCGATTACGCCGCGGCATTCGACGCTGCCGAACGAGAGGCGCGGCGCCGCAAACACGCCGGTTTCTCGCCGGTGGAACGTGAGCGACTTAACCGGGCCCGCAAGCTAATCGGGATCACCGCAGATGCGGCGGCGACCGCCGCCGAACGTCAGGCCGCTTATCGTAAAGCCCGCCGGGAACTCGACGGGCTCATCGACATTCCGCGCGCGGCCGCCGCCCAGATCGAAGGGCGTATCGCCGGTCAGCTAGAACCACGCCGCGACGCGTGAACCTTCCTGATATTCAGCGCAGTTCGGCCCCGACGGCACCGGAGAATTGCGAACGGTAGAGCCGGCAGTAGGCGCCCTGGGCGGCGAGCAACTCATCATGCGTGCCTTGCTCAACGATGTGCCCATCGGCCATCACGATGATGACGTCGGCGTCTCTGATAGTCGAAAGACGGTGTGCGATTACGAAACTCGTGCGGTCGGTGCGCAGTGCGGCCATGGCCTTCTGGATGAGTAGTTCGGTGCGGGTATCCACCGAACTTGTTGCCTCGTCGAGGATAAGGATCGTCGGCCGGGCGAGGAAGGCTCGTGCGATCGTGATCAGTTGTCGCTCACCGGCGCTCACGCCACCACCCTCCTCGTCGAGGATCGTGTCATAGCCGTCGGGTAAAGTCCGCGCGAAGTGGTCGACGTGGCTCATCCGGGCAGCCTCCATCACCTCCTCACGTGACGCGGTGGGGTCGCCGTAGGCGATGTTCTCGTAAATCGTGCCGCCGAAGAGCCACGAATCCTGTAACACCATGCCGGTACGTTCACGCAGATCGTCGCGGGTCATCTCGCGTGACTCGACCCCGTCGACGAGGATGCGGCCCGAATCGATGTCGTAGAAACGCATGATCAGATTGACCAGCGTGGTCTTGCCCGCACCAGTCGGTCCCACGATGGCCACCATATGTCCCGGCCGGGCCACCAGTGACAGGTTCTCGATGAGCGGCTTATCCGGGCGGTACCGGAACGTGACATCGTCGAATTCGATGCGGCCCTGCTGATCCACGACCGTCTGTGGGTTGGCGGCGTCGGGAGTTTGCTCGGCGGCATCAAGGATGTCGAAGATCCGCTCGGCCGACGCCACACCGCTCTGCAACAGATTCACCATGGACCCGATCTGGGTCAGCGGCTGGGTGAACTGCCGCGAATACTGGATGAATGCCTGCACCTCACCGAGGCTCAGCGCACCCGAGGTCACCCGTAGTCCGCCGACCACCGCGACCGCGACATAGTTCAGGTTGCCCAGGAACATGATCGCCGGCATCACGATCCCCGAGATGAACTGGGCGCGCCAACTCGACTGGTAGAGCTTTTCATTGCAGTCATCGAACTCGGCTTCCACCGCCTGTGCCCGGCCGAATGCCGTCACCAGCTCATGACCGGTGAATGCCTCCTCGACCTGGGCGTTGAGTGTGCCCGTCGATGACCATTGGGCGAGGAAATGCGGTTTGGACCGGTTGGCGATGAGCGCCGTGGCGCCGGCGGCAAGCGGGATGGTGAGCACCGCGATGAGCGCCAGCAGCGGCGAGATCCAGATCATCATCACCAGGATCGCAATGACCGTCAGCAGGGAGTTGAGGAACTGCGAGATGGTCTGCTGCAGGCTTTGGGAAAGATTGTCCAGATCATTGGTGACGCGGCTGAGTAGATCGCCGCGCGCGGTGGTGTCGTAGTAGCTCAGCGGGAGCCGGTGGATCTTGGCCTCCACATGGGTCCGCAGCCCGCTGATGGTGCCCACAACCACCTTGTTGAGCAGGTAGGCGCCCAGCCACGATAAGACCGCGGAACCGAGATAGAGCAGGAGCGCGATGATCAGTACCCGCGTCACGGCCGCGAAATCGACACCCGCACCGGGAGTGACGTTCATCGAGCCGACCATGTCAGCGAGGGTGTCTCGGCCACTGTGCCGTAATTCCTCGACTGCCGCCGCCTTGGAAACCCCGGTGGGCAGCATCGCGCCGATGACGCCCTCGAAGATGAGATTGGTGGCGTCACCGAGCACGCGTGGTGCGGTCGCGGTGAGGATCACCGAGCCCACGATCGACGCGATGACCACACTCATCGACATTCGATAGGAGAACAGGATTCGGAGGAGCCTGCGGATCGACGGGCCGAAGGAAGCGGCCTTACTCACTACCGGGCCGCCGCCGAGCGGGCCGCTTCCGGGGCCGCCCCTGCCTGGTCCCATGGGGCCGGTCATGCTGATTCTCCGATCGACAGTTGCGACTCGGCGATCTCGCGATACGTCGAGCAGGAGTCGAGCAGATTCTGATGTGTGCCGATCCCCACGATGCGGCCGCGATCGAGCACGACGATCTGGTCTGCGTCGACGATGGTGGTGATGCGCTGGGCCACGATGATGACCGCGGCATCGGCGATGGCCGGGCGTAACGCGGCCCGCAGGCGGGCGTCGGTGGTGACGTCGAGTGCGGAGAAGGCGTCGTCGAAGACGTAGATCGACGGTGTGCGGATCAGGGCGCGGGCGATCGCGAGCCGTTGCCGTTGACCACCGGACACGGTGGTGCCGCCCTGGGCGATGGGAGTATCGAGCCCATCGGGCATCGCGGCGACGAAATCGGCGGCCTGGGCCACGCGCAGCGCCGCCCAGATCTCCTCGTCGGTGGCATCGGGTTTGCCGTGGCGCACATTAGACGCCACGGTGCCGGAAAAGAGATACGGCCGCTGCGGGACCAGCCCGATATGCGCGCGCAGAACGTCGGGATCGAGTCGCCGGACATCGGTTCCGCCGACCAGTACGGTGCCCGCGGTCGCGTCGATGAGTCGCGGCACCAGCCCGATCAAGGTGGTTTTACCCGATCCGGTGGAGCCGACGATCGCGGTGGTGGTTCCCTTGCGCACCCGAAAACTTATCTCGGACAGCACCGGATCGTCGGCGCCGGGATAACGGAACTCTGCGCCGACGAATTCGACGTCGGCCACCTCGGCGTCGAAACCGACCGGATCATCGGGTGGGCGTACCGACGTCTCGGTGTCGAGGACCGCACAGATCCGGTCGGCGCAGACCGCGGCGCGCGGGGCCGTCATCGCCAGGAATGAGGCCATCATGACCGACATCATGATCTGCATGACGTAGGTGATCAGCGCGGTCAGTGCGCCTATCTCGACGCTGCCACCCGACACTTGATAACCGCCGAACCAGATGATCGTGACGATGGTGATGTTGGTGATCAGCATGACGGCGGGAAGCATGATGGCTTGTAACCGCCCGACGCGCAGCGTGGCCTCGGAGAGGGTGTCATTTGCCCGCGAGAAACGCTGTGTCTCATAGTGTTCCCGGACGAAGGCGCGTACCACCCGGATGCCGGTGATCTGTTCACGCAGCACGCGGTTGACGGCGTCGATGCGCTCCTGCATGGCCCGGAAACCGGGGATCATCCGGGTGATCAGTAATCCCATGGTGACGCCGAGGATGGGTACCGCGATCACCAGAACCCACGAGAGTTTTTCTCCTACATGGACTCCCATGATGATGCCGCCGATACACATGATGGGAGCGGTGACCAGGCCGACGGTGCTCATCAGGATCAGCAACTGCACCTGCTGCACATCGTTGGTGGTCCGGGTGATCAATGAGGGTGCGCCGAAGGTACCGATTTCGCGGGCGGAGTAGCTGTTGACCCGGCGCAACAGGTCGTGGCGGATATCGCGGCCGGTGCCGAGCGCGGCGCGAGCACCGAAATATTGGGCGGTGATGGCACAGATGACCTGCACGATGCTGATCGCGAGCATGAGTGCACCGATCCGCAGGATGTAGCCGGTGTCGCCGGTGGCCACCCCGTGATCGATGATGTCGGCATTCAGTGTCGGCAGATAGAGCATTGCTGCCGCCGCGATCAGTTGCAGCACCACAACGGCGACCAGATGGCCCGGATAGTTCTTCAGGTATGTCCGGATCAGGCGGGTCAGCATGGGATCGTCACCCGATCGACGGTATCAAGTGCGCCGTCATCGGGCGCGCAGACTACGCGTAATGGCTCACGGGGGTGGTCAGTGCGATCGCGGCTTCGCCGGTGTAAGTCAGGTAGGTGAACGACTCCTGGAAGTAGAGATTCACTACGTCGGCATCGTGCGAGTCATAGCCTATGGAGATGTCTTGCCCGATGGTCAGCTCGAAATCGCCGCCGCGGGTTGAGAGTACAAATGCGCCTGAAATTGCTGGCGCCCAGACAATCTCGCCATCGATGAGCCGTTTGATGTGGGCGCTGATCGGATAACCGTGGTTGGAGGTTTCGTTGATCAGGTTGTAAACGTCGGCGGAGACGGCGATCGAGTACGGGCCGTCGATCGAGGCCAGTTTCAGCGTGGACAACGCCTGGCTGAACGCCTCGGGATAGTCACGGACATCCTCGGGCAGGCTGATCGGGCGGGCGGTAATCTCCTCGCGGATACCGGTGATACCCGCTGCCGCATATCCTTCGAAGATCGCCCGGTCCTCGGCCAGGGCAAGCTGGCGGGCCGCGTCGACGACCGGATCCCAGTCGGAGTCCTCGGCGCCTCGGTCCACATCGTCGATGGCCTCACGGGTGACGGTGAAGGGCACCTTCAGTTCGATCAGCGGCTGGACGCTGCGCTTATATGCCTGAATACCGTCGGCAGGGGAATCGATCTTGGTGCGGTGCCCACGCGTGACCGAGGACGCTTGCAGCCCCAGGGGGCCTTTCACGTCGACGAGCCGGCGGCCGGCGATGTTGCGTTTGAACGACCGCGTCGCTTCCTCCTCGATGGCCTCCCATGCGGACGTGGATACGGGGGCGAGTTCGCGGTGCAGGTTATTCATGCTGCCTTCTTAGGTCGGAGGTGGATGTCGGTGATGGATCAGTGCAGGGACCCGATGCCCAGCGAGCCGTCGGACGGGGAAGTGGGAGCCGCACGCCGATCGTCGGAAGCCGGCGCGGACGGCATATCGTTGAGGAAGTCGGCTGTCGGCGCGAAGAATTGGGCTCCGGTCACGGCGGTGGTGAAGTCGAGGAGGCGATCGTAGTTGCCGGGCGGATCGCCGATGAACATCTTGCGCAGCATCTCCTCGGTGACATCGGGACCTGACGAGTACGCGATGTAAAAGGTGCCTGCTTCACCCACATTGGATACGTTGCCGTAGGGCATATTGTCGCGGACGACATCGATCGCGTTACCGGCCGAATCGGTGACCGAATTGAGTGCGATATGCGAATTCGGCGGTTTTGCTTCGTCATCCATTTCGACGTTGTCGAGTTTTGTCCGTCCGATCGCCGCTTCCTGCTCGGCGACCGGAATCGAATTCCATCTGCCGAAGTCGGTGACGTAACGCTGAATCGCCACGTAACTGCCGCCGGCGAATGTCGGGTCGTCGGCTCCGACGGTGATGGCATCGACCGCCGCCTGCCCCGTCGGATTCTCCGTACCGTCGACGAAGCCGATGAGATCGCGCAGATCGAAGTAGCGAAAGCCATGGACCTCGTCGACGACGGTCACGGCGTCACCGAGGCTCCCCATCAGCAGTCTGCCGAGTTCATAACACAGGTCCATCGCGTCGGCCTTGAGGTGGATCAGTAGGTCGGCGGGGGTGGCGGGTGCGGTGTGCACTGCTCCCGCGTACTCGACGAATGGCCGCAATGAGCGGGGCCGAGGGCCGTCGAAGAGGCGGTCCCAGGCGTCCGATCCGATAGCGACGATGCCTGCCAAAGCCTGTTCGGGCGCGCGTGATGACACCGAGTCGATCCTGGAAGCGAGATCGGCCAATAGCGCGCGAACGGTGTCTTCGCCGCCGGGGTTGATCGTCATAACCAGAAAGAGGGCGTGCTTGGTCTTTCTGGTCAGGATCGTTTGCGGTACCGGCATCCATTCAACTGTAGCCGCCAGTACGCGGGTCGCGCCGAGTGTTGGGGTGCCACGGATTCAGTGGCGCGCCACCGCGCGTCCCGCGGCGCGACCGGAGAAGATGCAGCCGCCAAGGAAAGTGCCTTCGAGCGCGTTGTAACCGTGTACACCGCCGCCGCCGAAACCGGCCACCTCACCTGCAGCGTAGAGGCCGTCGAATACGCTGCCATCGGGCCGCATTACCGCGGCATCGAGATTGGTTTCGAGTCCGCCGAGGGTCTTGCGGGTCAGGATGTTGAGCCGCACCGCTATCAGCGGACCGTGCGCCGGATCGAGCAGCCGATGCGGTGTAGCCACGCGAGTCAGCTTGTCGCCCAGGTATTGCCGCGCATTGGTAATGGCCGCGAGCTGGGCGTCCTTGGAAAACTTGTTGTCGATCTGGGCATCTCGTGCGGAGATGACACGTTCCACATGTGCCAGATCAAGTTTCGGGCCGCGGGTGATGGTGTTCATGGCGGCAACAAGGTCGGCCAGATTATCGGCGCTGACGAAATCGACACCATGTTTGACGAAGGCAGCCACCGGTCCCGGGGCGCCCTTGGCCAGGCGAGTGCGCGCCGCAACCTTGAGATCTTTGCCCGTCAGATCGGGATTCTGCTCGGAACCCGATAACGCGAACTCCTTCTCAAGAATCGACTGGGTTAAGACGAACCAGGAGTAGTCGTATCCGGTTCTGAGGATCTCGCGCATGGTGGCATTCGTGTCGAAGCCGGGGAAATTCGGCGGTGCGAGCCGATTCCCGTTGGCGTCGAGCCACAATGACGACGGGCCGGGAATGATACGAATGGCGTGGTTGGGCCAGATCGGATCCCAATTATGGATGCCCTCTGTGTAGTGCCACATGCGATCGCGGTTCACCAAGTGTGCCCCCGCATCCTCGGCGATACCGAGCATGCGTCCGTCGACGTAGGCGGGTACCCCGGGAATCATATGGGCCGGTGCCGGCCCCAACCGCTCCACCGGCCAGTTCTCGCGGATCAAATCGTGATTGTGCCCGATGCCGCCGGTAGTGACGATGACCGCGCCCGCACGCAGTTCGAAATCACCGACCACGGTACGGCTCGATGCCCGGCCGCGTGCGAGGTCGGTGGGTTCGAGGACGGCTCCGCGCACGCCGACCACAGCGCCGTCATCGGTGATGAGTTCGTCGACGCGGTGGCGGAACCGGAACTGAACCAGGCCGCGTTGCTCGGCATCGAGCACCGGTTCGGCGAAGACGCGCACGACCTCAGGGCCAGTACCCCAGGTGATGTGGAAACGTGGCACGGAGTTGCCGTGGCCGTCGGCATATCCGCCGCCACGTTCTGCCCAGCTGACCACCGGAGTTACGCGTAACCCCAGGTCATGGAGATACTGCCGCTTGTGGGTTGCGGCGAAATCAACGTAGGCCTGCGCCCACTGCCGCGGCCAGTGGTCCTCGTCGTCGCGGTCGAAGCCCGCCGAACCCATCCAGTCCTGCAATGCGAGTTCCGCGGAGTCGTGAATGCCGAGTCGGCGCTGCTCGGGACTGTTCACGAAGAATAATCCGCCCAGTGACCAGAATGCCTGACCGCCGAGATTGTTGCGGTTCTCCTGGTCGACTACCACGACCTTCTTACCGGCCTTGGTGAGTTCATAGGTGGCGACCAGCCCGGCCAGCCCTGATCCGACGACGATGGCGTCAGCCTGTGTTGTGCTCACGAGAACCTTCCTCGAATAGACTCCCGCAAGAGACAATAGCTGTGAGCGTCATTGTGTGGATCGTTGTGATGATTCTGTCGCCGCTCCGATATCGACGCAGCGAGCACCGTGCGGCAGCATTGAGGACGCGCTTTCGACCCGTGTCGTATATGTACGATCTCCGTTGCCGCAATGTTATCTGACCGTTATACTTTGTGGCGGATGGGGATCGTGCCAGATGACAGGCCGAGGCGTGTCGCCGTATCCTCTCTTGCGTTGCCCACATGGACGAAGCCCCCTCCGGGTCAGGATCGTTAGGACTCATCACACAATGTTGATTCGTGCGCGAAAGCGCCTCGTTGCCGGGATGGCCGCCATTGCGGCCGTTGCCGGTGTGACTATGGCCGTGGCACCCGCGGCCCACGCGGCCGGTCGTGTCGAGCTGGTCTACTCGTCGGCTATGCACCGGAACGTCCCGGTCAAAATTATCGACGGCGGGGGCAGTCGGCCCAAGCCGACGCTGTACCTCCTCGACGGATTGCTCGCTCCGAACAACAACAGCGGATGGCTGATCAACACCAAGGTCGATGACTTCTTGGCCGACAAAGGTGTCAACGTCGCGATTCCGTTCGGCGGTGCGGGAAGCTTCTACTCCGACTGGCAACAGCGTGATCCGGTCCTCGGCCTGAACCGCTGGGAAACCTTCCTGACGCGTGAACTTCCCGCCTATCTGAAGGCGCGTCACAACTCCGACAATCGCCGCAACGGTATCGCCGGTCTGTCGATGTCGGGCACGTCCGCGCTGAACCTTGCTTCACGCCACCCCGATTTCTACAAGGCCGTCGCTTCCTACAGCGGCTACCCGACGGTGACCTTCCCCGGCTTCACTCAGGGCATCCAGTTGGCGGTTGCCCGGGTCGGCGGTAACCCCATCAACATGTGGGGCTTATACCCCTTTGGCTCGTGGTTCCAGAACGATCCTTTCCTGAGCGCCAACAAGCTGGCTGGTCACTGGGTGTACTTGTCGTCGGGCGGTGGATTGGGCAGTCGTTATGACAGCTCGGTGAATCCGAACAGCCCGAACTTCAATCCGGTGCGGTTCTCGCAGATGGTTCCGCTGGAGGTCGCGGCGTCAGTGAGCACAGAGCTCTACATCGCGCGTATCCGCGGGGTGCCGGGCGTCAAACTCACCACCCATGTCACCCGTGAGGGCGTGCACTGGTGGGACTACTGGCAGAACGACTTCAAGCAGTCGTGGGCGACAACCTTCCGTCCCGCGTTCTTCTGAACCGAGCCACCGCAGGTAACAGACACATATAACGAGGGCGCCCGCCCGGCTCAGAGCCGGGCGGGCGCCCGCGTGATATGTCAGGTTAGGGGTACGCCGGTGATGCTGCTAGTAGCGCAGCGTGAGCGGCTCGTCGACGCAATTATTGTTCTGAGCTCGCGCTGGCGCCGCTACTGTAGCTGGTCCCTAGCCGCCGTGTGTCCGGGGCGGCAGGTGACCAGCTACTTACTTGATCGGATCAGGCGTTGTCGGAGTCGGAATCGGGGGCGACCACACGCGGAATGCGCTGGGTCGGGCGCTCCCACAGCTGGTTTTCGTTCGCTCTGACGTGCGTCCCTGCAGCATGGGCCCCTGCAGCGTCGGTTTCTGCAGTATCGGTCCCTGCAGTATCGGTCCCTGCGGCGGAGGTCCCTGCGACGGCGGTCTCTACCGGGCTCGCCGCCACCGGGTCTACGTCGGTTGATTCGGGTTGCGTCGCGCTGTCACGGGGGTCGTGATCACCGCGATCCGCGCGGCGTGAGCGCCGCAGTGTCAGTGTCCAGATCAGCAGCAACAGCACGCCGGCTATCGAAAGGATCAGCGGCAGCCAGAGGTTCCCCAGCTTCAGTAGACCGGTGTAATGCTTGGCGCGGGCGGCCTGTGCGGAGATCGTGTCGTCCGACCATTGGAAGGTGCCCTTGAGGGCGGTGATGCGGTAGTTGCGGACTGCTGCGGGAACATCGTCGCTCTGATCGGGCGATTTGAAGTACACCGACTGGTCTTCCCGGCCGTTGATGATCGTGCCGGTCTTCGGCTCGACCCACATATACCTGACCGCGGTCGCGTAGCGGTGCAACGTGATCTGGTCGGTCGGTGTGACTCCGCGACCGGTGATACCCCACCACTTGGCGGGCATCGTCAGCATGGTGCCGAGCGCGGCCGCGCCCTGGGCATCGGGCAACGACGAAAGATCCGCCTCGGGCACGGTTGCCACGAACTCGTAGGTCGTGACGCCGTCGATCGTCTTTTCGGCGGTGTATTTGGCTGGCACATTTTGCCGGGTGGTGGTGTCGTAGACGAGGTAGTCGCGTTTTTTGACCCCGAAACCGAACTTGTACTGGAAGCCTTTGCGGTCGGGCAGCGCAACCGAGACATCCTTGACGTCGACCCCCTGCGGCGCCGCTTCGAGTTGCAGCGAACTGACCGTTCCATTGGGTACGGAGGTTTTACGGTTCAGCGATACCCGGTCGATACTTGCCGTGAGCAGACCGTCGTCGCAGGCCAAAGTGCCGTTGGCGGTGGGCTTGGCCGGGGTCGACTCCTTGCCGGCGGCGTCTCGGGTGCGGTCGATACGCACCGTCTGTGCCGATTGCACGGTCGCCTGCCGGCTGTCGGAGGGATCAACGATCACCGACCGACGCTGCTGGGTCAGGTGCGCGTGCAGCGTGCGCGCTTTGGCTGCCTTCAACGAGCACCGATCCATGATCACCGCCGGGAAGCGCTCACCCGCCGACCCCTGCGGCGCCACGGTGCTGGCATCGGAAGTGATGTCCAGATCAAGAGGCACCACACGCAGTAGCGGAACAAGGAACAGCGGCACCGTGATGGCCGCGGCGATGCAGGCGATCCCGAAGAACGCAAGCAGGGCAGGCCAGACTCGTCTCATTTTCGACTCCTGTGCAGTCAACTCAACGCCCTCACCCTAGTGGGCACGGCGTACAGATCAGCCCATCCGGGCTCGATCGGCTCGTCGCTCGCGTTCGGTCTCTTTCATGATTCCCGCCATATATCCATGGATTTCTTTGTCCGACATAGCCTTCCAGTGCGGGGCGAGGAGCTTCATGTACTTCTCGACGTAGAGGAGCGCTTTGCCTACGAGAACCAGTTCGCGTGGGAGCCGGGCGTCGTGTGCCCGGGCGATGTCGGCTAGTTGCCGGCCTATATCGGTGTAGCTCAACGCGCCGAGATCGGTGTTCGCCAGCGGGGTGGTCACGGCGCGGATGTCGGCGGCGCCCTGCGCCCTCGACCCGGGTTTGCCGACCGCGCCGAGCAGGAAGATGGCTCGCCCCGCCGACTCATAATCACCGCGCACGATCAGGTCGACGACGAGTTGCCGCAGGATGCGCCGCGTACGCGGGGTGAAGCGGCCGACGATACCGAAGTCCAGGAGTACCAGCCGGCCAGACTCGTCGACGAGCACATTGCCCGCATGTAGATCTCCGTGGAATAACCCACCGTGAAAGGCCGACTCGAGTAACGAGAGCAGCAAGTTCCGGCATAGGGCTACCCCGTCGTGGCCCGCCGCGCGCACCGCCTCGACATCATCGATGCGCAGCGCGTCGATGCGTTCCATGGTCAAGATCCGGGCGGTGGTGAGTTCAGAGTAGACGTGCGGCACGCGCACCCGGTTGCCGAACCGGCCGGGACGTAGACACTCGTACCACTCCCGCATCGCGGCGGCCTCATTGCGGAAGTCGAGTTCAGTGCCGAGGCCGGCGGCGAAGTCTTCGACGATGTGGCGGGCACTGAGCATCCGGCCGTATTCGGAGATTTCGGCGATCCCGGCGAGGCGTTTGAGGATGGCGACGTCGGGGGCCAGCCGGCCGGCGATTCCGGGCCGCTGGATCTTGACCACCACCTCGGTGCCGTCGACCAGGGTGGCGGTGTGGACCTGTGCTATCGACGCCGATGCGATCGGTGTGGAGTCGAATGCAGCGAACACCTTTTCTGGCTCCGCGCCCAGTTCCTCAACGAGGACGTTACGGATGTCGTCTGGATTGGCCGCGGGTACCCGGTCGAGCAGCGTTTCGAACTCGGTGGCCAGCGTCGGGGTGAAGACGCCGGGACTCGAGGCGATCAGTTGCCCGAGTTTGACGTAGGTGGGTCCGAGGTGTTCGAAGGTGATTCGTATCTCCCGCGCGATACCGCGGGCGTCGGGTGTCTGTAGGTGCAGCGCATTTATGCCCGCATGTAGCGCGAACCGGCCGACGCCCGCCGCGGCGTGGGCGGCCGTCGCGCCGACGCGCAGCACCTCTGCGAGAGGCGATGCCGGGCGGAGATGTGTGCGCCGGTCGGCATCGACTGAACTGTTGATCGTCACCGCCCGCCAGTGTAGAGATTTCCGTCGGGACCGGTTGTCTCCTGGACTCGCCTGATGCGGGAGGTTCACTCGTGGGCGGGTTCTCCGGTCACGCGGTGATCCGCGTAATTGAAGGACTCGGCGATCAGCCTGCCGACATGTCCGTCGCGCAGTCGGTAGATGATGCGGCGACCATCGCGGCGGGTGTCGACGAGCCCGGTGAAACGTAGTTTGGCCAGGTGTTGGCTCACCGCAGTACGTGATGCGCCCACGGCGTCGGTCAGCGCGGTGACGTCACATTCACCGGTGCCGAGTTGCCAGAGAATATGCAGCCGCGTGGGGTCGGAGAGCATTGCGAAAAGCGATGTTGCGGCACCGAGGAGTTCGGGATCGGGGTGTATCCGATGGTGCAGGCTCAGCGGACGCGGCCCACTCTCGGGCGGTATCGCGGGCGCTGTTTTGTCCACCATGGGTCGGCTGCTCGATTCTGCCCGGGGCTCGCGGGCCGTCACGCCGGACGAGATCGGATGCCCGTCAGGTAGCGGCGGTGGGACTCATCTTAGGCGAGTTGTCGGCCGTCACCGGGTGTTCAGTCCGAGTCGAGCGTGATCGGTGCAGGGCAGAGTATGCGCCGATGCTGCCCAGGAGCGCGATCGTTGCGAGCGCAGCGACGCTGCCCGCGTTGCCCACCAGTGCGCCACCCCAGCCGGCCAACGGATAGGTCGCCAGGTAGGCGGCGTGCGAAGCGGAGAATTGGGCGGTGAACACGTCGTCGCGGGTGTGGTCGTCGGTGTGGTCGCGGATGAGTCGGGCGGTCCCGGTGGACATCAGTGAGGTGCCCGCGCCGAGTACGAACCAGATCGCCGCCAGTGTCGGTATCGATGCCGTGCCCGTCGGCCAGTCCAGCGCCAGGTGACCCGCACCCGCGCCGAGGCCGATTGCGCCGGTCACGGCCCCGGCGATCATGGCCGTCGTCACGCCGACGTGTCGCATCAGCCATGGCGCCACAAGCGCGGCGGTGATCGAACCCGCGCCGAACACCCCGAGGACGATTGCCACTGCGGTGTCACCGAGGTGCGCATCGGCGCGCACATAAACAACGGTGTTCACCACGACGACTGCGGTGGCGGCGGCGAGGGGAATGTTGATCCACAACACGATGCGAAATACGTTGCGGCTAAACATGAATCGAATTCCTCGAAAAGTGTTGCGCCAGAATCTGATTACCGAAGCACTCGGTTGTGCGGCGGGATTCGCGCGATCTACCTGGGCCAGGCCCGACGACGATACCAGCACTGCCGATGCGGCGAATCCAATTGCCGTGCAAGCAAAAAGTGCCGAATAGGAGACGAGTGACAACAGTGCGGCCGCAATCGCCGGGCTGCCGACTGATTCCAGGTCATATGCGACGCGTGATGCCGACACGGCACTCGTGTAGGCGTCACGGTCAGTCACTACCCGCGCGATAGCGGCCTGGAATGTCGGGGTGAAGGTGGCCGACGCCGTCTGTAACGCGAAGATCAGTACGTAGATCGCCCAGATGTGGCCGACCATCGGCAGGCATGCCGCCATGGCAACCCGCACGAGGTCGGCGCCGACGAGCACCCGGGTCGCGGGCACGCGTGTGAGCAAGGCTCGCATTGCCGGTGACATGACGACGTAGGCGATCATCTTGACCGCGAGTGCGGTGCCCAGTACCCGGCCCGCGTCGGGACCGGCGAGTTCGTATGCGAGCAATCCGAGGGCCACGGTCATGAGACCGGTGCCGAGTAGGGAGATTACCTGTGCGCCGTAGAGACGGCGGAAGAGCGTAGAGTCCATCGCGACAGGTTTTCGACTGATAATCGAAAACAGGTGTATGTGGGGGGGGCGTATCACCGGCTACGGAAGGCGTGCAGATGAGCCAATCGGAACGCAGGGCCGACCTCGTCGTGGTCGGAGCAGGAGTCGCCGGGCTGACTGCGGCGTTGTGCGCGGCCGAACAGGGACTCGACGTCGTCGTCTGTAATAAGGGCCCGTGCTGGGATCCCGAACGCGTCGAACAGCCGACCGCGACCTTCTATGCACAAGGCGGCGTGGCGGTTGTATCCCCGGACAACTCTGCCGATTCCGTCGACCTGCATCTACACGACACGATTGCCGCGGGCGCCGGGCTTACCGATGCCGACGCCGCGTATCCGATTCTCGCCGACGGGTGGTCGGCCGTATCGCGGCTCATCGGTCGGGGTGCCCGCTTTGATCGCGATGAGTCGGGAATGTTGCTGCGTACCCGCGAGGGTGGGCATTCGGTTCGCCGGATCATCCACGCCGGCGGCGACGCAACCGGCGCGCAGATTCAGCGGGCGCTCGGCGCTGCGGCCACCGAGGCGGCGCGTCGGCTGCGTTTCGAATGCCTCGACGAGACCACCGTCACGAGAGTACTGACGGTCAACGGACGAGTGGCCGGGATCGTCCACCAGAATACAACCGGCCGTGGCGTGATCTTCGCGCCCACCGTGCTGCTCGCCACCGGCGGTGGCGGCCACCTCTTCGCGGCGACCACCAATCCGCCAGGGTCGAGTGCGGACGGCGTTGCCCTCGCATTGAGGGCCGGAGCCGAGGTTGCCGACCTTGAGTTCATGCAGTTTCATCCGACGATGCTCTACACGCCCGGTGCGCGCGGGCGGCGCACACTGGTCACCGAGGCGATTCGCGGCGAGGGCGGCCGGTTGGTGGATGCTGATGGCGGCTCGGTCACCGCCGGGCTTCACCCACTCGGTGATCTTGCCCCGCGTGACGTGGTGGCTAATGCGGTACAGGCGGCGATCGACCGCAGTGGTGCGCCCTGCGTTTATCTCGACACGAGTGGAATCGATGATTTCGAACGACGATTCCCCACGGTCACCGCCGGGATGAGGCGAGCGGGTCTTGATCCGGCCGCCAGGCGTATCCCCGTCGTGCCGGGTGCCCATTATCAATGCGGTGGTGTGGTCACCGATGTGTACGGGCGTACCAGTGTGGTGGGATTGCTTGCCGCGGGTGAGGTGGCGCGGACGGGGCTGCACGGTGGTAACCGGCTCGCCTCGAACAGCCTGTTGGAGGGGCTGGTCATGGGAGAACGGGCCGCCGCGGTGGCCGTCGATCGTCGCGATGAACCGGTATCTGAACGCTCCTGCGATACCGCCGAGGACGTCGTGGCGCCGGCTCTTGACCGGCGGGCGCTACAGGACGCAATGTCGGCGCAGGTAGGCCTGCGCCGAGACGCCGAGGGGCTGCTCTGGGTTGCCAGAATGCTTGCCGGCGCACCGGATCGGGTCCTCGCCGACACCGCAGACTTTGAGGGCGCCGCCCTGTGTCTCGCCGCGACCGCGGTGGTCGCGGCGGCCGCCGCGCGCACCGAGACGCGCGGATGTCACGTGCGTACCGACCATCCGCAGACGGCGCCGGGCGAGAGCGGATCCGCGATATTTCGAATGGTCGATTTAGAGATACGAAAAGTCGCCACGCCCGCTCCTATTTGACTGTGTGGGTTGGTGAGTGGGTGGGGTGGAAGTGCGCGGGCTTGGTTCGTAAACTAACGCAGTGGGGAGATGGAAGAGCCGCAGTTTGCGGAGGGGTTGGGAGAAAGTTGAGGAGTCGGGACACGGTCCCGTTTCCCGTGTCAGGTTGTTTACCCTGTGGCCACGGTTGAGAATGGTCGTTGCCGCGCCGCGGGGAGGATCGGATGATCAGCTTCGACGGCAATTGTTTTTGGCCGGTCTCCTGGGTGTCATTATGTCGCTGATTGATCGCAATCGGTGTTCGGTGCCCTCGCCAGAGGGGTCTCGGTGCGTCTATGTGCACGGTCACGTGGGTCCGCACTGCTACACACTGCCCAATGGACACGCACCGGCTGCCGGCTATGTGGGTTCGCACCGACGCCAAGATTCGGTGTCTGAAGTTGCGCCGGATGCACTCTCGTTGCCGCCGAGACCGACATCTTTGGCAGGGCAGACGCCGTTTCTGACATCGCTGATAGGGCAGACGCCGCTGAAGACATCACGGGTAGGGCAGACGCCGATGCTGGAACCCGCACCCACCACCATCTATCGGGGTGGTCGCCGATCGACGAATGAGGAACCTGCGGGGAAGGTGAGTTTCGCTGGCGCTGAAATACCTTATGCAAGGCGCAGTACCGGGGGTCGACATCGTCTTGCCGCAACCGAGGAGGACGCTAGCGTTGAGGCGCCTGTGACTCCCGCGGAGAAGCCTGAGCGAGATCGGCATATCTTTGCGGCCGAGCGAGTGATCACCGGCAAGCTGCGCACGGAATTGCGTGATGTTGCCGCCGCGTTATCTAAGTTGGCCGACGCGCTCGATAAGTCCTGACCTATCTGCCGGTCCGCTGCGGGGATTAGCCGTCGCGGACCGGCTTATTTTGCTCTCCGATATACCCTAGGGGGGTACCGTGTGCGGTGGATTTCTGCTATACCAGTAGGGGGTATAGAAGAAGCATCGGAGTAACACTATGAGCGGCGCCGCGCATGGCTATATCAATCGCAAGGATGACTACCTCAAACGTCTTCGCCGCATCGAGGGGCAAGCCCGAGGTTTACAGCGGATGGTCGCCGACGAGGAGTACTGCATCGACATCCTCACGCAGGTGTCGGCGATGACCAAGGCACTGCAGGCCGTCGGTCTCGGTCTGCTTGAGGAGCATATGAACCACTGCGTGGTACACGCCGCGCAGCACAGCGATGCCGCCGGGGCTGCCAAGGTCAATGAGGCGATGGCCGCCATCGCCCGTCTGGTCAAGTCCTAGCGCGCACGCAACGCCGAGGAGAAGGAGAAGATCAATGACGACAACTACTTTCACCGTAAGTGGAATGACATGTGCACACTGCGCGGCGTCCGTGCGTGAGGAGATCGGCGAGATCCCCGGAGTGCGCAACGTCGATATCAAGGTTGAGAGCGGACTGGTCGAGGTGACCAGCGACGCCGAACTCGATCGCAACGACGTCGCCGCCGCTGTCGTCGAAGCCGGATACGAACTGGTGTGAGATGACCGTGTCGGCTCAGACCACTGCCACGGGCGAGCGCCTCGATAGTGTCGATCTGGATATCGAGGGGATGACGTGCGCATCCTGCGCGAACCGGATCGAGCGCAAGCTCAACAAGATCGATGGTGTGCATGCGAGCGTCAACTTCGCCACCGAACGCGCCACTGTCGAATACCGTCCGCCCGTGGCAGTGGCTGACCTCATCGACACGGTGCGGGCTTCGGGCTATGACGCCAATCCGGTGCGCATCGGCGATGCGCCGCACGATCAGCCCGAAGTCCACGAAAAAACCTCAGGTGCAACCGAACTCGATTCCCTACGCGAGCGCCTACTCATCTGTGCGGTGTTGACGGTGCCGGTGGTGGTACTAGCGATGGTGCCCGCCTGGCAATTCACCTACTGGCAGTGGCTCTCACTGACCCTTGCCGCCCCTGTCGTGGTGTGGGGCGGCTACCCATTTCACCGGGCGGCCTGGCGCAACGCCCGGCACGCCACCGCAACCATGGACACTCTGGTGTCACTGGGTACCCTGGCCGCATTCGGTTGGTCGCTGTACGCGTTGTTCTTCGGCATGGCCGGAATGGCCGGCATGACACACGGATTCGACTTCATCGCGCAGCGTGGCGACGGCGCGTCCTACATTTATCTTGAGGCCGCGGCCGGAGTCACCACCTTCCTGCTAGCCGGGCGATACCTGGAGAAGAGGGCCAAAAACAGTGCGGGTGATGCGCTGCGTGCGCTGATGGACCTCGGAGCCAAGGACGTGATCGTGCGCCGGGACGGGCGCGAGCAGCGAATCGCGATCGGTGCGCTCGTCGTCGGCGATGAGTTCGTGGTGCGCCCAGGCGAGAAGATCGCCACCGATGGGGTGGTCATTGAGGGTGCCGGCGCCGTCGACACCTCGATGATCACCGGTGAATCGGTGCCCGAGGAGGTGACCACGGGCGATGCGGTTGTCGGCGCGACCATCAACACCAGCGGACGGCTGGTGGTGCGCGCCACCCATGTCGGTGCCGATACGGCGTTGGCGCAGATGGCCCGGATGGTGGCAGCGGCGCAGAGCGGTAAGGCCCGTGCGCAGCGCCTCGCCGACCGCGTGTCGGGAGTCTTTGTGCCGGTGGTGTTGTTGATTGCCGTTGCTACCCTTGTTTTTTGGTGGATTGACGGATCGGTGCTGTTTGCCTTCACTGCGGCAGTGTCGGTGTTGATCATCGCCTGCCCCTGCGCGCTTGGCCTGGCCACCCCGACGGCGCTGATGGTCGGAACCGGGCGCGGCGCACGCATCGGAATACTGTTGTCGGGTCCGGAGGTACTGGAGACCGCGCGCGGCGTGGACACCATCGCGCTGGATAAGACGGGTACGGTCACCACCGGCGTGATGCGGGTGGAGAAGGTCCACTCGGTACGTGACATCTCCGGACCCGAAGCGTCTGGGTCCGGGATCGCCGGGCCTGTGGTATCCGCTGACGACGTTCTCATCGCTGCGGCGGCGGTGGAGGCGGCCTCGGAACATCCGATAGGTGTCGCGATTGCCAAAGCCGCAGGGCACCTTGCGGTTCCCGAGGTGACCGGTTTCGAGTCGACGCACGGTGTCGGTGTTGGTGGCGTCGTCGATGGTGCCGAGATCACCGTGCATGCGCCGGTGGATGGGGAACTGTCGGCCGGGATCAGCGCGGTAGTCGAGGACGCGCAGCGTCGCGGCGCGACGCCGGTTGTGGTGAGTCGGGACGGCGTGGTGATCGGTGTCATCGTCGTCTCCGACACCCCGAAACCTGGTGCTGCTGAAGCCATCAGCGGACTGAAAGAACTTGGCCTGCAGCCAGTTCTGCTTACCGGAGATAACGCGGGAGCGGCCCGTTCGGTGGCTGATCAGGTCGGCATAGACACCGTGATCGCCGGGGTGCGGCCCGCGGGCAAAGTCGATGCCATCGCTGATCTGCAGCGTTCCGGACATTCGGTGGCGATGGTCGGCGACGGCATCAACGACGCACCCGCGCTCGCCCGGGCAGACCTCGGTGTCGCGATGGGTACCGGAACCGATGTGGCGATCGCCGCGAGCGATATCACCGTCGTTGATGGGGATGTCGGCAAGGTCATCGACGCTATCCGGCTCGCCCGCCGGACGCTGCGCACCATCAAACAAAATCTCTGGTGGGCCTTCGGCTACAACGTCGCGGCGATCCCGCTGGCCGCTGCCGGATTACTCAACCCCATGATCGCCGGTGCTGCGATGGCCTTCTCGTCGGTATTTGTCGTGGCTAATAGTCTGCGGCTGAACAGTTTTAGGTCATCGCAGGGCTGACCGGTCGCTGGGGGCGGCACGTGTGGCCCCGGTGGCGCCGAAGGAGTGGCGGTAGGCTTGCGGGCTGATCCCCAGTGCGCGGCGAAAATGTGGGCGTAATGAGATCGCACTGGCGAATCCCGCCTGATTGGCCACCATTTCGATATCGAGGGTGGTGGTTTCGAGGAGGCGTTGCGCGGTGAGGACACGCTGATAGATGAGCCATTGCAGTGGCGACTGGCCGGTCGCGGCGCGAAAGTCGCGGTCGAAGGTGCGTCGGCTGGTGCCGTACCACCGCACCAGCATCGGAACCGTCACAGTGGCGATGGGATGTGCCAGCGCACGTTCCTGTACCGAGCCGATGCCTGACTCTCCCGGGCGATGGAGGTCGAATGCGGTGAACTGGCGTTGGGTGCCGCTCCGGTGGGGAGCCACGACCATGCGTTTGGCGATCGCGGCTGCTGCGGCGGCTCCCCACTCGCGGCGTACATAGTGCAGGCAGGCGTCGATGCCGGCGGCCGCGCCCGCCGACGTGATGATGCGCCCCTCATCGATGTACAGGCCGGTCCCGGCGGCGGCAGAATCATGAGCACGGGAATCAGGGCTGTGGGAATCAGGGACACGGGAGTCAGGGCTGTGGATGGCCGGAAATCGGCGGGTGAAGTCATCCTGCCAGTGCCAATGGGTGAGTGCGCGGCGGCCGTCGAGCAGCCCGGCATATGCCAGGGCATAGGCGCCCAGACACAGGCCCATGACGGTGGCCCCGTCGGATTCGGCTTCGCGCAGGGTCTCGATCACGGCCGGGCCCGGTGGCGTCGCCGGGTCGGCCCAGGTCGGCACGATCACCACCCCGGCATGCTGCGCTTCGCTCAGCTTCGCCAGCCCACCCAGGCGCAGGCCGCCGGTAGTGTCAACGGTCTCGTCCGGTCCGGTGGCAATGGGTATCGCGCGTAACGCGGGACCCCCGAATTCGCTGTGATCGATCCCGAACACATTCATTGGCACCGACACCTGAAAGAGCAGGGCGTCGGGACTGATCAGCACCGCGGCCACCCGCGGATCGCGCGTCATGGCTTAAACCTATCGGTCATGTGCGAATAAGCCACTCGTATGCGCGGGATGCGTCATCCACGCTGGACGATATGACATCCCCGTATGAACAATCAGCCCCATCTGCACACGCCGCTCACGAAGCGTTCGCCGATTTCACTACGGCGACCGCTGTCACCGCGCTGGGTGGCCCGACCGTGCTCATCGATATCGATGGGCGCAGATTCGTCGTCGACCCCACTTTCGACGCCGCCGGCGAACATCCGATCGGTAGCCGCACGCTGACGAAGACCGCCGACGCGGTACTCGGCCCCGACGACCTCGGCACGGTCGATGCCGTGCTGCTCTCTCACGACCAGCATCCGGATAATCTCGATGACCTCGGCCGCCAGTTCCTGACCCGGGTACCCGTCGTCTTCACTACCACGCTGGCCGCCGGGAGGATCACGGCCACCGCTCACGGACTGGCTCCCTGGGAGACGGCCACACTCGGTGCCACCACCATCACCGCCGTGCCTGCTCAGCACGGGCCCGACGGCTGCGAACCGCTCACCGGCCCCGTCATCGGATTCGTCCTCACCACTGCGGGTGCCCCGACGATCTACGTCTCCGGAGATAACGCCTCACTCGATGTCGTGCGACAGATCGCACAGCGTTTACCGCGGCCGGATCTGGCGATCGTGTTCGCGGGCGCGGCTCGCACCCCGGTGCTCGATGGAATTCTCACGCTGACCAGCACGCAGGCTCTCGACGCCACGCGCATCCTCGGCAACCCGATTGTCTTGCCGGTGCACACCGAGGGCTGGGCGCACTTCACGGAGAACACCGCTGACCTGATTGCCGCATTCACCTCGGCGAATGCCGACGGATTGCTGCTCGACTCGACGCCCGGCCGTCGCATCACCGTGGTGGGGTGACCGACTACCGCAACGTCGGATTACCGGGCGCGATCTCTACCCGGGGAACGCATCACGGGAGTTCTCCCGTGAGCGGGATGGCCAACTGGACGCTCGCATTCCGGTGCGGGCATGTTATGTTCGGCTCACCGAATTTTCCGCGGTGCCATGCGAGGAGAGCGACAGCCTCCCAGTGGTGCTGTCCTGCGTCGCGTTGAGTGGTCGGCCTGAACCCGGATCCGATCGCCGTGTTGAGCGACGCCAATCCGACGGACAGAGAAAAGAAGCAAAAAATGAGCGTGGGTGTCGTGCGCGAAACGGCCTCCGGAGAGCGTCGCGTGGCGCTCGTGCCGAAGGTGGCCGCATCGCTGGTAGGTAAGGGAGTTCCGGTTATCGTCGAATCCGGCGCTGGTCTCGGTGCGCTGATTCCCGACGGGCAATACGTGCAGGCGGGCGCCACGATAGGCGATCCGTATACCGCCGATGTCGTTCTGCGGGTATCTCCGCCGACCGACGCCGACATCGCCAGATTGCGTAGTGGGCAGAAACTGATCGGCTTCCTCGCCCCCCGCAATGCGGATAACTCGATCGGCGCGCTCACGAGAGCGGGCGTTGAGGCATATGCCGTCGAGGCCATTCCCCGTATCTCGCGTGCGCAGGTCATGGACGCGCTGAGCTCACAGGCAAACGTTGCCGGCTATAAGTCGGTGATCGTCGCCGCCGATCTCTCCACCCGATTTTTCCCGATGCTGACCACCGCCGCCGGAACGGTGAAACCGGCGACGGTACTCGTTCTCGGTGTGGGCGTGGCCGGCCTGCAGGCACTGGCCACCGCGCGTCGCCTCGGTGCGCGCACCACCGGATACGACGTGCGGCCCGAGGTGTCCGAACAGGTCCGTTCGGTGGGCGCCCAGTGGCTCGATCTCGGTATCGACGCCGCCGGCGAGGGCGGCTATGCCCGGGAACTCACCGACGCCGAACGTGCCGCACAGCAGCAGGCTCTGGAAGATGCGATCAAGGGCTTCGACGTGGTGATCACCACCGCGCTGGTACCCGGCCGGCCGGCGCCGCGGCTGGTCACCGCGGCCGCGGTGGAGGGGATGAAACCCGGCAGTGTCGTGATCGATCTCGCCGGCGAGACCGGTGGCAACTGCGAGTTGACCGAACCCGGCGAGACCATCGTCCGTCATGACGTGACGATCGCCTCGCCGCTCAATCTGCCGGCGACAATGCCCGAGCATTCCAGCGAGCTCTACGCGAAGAATCTGCAGGCATTGATCGAGCTGATGCTCGACGAGACGGGCGTGATCGCACCGGATTTCAGCGACGAGGTACTCGCTGCCGCATGCGTCACCCGGGATAATGAGGAGGCGAAAGCTTGATGTACACCGGTCTATTGGCGAACATTGCGATCCTGGTTCTCGCCGGGTTCGTAGGTTTCGCGGTCATTTCGAAGGTGCCCAACACTTTGCATACGCCGCTTATGTCGGGCACTAACGCCATTCACGGCATCGTTGTGCTCGGCGCGCTGGTGGTGCTCGGATCACTGCCCGCCGATGCGTCCTGGGGTACCCGCATCATCGCAGTGATCGCACTGATCTTCGGCACGCTCAATGTGGTTGGCGGCTTCCTGGTGACCGACCGCATGCTCGGTATGTTCAAGGGCAAGAAGGAGTCTGCTAAATGAGCGCCACGCTGGCCCGCACATCGTTCGTGGCAGCTGACACCGGACAAGTCAGCGAAGCCCTCGGTTACGGTGTCACCGTTCTCTATATCGTCGCTTTCGCGTTGTTCATCTACGGTCTTTCCGGGCTTACCGGCCCGAAGACGGCGGTCCGCGGTAACCAGATCGCGGCAACCGGAATGGGAATCGCCGTCATCGCAACACTTCTCGGTGTCTACAACAACGCGGGCGACGTCGGCGTGCCAGTGGTTAACTGGGTGCTGATCGTGATCGGACTCGTCATCGGTGTGGCGGCGGGTATCCCGCCGGCACTGAAAACAAAAATGACCGCCATGCCGCAGTTGGTGGCATTGTTCAACGGTGTGGGCGGCGGCACGGTGGCGCTCATCGCGTGGGCCGAGTTCATCGAGTCTGAGGGCTTCACCCGAGTGAAGCAAACTCCTGACGTCGCGGTCATCATCGGATCGCTGTTCGCCGCGATCATCGGTTCGGTCTCGTTCTGGGGATCGCTGGTGGCTTTCGCTAAATTGCAAGAGCTGCTGAACAAGAACCTCGAACGTCGACTTGTGTCGGCGGCCAAGGGTTTTCAGTTCGCCAACATTATTTTGGCCATTGCCGCCGTGGCGATCGCGGTCGTCATCGGACTCAACTCTGATTCCGCCGGCGCCACGCCGTGGTTCTGGATCGTCGCGTTGCTCGTCATCGCCGGTTTCATGGGGTTGTTCGTGGTGTTCCCCATCGGTGGCGCCGACATGCCTGTGGTGATTTCGCTGCTCAACGCGCTCACCGGATTATCCGCCGCGGCAGCGGGTCTCGCGCTGGATAATCAGGCGATGATCGTGGCCGGCATGATCGTCGGAGCTTCCGGATCGATCCTGACCAATCTCATGGCCAAGGCGATGAACCGGTCGATTCCGGCCATCGTGTTCGGTTCCTTCGGCGGTGGCGACGAGGGTGGTGGCACGGGTACCGGTGCGGCGGGCGGCACGGCCAAGGCCACTTCGGCGGCCGATGCCGCGATCCAGATGGCCTATGCCAACCAGGTGATCGTGGTGCCCGGCTATGGACTGGCGGTGGCGCAGGCGCAGCATGTGGTCAAGGAGATGGCGAGTCTGCTGGAGAGCAAGGGCGTTGAGGTCAAGTACGCGATTCATCCGGTGGCCGGACGTATGCCCGGTCACATGAATGTTCTTCTGGCGGAAGCAGATGTGCCGTATGACTCGATGAAGGAGATGGACGATATCAACGGTGAGTTCGGCCGTACCGATGTCGCCATCGTGATCGGTGCCAATGACGTGACCAATCCGGCGGCGCGCAACGATCCCAGTTCGCCGATCCATGGCATGCCCATTCTCAACGTCGACCAGGCGAGATCGGTGATCGTACTCAAACGATCGATGTCGTCGGGGTATGCGGGTATTGAGAATCCGCTGTTCTTCGCCGAACAGACGTCGATGCTCTTCGGTGATGCGAAGAAGTCGGTGGATTCGGTGGTCGAGGAGCTCAAGGCGCTGTAACCGCGAGG
>JASGFW010000025.1:0-38723 GCA_047605305.1 Gordonia sp. (in: high G+C Gram-positive bacteria)
TCAGCGTCATACGACTGCGCGAAGGACACCCGCGGCGTGGTGGCAAGATGAATCAGCGCGAGCCCCAGAAAGCCCAGCGCCGCCGACGTGAACAACACCGCAACGACGATCGACGCGGACGCCACAATGGTCGTGAGCACCCCATCGCCACGGGTAGCCAATGCGGAGGCCGCGGCAAGCACCGCACCCAACAGCGCCCACACCGCCGATCCGATCCGAGGACTGATCGTCGAGACGTAGAAGAGCCGCTGGTAGAGCGTGATCTCGTATTCGTCTACCGCGGCCAGCCGAACTACGTCGCCGTCCGCACGTTCTCGCAGGTCACGGGCGAGGTCTGCGCCGCGACGCAACCGTTCGGTTTCTCGTTCTCGCGATCGGGTGAAGGCAACGACCGCCGCCGTCGCGGCGATTAACCCCAGACCGGCTACGACACCCCAGTTGTCCACGACACCTCACGCTACAGTCCGAATCACCACCCATCGTCGAAGGACGCAGACGCCAATGGATACACGAAACCCGCCGGGGGTTCTACCCGGCGGGTTTCGTATGGTCGCGCCGCCCCGACTCAGCGGACCTCTAATCTGACGCGCGCGGTGAGGGGGCGTTAGACGCGCACCGTCAGATTGCCTTCGATATTGCCCTTGGTGGCCTTGGAGTACGGGCAGAATGCGTGTGCGATCTGCGCCAACTCCAGCGCCTTTGACTCCTCAACACCCGGGATGTAGACCTCGATGTCAGCCACGAGACCGAACCCGCCGTCTGCGGAATCCTTGCCGATGCCGACGGTGACCGTCACGCTCGATGCCTCCGGAACCGGAGAACCCGCACCCTTGGAGGTCGCGTGCAACGCGCCAAGGAAGCACGCCGCATATCCGGCCGAGAACAATTCCTCCGGGTTGCTGCCGTCTCCACTGCCGCCGAGTTCCTTCGGCGCCCGCAGTTCCAGGTCGATCTGCCCGCTCGCTGACACGACCTCGCCGTTACGGCCGCCGCCGGTTGCTGTCGACGCGATGCGATAGACGGGTTCGATTGCCATGGGTCTCCCTCTTTCAGGGTCGATAATTGGGTGAACGATAACGATGCTATCTGCAATGCTTGCCGTACAACGATTCTCGACCCACCAATGTTCCGAAAAAGGGGAGATTCAGCGCGCATCCTCACTCGTCGAGTCCAGCGCGCACCCCTACCTCGACCTTCTTGCCGAGTTCTTCGTCGACGTTGCGCCAGTATTCGAACACACGGGAAAGTATCGGCTCGCGCACACCGCCGAGAATATGTCCGACGATATTGTTGACCAGTCGTTCCCGGGCATCATCGTCGAGTATGTCGCGTACCAGGGTGCCCGCCTGCGCCCAATCGCTGTCTTCTGCGTGCTGAATGTAACCGGCACGCACTGCCGAATCGTCGAAGGTCCACAGCCCTTCGTCACCGGCCGCCTGCGGATCGGCATGAGCGCCACCGAAGGAGTTCGGCGCGTATACCGGAACGTTGGGCGCATGGAAGGTGTATGCCATCGCACCCTCCTTACTGTACGAGTTGACCACCGCAGCCTTAGCCGAATTGACCGGCAGCTGAGCGTAATTGGTGCCGATGCGATACCGATGCGCATCCGCATAGGCGAACACTCGGCCCAACAGCATCTTATCCGGCGAAAACCCAATTCCTGGAACCACATTTGATGGCTCAAAGGCGGCTAGCTCGATCTCGGAGAAGAAGTTCTCCGGATTACGGTTGAGCGTCCACGTACCCACCTCGATCAGCGGATAATCCTGTTGCGACCAGACTTTCGTCAGATCGAAGGGATTGAACCGGTAGCCTTGCGCCTCTTCGACGGGCATGATCTGCACTTTGAGTGTCCAGCTTGGGAATTCGCCGCGCTCGATGGCCTGGTAAAGATCCTGGCGGTGATAGTCGGGATCGCTACCGGCGAGACGGTCCGCCTCTTCCTGAGTGAGGAATTCGATGCCCTGGTCGGTCTTGAAGTGATACTTCACCCAGAACCGCGCACCATCGGCGTTGACCCACTGATAGGTATGCGAGCCAAAGCCATCCATGTGCCGCCATGTGCGCGGAATGCCGCGGTCACCCATCAACCAGGTCACCTGATGCGCCGTTTCCGGGCGCAGCGTCCAGAAATCCCACTGCATAGTGTGGTCACGCAGGCCCGAACCGGGCAGCCGCTTCTGCGAGTGAATGAAGTCGGGAAACTTGATCGGATCCTTGATGAAGAAGATCGGCGTGTTATTACCGACGATGTCGTAGTTGCCGTCCTCGGTGTAGAACTTGACCGCGAAGCCGCGTGGATCGCGCCAGGTGTCGGGGCTGCCCTGTTCCCCCGCCACGGTCGAAAAACGCACTAGGGATTGTGTTTTCGCGCCGGGCTGGAAGAGTTTCGCCTTGGTGTAGCGCGATACATCGCCGGTGATCACCAAATCACCGAATGCGCCGCCACCCTTGGCGTGTACGACCCGCTCGGGCACGCGCTCGCGGTTGAACTGGGCGAGTTTTTCGATCAGATAGTGATCGTGCAACAGGATCGGACCCTGAGCTCCCGCGGTGAGCGACTCATCGTCGCTGGCGACCGGAATCCCGGTATTGGTGGTGG
Organism: Gordonia sp. (in: high G+C Gram-positive bacteria); assembly: GCA_047605305.1. Lineage (GTDB taxonomy): Bacteria > Actinomycetota > Actinomycetes > Mycobacteriales > Mycobacteriaceae > Gordonia. The sequence continues at coordinate 2,606 of JASGFW010000025.1, forward strand.
TACGTAGCGTCATTTCACACACTCCTCACACGTCGAAGCAGGGACTTGCGTCGCCGGGCTGCGCGACGCAGATGAAATTGATTAGGGGACTACCGATTACGGGCGTGACGGCGGGTCACCGGCACTGTGGGCACAATCCCCAGAAGGTCACCTCAGCCTCGTCGATGAGGTAACCGTGAGAGTCGTCAGGAGCAAGGCACGGAGCCTGTCCCACAACACAATCGATGTCGATGATCGCCGCACAGTGCCGACAGACCAGGTGATGATGGTTGTCTCCGGTACGCGTCTCATACCGGACCGGCGAGCCCGCGGGCTCGATCCTGCGCAGCAGGCCACTCTCCGAGCATGCACGGAGCACGTCGTATACGGTCTGCGTGGAGACGCCACCGAGTTGTTCACGCACCCCTTTGGCGACGAAATCCGCTGTCGAGTGCGGGTGCTCATGCAGGATTTCCAGCACCGCGAGACGCGGAGCGGTGACCCGCATACCCGCCTCCCGAAGCTGCTGCTGGAACGTCTTGCGACTCTGCATGGAATCGATCCTAACAGGTTTCTGGATTAAGTCCAGTTTATGGATGAGATCCAGATATCCGCTTCACGGCCGACGGCGGTCCCGGGTCGGTCATATCGCCGATTTCGCCATCCGCCCCGAGCTCAGCTATCGAGATGAGTGAGCAGAAAATTCATCGCCGGGAGCAGCGTGGTGTTCATCGGAACAGCGTGATTGATCACGAGACCTGGAAAGATCGGCCCGATCGTATTGGTGACCAGCGAGACGTCGGCACCCTTGGCCCGCCAGTCCCGATAGAGCTGTACAACCTGCCCGTAGGGAATCACGTCGTCGTTAATCGCACCTTCGAGCAGCACCGGCGCGTTGGGCGCAAGTCCGCCGATCCGCTGGGCGTCCACGACCTCCTTCACAACGGGATTCTGCTGGATCACGGCCGATAGCGGCACCCCCGATCGCGTCCACTGGGTGGTCCGCTGAAAACCGAACTGCAGGGCGGAATCGCCGATGCACTGGGTCGATAATTGCGCCAATACCGACTTGCCGTGTGCATTGGTCACGGTGTCGATCACCTTTTTGACCTCCGGATATCGGGCCTGCAAACCGTTAATGGCATAACCGACACCACCGACGATGAACGAGCCGTCGATACGGTCGATCACCTTCGACAGGTCGGCGGGCGGCGCCCCCGCATAAGTGGCCTTCACATTCAATTCGGGAGCGTAGGTGGCGGCAAGTTCGGCAGCAGAGGCGGCCGCCCCGCCGCCCTGCGAGTATCCGGAGAATGCGACCGGCGAATCGGCCGGGACGTGGGCCACCCGCAGCGCAGCCCGTGCCGCGTCGAGCATCGCATGCCCGGTTTCGAGCCGGTTGACATAGGTGTGGATACCCGGCGTACCCATGCCGATGTAGTCGGTGATCGCCACTCGCACACCGTTGATCAACAGCAGATTCATTTCGAGACCGGTGTAATTGACGGCGATACTGGGTTTAGCCGGGTCGATGGCCAGCGGCAGTCCCATCAGCTTCGAACCGGCGCACTGGTCGCCCTGACCGACCGTGCCGGGCCCGAGCACCACCGTCGGCCGCGGCCCCCTCCCCCGCCACGGCAGCGTGGGCTCAATGACCGTCCCGGTGACCGCTGCCGGCGTGTTGTCCTGGTAACGCGACGCGTACATGATTCGGGTCGCCGTCCCGGGCCATGGATGGTCAACACCCGGGATCTGCAGCAATAGTCGACTCGGCTCGGACCGGATGATCGACCCTGGTGTGTCGGAGAATCGGGCCGGCGGGATGTAGAAGTCGTTGTCGGCACGCGCCGGCGCGGTGCTGCTGCCGACCGCACCAACCACGGCCACGCAGGCCGCCGCGGCAACCACGACGAGGCGACGACCACAACGAGCGTACCGATATGGGAACAATCGACTAATTCGCGCCATTACGACAATCTATCCCGCGCCACCCACCAATAACGAAGAAAAGGTGAGATCGGCGTGGCAATCGAGAGTGCGCGCAGACCGGTTGCCACGCAGGCCGGTTGCCACGCAGGCCGGTTGCCACGCAGGCCGGTTGCCACGCAGACCGGTTGCCACGCAGACCGGTTGCCACGCAGACCGGTTGCCACGCAGACCGGTTGCCACGCAGACCGGATTACACCGACGGCATAGCCGCCGGTTAGCCAAGCTCCGTCAGCTGAACCGGACGTGCAAGGTTGCGAGCCCGAAGATCTTACGACCACCGGACTTGGCTACCAGAATGATGACCCCGCTGCGCGTCTGCGGGTCGAGCGACTTGATCTTGCCGCTGAACTCGATGGCACCGCCGCCAGCGGACACCACCGCGGGTGCCGACAGCCGCACCGCGTACCGAGTGACCGCGCCCGGATCCCCAGTGAAAGCGGAGACGAAGCCCGCTCCTATACCCATCGTCAGCATGCCGTGGGCGATCACGTCGGGCAGCCCGGCCAGCTTCGCAATCGACTCATCCCAGTGGATGGGATTGCCGTCGCCGGATACTCCGGCATAGTTGACGAGATCCCCACGAGCCAGTTGTGCGTTGCGCAGCGGCAATTCGTCACCGACGGCCACGTCTTCGAAACGTATCGATCCCGGTGCACGCTCGGCGCCGACCGCCGAGATCCGCCGCGCTTCGTCCGTCCGCACAGTCTTGTGATACTCGATGCCTGATTCGTCCGAGACCAGGTTGCTCACGTCGTGCATCATGATGGCGTGCGCCGCCTCAGTCATCCCGGGTGCGACCTCGTCTCTGCTGACCCCGACAACCGTGGTGTGCATCGAGTGCACGGTCTCGCCGTAGACATCGGCCAACGTGTTAGTGACGGTGAACAGATCGCGGCCGGCCACCCGGCGCACCGAAGTAAGCTCGACGTCGACCCGCAGTTCATCGCCCTCGACGATGGGCCGGTGTTGTTCGAAGACCTGCTCGGTCTGCACGTAGGTCTCATACCCGACCACCACGCTCTCGAACAGAGTGCGGTTGGCGACCATCGCCGGAATAGACGTGAAGGTCAACGGTGCGACGAGCCCTGAATAACCCAATGCGGCCGCCGCCGCCTCATCGCGGTGCGCGGGATGAAAATCCTGGATTGCCCGCGCGTATTCGCGGATCTTTTCCCGGCCAACAACGTAGGTCTGGTCAACCTGGTAGTAGTGGCCCAGTCGGCCGGCAAGCGCGGGTGCATCCAGCGCAATGGTCATGATGATTCGCCAATCAATCGTCGGCGACCGGCTTAGCCGGTCGAATACTAAGTCTGGTGCTGTGTACGGCTAGCCGACGAGGAGTTCGGCGATCTGAATCGTGTTGAGCGCCGCACCCTTCCGCAGGTTATCGCCCGACACGAATAATGCCAGGCCGCGCGCGTCCGGCACTCCCGGATCCTGTCGAATCCGGCCGACGAGCGATTCGTCACGGCCAGCGGCGGCCAGCGGCGTCGGCACGTCGGTGAGCGCGACCCCAGCGGCGGTACGCAGGATGTCGGTCGCCTGGGCAACCGAAAGTGGTTGCGCAAATTCGGCATTGATTGATAGCGAATGACCGGTGAATACCGGCACGCGCACACAGGTACCGCTGACCAGCAGGTCGGGCAGGCCGAGGATCTTGCGAGATTCGTTGCGCAGCTTCTGATCCTCGTCGGTCTCTCCCGAACCGTCATCGACCAGTGAGCCAGCAAGTGCGATCACGTCAAAGGCGATCGGTGCGACGTATTTGTTCGGCGCCGGGAACGCCACCGCGGAACCGTCGTATACGAGTTTCTCCGCATCGCCGACAACCGCCCGCACCTGGGAGGCAAGCTCTTCGACGCCAGCCAGCCCGCTACCCGACACCGCTTGATACGACGAGATAATCAGCCGCTGCAAACCAGCGGCATCGTGCAGTGGCTTAAGTACCGGCATCGCCGCCATGGTGGTGCAGTTCGGATTCGCGATGATGCCTTTCGGCGGATTCTGCGCCAACTCACCGTTGACCTCCGAAACCACCAGCGGCACATCGGGATCCTTGCGCCACGCCGAGCTGTTGTCGATCACCGTCACGCCGGCGGCGGCGAAACGCGGCGCCTGCTCGCGCGACATCGTCGCACCAGCGGAAAACAATGCGATGTCGAGACCACTGGGATCGGCGGTGGCGGCATCTTCGACGACGACCTCGCCGTCACCCCACGGCAGTCGCTTACCCGCCGACCGGGAAGAAGCGAAGAAGCGGATCTCATCGGCCGGGAATTTGCGCTCCGCCAACAGTGCTCGCATGACTCCACCGACCTGCCCGGTGGCACCGACAACGCCAATACGTACGCCCACTGCCGTTACCGTCCTGTTCCCGCGTAGACGACGGCCTCTTCTTCGCCGCCAAGGTCAAAAGCGGCGTGCAGGGCGCGCACCGCATCGTCGAGTTCGGTATCGCGGCACAACACCGAGATACGGATCTCAGAGGTAGAGATGAGTTCGATATTGATACCCGCATCCGAGAGCGCTTCGCAGAATGTCGCCGTCACTCCGGGATGGCTCTTCATTCCCGCACCCACCAGCGACACCTTGCCGATGTGATCGTCGTAGAGCAGTTCGGTGAAACCGATCTCGCCCTGCAGGCGGGTCAGCTTTTCGACGGCGGTCGGCCCGAGTTCACGCGGCAGCGTGAAGGTGATATCGGTCTTGCCGGTCTCCACCTTCGAAACGTTCTGCAGCACCATGTCGATATTGATCTCCGCGTCGGCGACGGCACGGAACACCTTGGCGGCGTAGCCAGGCTTGTCCTCAAGGCCGACAACGGTGATCTTCGCCTCACTGCGGTCGTGTGCCACACCGGTGAGAATGGCTTCTTCCACGGGAATGTCCTCCATCGAACCGGCCACCATCGTGCCGGGCTTGGTCGAGTACGACGAGCGCACATGAACGGGAACGTTGTATCGGCGCGCATATTCCACACACCGCAGCATCAGTACCTTCGCCCCGCATGCGGCCATCTCCAGCATCTCCTCGAAGGAGACGGTTTCGAGCCGGCGGGCGTCGGGCACGATGCGCGGGTCGGCGGTGAACACGCCGTCGACATCGGTGTAGATCTCGCACACGTCGGCGTCCAGTGCCGCCGCCAGCGCCACCGCGGTGGTGTCGGAGCCGCCGCGGCCGAGGGTGGTGATGTCCTTGGTGTCCTGCGATACGCCCTGGAACCCCGCGACCAGCACGATCTTGCCCTCGTCGAGGGCCGCGCGAACACGCCCCGGCGTGACGTCGATGATCTTGGCCTTGCCGTGGCTGCTGGTGGTGATCACCCCGGCCTGCGATCCGGTGAATGACTGCGCCTGCGCGCCGAGGGAGCTGATGGCCATCGCGACAAGTGCGTTGGAGATGCGCTCTCCGGACGTCAGCAGCATGTCCATCTCGCGGGGCGGCGGCGCCGGGTTGACCTGCCGGGCGAGATCGAGGAGTTCGTCGGTGGTGTCACCCATCGCAGAGACCACCACAACGACGTCGTTGCCCTGTTTCTTGGTCTCGACGATGCGCTCGGCGACACGACGAATGCGTTCGGCCGTAGCGACCGATGATCCGCCGTATTTTTGCACCACGAGTGCCACGTTCGACTACCTCCAAGCCACAGGTGTGATCAGATGATTGCGATCTACCGCCGCAATAACCTTACCGGCGGCGGATTCCACTGATCGAGCCGCGGTACTGCACCCCGGTGCAGGTCACATAACATCGCTCTCGTGTCCAGCGATACCGGTGCCCGCGGTGTGCGGCCAGGCACTAGAAGCACTGCGCCGGTACCGTCGCTCACCGCTGTACCCGATTGGGTTCTCGCGGTATCAGTTTTCTTGGTAATCCGGCTCGTCGGCATCCTTGTGCTGGCTCGATTCGCCGCGCTGCGGCACACGACTCTTGGCGACGCATTGTGGGTCTGGGATGGCAAGTGGATGCTTGCCATCGCCGAACACGGATACGCCGGCGTTCCGTCGAGCCTGACCGATGCTCGTGGCCTGCATACGGCCGACACCGCCTACGCCTTCTTTCCCGGCTACCCGTATCTGGTCGGCACGCTCGCACGGTTACCCCTGATCAGCCCGTTCGGTGCGGCGCTCACGGTCAACCTGGTGCTCGGTTGCCTCGCCGCCGCCGGCGCCGCACGGCTGGGTGCCCGCTGCGTCGCACAGATGGGCACCCGCTCCCCGCTGACCCGCGTAGCAACCGTCGATCCCCGGTGTGCCGGACTGTTCCTCGTCGCTCTCTTCGCGGCCACCCCGATGTCGGTGGTGCTCAACATGGCCTATACGGAGGCCATGTTCTGTGCGCTCGCGGTGTGGGCACTGGCCGCGGTGCTTGAGCGACGGTGGATAGCCGCCGGTGTCGCCGCCGGGCTGGCCGGAACGGTGCGGCCGACGGCGATCGTGGTGATCGGCGTGGTGATGGCGGCGGCCGCCCTCGCCCTGATCACGCGGAGCGAACGTGGCGAGCGCGCCCGGATCTGGGCTGCGCTCATCCTTAGTCCGCTCGGCTACCTCGGATACCTTGCCGTCGTGTGGGCGCATACGGGATCACCCACCGGCTGGTTCCGGATCCAGACGCAAGGGTGGGACACCCGCGTCGACGGCGGTGTGGTCACCTTCAATTTCGTCAACGATTCCCTGGTGAACTCCAGCGACGTAGCCCCGGTGGCCACCGCGTGGATCATCCTCGCAACGCTGACGATGGTGGCGGTGGCGGTCTGGGCGCGACTGCCGTGGCCGGTGCTGTGCTACGGCACGCTGGTGGTTGCCTCGATCGCGCTCTCCAGCGGGCTGATGATGAGCCGGGCGCGGCTACTGCTGCCGGCCTTTGTCCTGTTGTTGCCCGTGGCGATAGTGCTGGCGCGATGGAAAACGTCGACGGCCGTTGCGGTGCTGGTGCCGGTGGCGATCGCAAGCGCATGGTTCGGCGCGTACATGCTGACGGTCTATCCCCACGCCATGTAGGGCACGCCGCAGAGAACGCCGTACCGCAGACACACCCACTGCGATCACCGAGGCGCACAGGCCGAGAATCCGGCGCACAGAATATCGACTCCGGTAGCGAGGGCGGCCTGCGGATCCACCAGGCCTGCGGCCGCACTGTCACCGAAAAGTGTTGAAAGCGTGGGCAAATGCGTGAGATCCGCGTCAAGGCGGCCGGTGATGAGATCAGCCAGCCCGCCGGGATGCGTACCCGGCGAGTCCGCGTGCAACAACTCCTCACTGACCGCAGCCAGCGCGGCACCGTTGACGAATGCCCACAGCGTCAGCGTCATCTCCACAGCGCGCGATACCCCGACCCCGAGCTGGGTGAATCCTGCCGCCAGCCAGTCCAATCCTTCAAGGGCTACGACACCGAAGCTGTACCGCGGCGCCGAGTACGCCAGGACGACCCACGGGTGTCGGCGGTAGAGGTCCCAGTCGATCCTCACCGCGATATCCACCCGGGTACGCCAATCGGGCAACTCGTGTACCGGATACGGATACCGCCGGCCGACTTCGGCGGCCATCCCGGCCAACAACGCTTCTTTGTCGGCGACGTGGCGATAGAGCGACATCGCACCTACGCCGAGTTCGTCGGCGAGTCTGCGCATCGACAACGCGTCGAGGCCGTCGCGGTCAGCCACGTCGATAGCCGCGGTCACAATCGCCGACGCGGTCAGCTTCGCAGCCTGATGCGGCACCGACGTATCACCCCTCGCACCCCTCGTCTGGAATAAACCACTTGCGTACAGCGTACTCATCTTCGTACCGTAGTGAAGCGTACGTCGTACGCACGTGGCCATCCCCACCCGCCCGCGTCGCCACTACTGTCGCCACAGCCAGCACCGAATACCAGCAAGGAACAACCCACCATGTCCGTCGATTTCCGCCCGTCCGTTCAGCGCACCCGGGACCACTCGGCTGCCGATCGACGCGCGTGGTGGGGATTGGCCGTACTCACCCTGCCGGTGCTGCTGGTCTCGATGGATTTCTCCGTGCTCTATCTGGCGATTCCCTCGATCACCGCCGCACTCGATCCCAGCGCCGCGCAACAGCTGTGGATCTTGGATATCTACGGTTTCCTGATCGCCGGACTGCTCATCACCATGGGCAATGTGGGTGATCGAGTCGGCCGCCGCCGGATTCTGCTCGCCGGAGCCGCGCTATTCGGTGTCGCGTCAGTGGTCGCGGCATTCTCCCCGACCGCCGCGGTACTCGTCGGTGCACGCGCAGTTATGGGTGTCGGCGGCGCGACCCTGATGCCGGCGAGCCTATCGCTGATCGCCAATATGTTCCCCAATCCGCATACCCGCGCTCGGGCGATCGGGGTATGGACCGCAGCATTCGCCGGCGGGTCGGCGATCGGACCGGTTGTCGGCGGCGTTCTGTTGCATCACTTCTGGTGGGGTGTGGTGTTTCTGATCAATGTTCCGGTGCTAGCGGTGCTGTTCACACTGGCACCGCGACTGATCCCCGAATACCGGACCGGCATTGCGGAACCGTTCGATTTCGTCGGCGTCGCCCTGTCTCTTCTGGCTCTGCTACCCGCGGTCTACGCGATAAAAACGATGGCCGCCGACGGGATCACCGTGTCCGTCACGCTCATCGGCGTCTTCGGAGTGGGGATGTTCGTGGTGTTCCTACTGCATCAACAGAGGGTGCGATATCCACTGCTCGATCTGCAAATGTTTCGCAACGTGCCGTTCAGCGCCGCGGTCGCCGTCGCCCTCGTCGGCATGATGTCGCTGGGCGGCACCGCCTACCTGACCGGTGTTTACCTGCAATCGGTGCGCGGCTTCGACGTGTTCAGTGCGGCGCTGGCCGGTCTGCCGATGGCCGTCGCCGTCGCGGTGTTCTCGATCGGTTCCCGGCGCATCGCCGCTGCGCTGGGCATCCGCACGGTATTCGTGGGTTCGGTGGCGATGGCCGCGGTGGGCAATCTCGGCCTGTTGTGGTTGTCGACGTCGAGTTCGCTGTGGATCTATCTGGTCTTCACCGCGATCGCCGGGGCGGGCTATGGCACGCAGTTCTCCCTCGTCTCCGACGTGGTGGTCGGGTCCGTACCGCCGGAACGTTCGGGTGCCGCGGGCGGCGTCTCGGAGACGAGTTTCGAACTCGGCACCGCGCTCGGACTTGCACTGCTCGGCTCCCTGGCAACGCTGGTGTTCCGGGAGAACAGCGGCGGCTGGGCCTTCGGTGACACACTCGGTGAGACGTTGCAGCGCGCCGCCGACATGGGGCCGGCGGGACACGATCTGGCCGACGCCGCGAAAACCGCTTTCGTCGACGGAATCCACGCGGCGTCGACGGCCACGGTCATCGCGTTGAGCGTGTTATCGGTCGTACTCTCTGTGGTCATGCGCACACACCGGCCAGTCCTGCACCCCACGACGAAGGACGCGCAGTAGCGTCGAGCGGGTGCATGAGCTGATCAGTCAACGCTTCAGTGCCCGTGGTTTCGACCCGGCGGCGAGCGTTTCCGCCGATGAGGTGACCGACATTCTCGAAGCCGGCCGCTGGGCGCCGACCTGGGGTCGGGTGCAACCGGTCCGGTTCATCGTCGGAATCCGCGGTGACGCCACCTTCACCACACTCGCCACGACGCTCAATCGCGGCAACGCATCGTGGGCGCCCAACGCCGGGGTATTGATCCTGTTGTGTACGACCGATGCGCCCGCGGATCCGAATCTCGATGTCTACGGCGGCGTCGATCTTGGTCTGGCTCTGGCACAGATGATCTTGCAATGTGAGGCCCTCGGACTCAACGGGCATGCGCTCGCCGGATTCGATAAAGACTCGGCACGAACGGCTTTCGAGATTCCCGCCGATAAGAAGCCATTGGTGATCCTGGCCGCGGGCCGCCTCGTCGATGATCTGTCAACACTGCCGAGTGAGATCGCGACCCGCGATCGGCAGCCACGTGAGCGTCTTCCCTTGAGTGAGGTCGCATTCCGCGGCTCCTGGGGAGAGTCGTTCACCTTAGCGCCCTGATCAGATGCCGTGACCGCGAATAATCCGGTGGATACGCCTCGAGTCGGCATACTCGGACCCGTCATCGTTGTGACTGCGGGTACCGAGATGCCGATGACCTCCGGACGACTGCGGGCATTACTGGTCTGTTTGACCCTGGCCCATCCGCGCGCGGTGGGCGTCGAACGGCTCATCGAGGATGTGTGGCCCGACCGCACTCCACGTAATCCACTGGGGGCCCTGCACACTCAAGTGTCGCGGCTACGCGTGATCCTCGGTGCCGATGCGATTGATGCGACGGCCGGCACCTACCGGTTGACGTTACCCGCGCCGGCGTCGGATCTGGCGCTGGCAGAAAGTCTCGCCGCGGGCGGTGTCGGCCCCGCCGATATCACGAACACTGCCGACTTCGCAGACACAGCCGGCTTCACCGATATAACTGGCGACACCGATCTGTGGCGCGGGGATCCGGGAGCCGATCTGCTCCCGGGCGCTCTGCGTGAACAGTTGATCACGCGGGCGCGGGCGGCACGCGCGGCATTCATCGAACGAGGCTGGAATCAGCGGATGGGCTACGCGCCGGGTGCCGTCGCCACCGAGATCGCTGCCGCCCGCCGTGACCGGCCACTCGACGAGCATCTGGCCGCCTTACATATGCGAGCCTGTATCGCCGCGGGAGATCCGAACCGCGCGTTACGGATTCACGCAGAGGTCAGTGCTGCGCTGGCCAACAAGCTTGGCGCCGATCCAGGCCCCGAACTCATCTCGGCACATACGGCCGCGATCGGCTATTCGCCGCTGCCACATGCCCCCGAGCCACCGGCGGATCACTTCGTCAACGGCAGCCGCATCCTCGATCAACTTCATGACGCGACCCGAACCGGCGGGGTGGTCACCGTGGTCGGCGCAGGTGGTATCGGTAAGACCAGGTCCGTCATCGAATATATTGCGGCGCTTGCGCCTTCCGATGTCTTCTTTGATCTGTCCGGATGCCGCAATGGCGACGATGTCGCCGCGACGGTGGCCGCGCACCTGCACAGCGGTTCGTTATACACACGCACACGCCTCGATGTCACCGACGATCCGGCCACGGCCGGTGCCGCGCTGGCCCGTATCGCACCCACCGATGCGGTGGTGGTGCTCGATGCCTGTGAGCGGGTTCCCGAAGCAGTGGGCCGGCTCGTCGCCGGGTTGCGTGCACAGCGCACCGATCTGCGGGTAATCGCCACCAGCCGAGTGCTATTGGGCATTTCCGGAGAGATCGCGATTCGCATGGCATCGCTGCCCGGCAGTGATGCCAGCGAACTGTTCGGCCACCGCGCGCATATGATCCGCCCCGGTGCCGATCTTGACCCTCGTCTCGTCAACCAGTTGTGCGACCGCGTCGAAGGTTCCCCTCTCGCGCTGGAACTGGCTGCGGCACAGTTACGTTACCTATCGCTGGCCGATATCGTCGAACATCTCGATTCACGTTTCGAGATCCTCGCCGTTCCCGGTTCCGGACGCCACCACCGCCTTGGTGATGTGGTCGCGGCTGGTTGGGAACTCCTCCCCGACGACGCCCGCGCCGCATTGGCCACGGTCGCATGGTTTCCCGCCGATTTCCTACTCGAAGATGCACTGGCCCACCCACGAGTCACGGTGCACGGACTGGCCACCCTGTGCGACCACTCGATGGCACAGGTCCTTGATAGCCGCGCGGCCGGCTCGGAAACGCCACGCACCGCATATCACCTCAGTGAGACGGTGCGGGAGTTCACCCGGGCGCGTGTCGGCGAGAATTCGCCGGCGCGCCGTGACATTCACCGTTCCTTTGTTTCCTGGGCGGTCACGACCCTAGACACGGTGATCGACGATCTCGTCGCCGGCCGGGTTGTGCGGGCGTCCGGCCGCCTCGACGACACCGCTACCGCCCTACTCGGGGTGATCGCCGACGACGCTCGACTCGGCACAGCCGAATCCACTGTCGCGGCACGGCTCTTCCCCGCGGTGGCCTGGCGATGGCTGCGTACCGGCGGTCATCCCGATACCGCCGACCTCGCCCGCCGCGCCACCCACGGCAGGCACGGCCCGGAGGAGATTATCGGACTCATCTGCGCGGCAGCATGTTTGATGATTCTGGGAGATCACCGCGAGGCCGCACGCGCACGAGCTGCCGTCCGCCGGCTCGCCGCACACACCAGCGGCGAGCGGGGTCCCGCCGTCGATTTCGCCATCGGGGTGACGATCTGCCCGCCGCGTCAGCTACCGCGGTTGCTGGCCACTATGGCGCGTTGTGCCGATCCGGTGGTCGCTTGTGCGGCAGAACTCGTCCGGGCTGATGTGGCGGATCGGCGGGCACACGTCGGGCCGTCCCGGGAGTTGGCGCTGCGCGCCCTGGTCAATGCCGAGCGCGCCGGGCATCCGTTCCTGATCGCCGTCGCCTGCCATCGATTAGGCCGGGCCGCAGCCCAACTGGGCGATCATGCGAGGGCAGCGGTGCATTATGATCGCGGCGCCGACGAATACGCCGCTATCGGATTGGCCGAGGACGCGTTGCGGCTGCGTATTCGCCAGGCACTGGCGCTCGTCGCCGATCAGCCCGCTCGCGCCGGTGCGCTCCTGTCCACATGCCTGGCCGAAGCCGGCGATTCGCGGCGGCCCTACGTGGCCACCGCCTATGCTGCGGCGGCCCAACTCCGGCTCGCTGAGGATCCCGTAGCGGCCCGCACCCTGATCGACGATGCCATGGGGATCTGTGGTCCGCCCCGCGATCCGAATACGGTGCATCTGCATGCCGTGCGCATAGGGATTCTGCACACCATCGGAGCCGTTGCCGACGCCCATGTGGCAGTTGACACATTGCAGGCGGCGGTGTTGGCTGCGCCTATCGGCGCCGACTTCGCCGATCTACCTTCGCTCGGGACGGTGGCAGCCGCATTCGCACTGGTCAACGATGATCCAAACGGCCCGATGGCTGCTGTGGCACGGGGCGCGCGCTATCGCCGCGATTTCGCCGTACTCGACCTACCTGCCGGCCCGATGACACAACGAACCGACATCCTCCGGCTGCTGCGCCGCCGATGAAACCGAAATGAAAGCCGTACGCGGCATGCTCATCGGTGTCTCGACAGCGAGCGGGCCGGTACGGGAGGTGACAGTGCGCGATGACATGGCGATCTGTGCAGAGAATCTGCGCAAAACGTTCCGCGGTGCCGTTGCCGTCGACGATGTAAGCCTTCACGTTCCGGCCGGCACCGTATGCGGGGTGCTTGGACCCAACGGCGCGGGCAAGACCACCACTGTGCGCATGCTCGCCACTCTGCTCGCACCGGATTCGGGCAACGCCTATGTCTTCGGCCGCAATATCGTGACCCAGGCTACTGCGGTGCGTTCCCTGATCTCACTAACCGGCCAGTACGCGTCGGTCGATGAGGATCTCACAGCGATCGAGAATCTTGAATTGTTTGCCCGGCTACTCGGCTTCCGGGGTCGGCGGGCACGTTCACGGGCAATCGAATTGGTCGATAGATTCGGCCTCAGTGCTGCCGCCAACCGCCCGGTATCGGGTTTCTCCGGTGGTATGCGGCGGCGCGTGGATCTTGCGGCGTCGATGATCCGGCGTCCGGCGTTACTGTTCCTCGATGAGCCGACCACCGGCCTCGATCCGGGGACGCGCGCCGAAATGTGGTCGGCAACACGTGAACTCGTCGGCGAGGGCACCACCGTCCTATTGACCACCCAGTACCTTGAGGAAGCCGACCAGCTATCAGACTCGCTGGTCGTCATCGACGCCGGTAGGGTCGTCGCAGCCGGCGACGCGGACACCCTCAAGGATCGCGTTGGGGCCCGCTCCTTGCATATCGATCTCGTTGATCGCGGCCACTCCGTCGCTGCGGCCGCCGTCATCGAATCCGTACTCGGCGCCCCGGTGAGCGTCGATCCCACCGGAGTGCAACTGGTTACGACGATCGCCGACCCGGCCGGATCGGCCCGCGTGGTGGTCGCGCTACAGACCGCGGGTATCGAGGTGGCCGAGGTGAATGTGCGTAGACCGAGCCTTGATGACGTCTTTTTCAGCATTACCAGGCCAAAGGTTCCGGCGTGAGCGTACTTTCCTCGACCAGCCATCCCGCGATCGGCACCACCGCGGCCGGCGATACCGTCACGATTGACCGGATCAGCGTCGTTCAGGCATTTCGCGATACCGCCACCATGGCACGGCGCGGTCTGCTGCGCATGCGCCATACCCCCCAGCAGTTGATCGATGTCATCGTGGTTCCGGTGGTATTCACCATCATGTTCGCCAACATCTTCGGTGGGGCCATCGCGGGCAATGTGCATGCTTATTTGCCGCAACTGGTGCCGGGCGTTCTCGTCTCGATCGCCATCACGAGTTCGGTGAGCACCGGCGTAGCGCTTCGCGAAGATATGGACAAGGGTGTCTTCGACCGGTTCATCTCCCTGCCCATCGCCCGAATGGCCCCCCTTGCCGGCTCATTGACTGCGGATATCGTTCGCTATGTCATCGCCACCACGATGTCACTCGGGGTGGGTCTGGCCCTCGGCTACCGTCCGTACAGCATCACCGGCGCCCTCGCCGGGATGGTACTCACCATATTCGCCGCTTTCGCGATCAGCTGGATTTTCGCGCTGATGGGCGTACTCATGTCGAAGGCCGCAGCGGTGCAGGGCATTTCCATGCTCATCCTGATGCCACTGACCTTCACCTCAAACGCATTCGTGCCGACCGACACCATGCCGAGGTGGATGCGTGCGCTCGCCGACGTGAATCCGATCAGCCATCTCGTTTCGTCCTTCCGTGGGCTGGCCAACGAGGGTGCCATCACCTCGCATGTGGGTGCGACCCTCGTCGGCGCCGTCGTCATCATTGCCGTCTTCGCGCCACTCACGCTGCGCGCCTATCTGCGTCGCACGTAATCCCCGGTGCGGTCAGGAGTTTCCGTGGTCATCGCCCCGATCAAGCCTCGTCGGGCCCAACCGGTCAACCCGCGCGGCGGACGGCTCACTCCCGATGACGATTTGTTCGTACGGATGGAGCACGCCGCCCAGATGCCGGTGCTCAACCAATGCGTATGGCGGCTTACTGATTTCGATGAATCAGCGTTCGACGCATTGGCACAGCGACTTTCGGTAGGAAGGCTCAGCCGTCTGGTAATCCGTCGGCGACTTCCGGTGCGCGACAGGTGGCGTCACACTCCCACTGCCGGAGCCTGGCTATTCGATGACTCGCCGATCGAGCCCGAATATGCCGAGCAATGGGCGCGCCGCCAGTGCGACATACCGCTCGATTCCGTCTCGGGCCCGTCGTGGCGGCTCAGCGCGGTACGTGTGGTCGATTCATCCGATACCTATGTTTCCCTGGTTGTCTCGCATGTTGTCGGTGATGGCGGCGCCGTGATGGTCGGTGTCGAGGAAGCAGTGACCCACGCTCCCTACGATCGCCATGACAGTCCTGTGGGACCGCTGGATGAGGTTCGAGACGGAATCAATCTGCTCGCCTGCGCCGCCCGCGCCGGCTACACGATTGTCCGTACCAACAACCGTGTCGGTGCCGATAGTGGCCCTCCGCCGGCCGCCGATCGCGGTGCTGGCGAGGATCGCGTAGCCCGTACCGATAGCACCGGTGCCGCCCCCACCGCGATCGTCACCATCGCGGCCGATGCCTTCGACGAGGCCGCCCAGGCCGTCGGCGGCACCGCCAACACCCTATTCACCGCTCTCGCCCTCGGTCTGCTGCAGGCCACCGGTCGGGTGGCCGACGGGGACGACGTGCCCGTCTCCTTGCCAATGTCCACCCGCACACCCGCAGACCCACGCGCTAATGCGACATCGGGCGTCGGTGCCCGCGTCGTCGTCTCCCCGGATCGCTACACCGACTTACGCCCGATCCGGGCTGCGAGTAAGGCCGCGTTCAGCAATCTTGCCTCCGGCCCCGGGCCGATGGCACTACTGGGGGTGCTGGCTCAGCCGCTAGGCGACGGTCTGGTGAGGCAACTCGTCGCCAACGCACGTGCCCCGCTGTGCCTGGCTTCCAATTTGGGTTCACTCTCAACACATTTCGCCTCGCTGGGTACGGCATCCGCCGGGCCGGTGGCGATGCGATCGATCACCACCGCGCCCACCGACGTCCTGCGGCGAATGAACGGCGGCATCAGTGGTTGGGCCTCCCGCAGTGCGGGAGTGGTGACCTTATGCTTCACCTCACTCGATCCGGACCGCGTCATCAACGACGGCATGCTGCATGATTTGCTGGCAGCCGAGCTTTCTCGCTGGAATCTCATCGGAAATCGCTGGGGAACATGAGATTTGGATTCGTGCTGCATGGCAGTCGCGGCGATGTGCAACCTGGTGTGGCTCTCGGTGCCGCCTTGGCCCGCGCCGGCCACCAGGTCACCGTCGCGGTCCCGGCCAACCTGGCCGATGCCGTCGCCCGCACCGGTATCACCACCCGAATCCTGTGTCCGAGTACCGATGAGCTTCTCGCAGACGAAGTCATCAAGGTTCGTCTCAAGAGCCGTCGCCCGCTGGTGCGGATGCGTGCGTTACGGGAAGTCGGCGCCTACGGCGTGCAGGATTCGGAGCGGGTCATGGGTGAGCTCGCCGATAAATCCGACGTGCTCATCAGCGGTTTGCTGGCCCAGGAGCGCGCGGCCACGATCGCCGAAAGTCGTGGTATCGCATTCCACCCCCTGCACTATTGCCCGGTGCGTCCTAATTCCGTGGTGAATCCGACGCCGTGGCCGCTGCCGCCGATGTTCAATCGGGCGGTGTGGTCGCTGGCGGATCGCGTGTACTGGCACAGCGTGCGTACCCGCGATCGTGCGCTGCGCCACGAGCTTGGCCTGCCGCCCGCGAAGGGCCCGCTCGGCACACGGCTGACTCGGCTGCACTCGGCGGAGATCCAGGCATATGACCCAGTGTTCTTTCCAGGTTTGGCAACTCAGTGGGGCCACCAACGTCCGTTCACCGGCTTTCTCGTCCCCGATACCGTTACCCTGGCGGCGCTCAATGGAACCGCCGACGCCACCGACGAGGCATTGACGTGGGCCCGATCCGCCACGCCGCCCGTCTATCTCGGCTTCGGCAGCATGCCTGTCGCCGGTGTCCGCATCGCGGAAATCGCCGATATCCTTGTCGCATTGGGTCACCGGGTGATCGCGCACACGTCGGCCACTCTCACTCCCACCGACGACGTGTACCAGATCCGTGGACCGATCGATCACGCCGCACTACTGCCGGCCTGCTCGGGTGCGGTACATCACGGCGGAGCCGGCACTACCGCGGCGGCGGCCCGTGCGGGCATACCGATGGTGATCGGGTGGCTTTCGGCCGACCAGCCGATGTGGGGACGGGCCATTCATCGACGCGGCGCCGGGACAACTGCACGCCTGTCCCATCTCGGCCGGTCACATCTGGAGGCATTGGGCAGCCGTGAGGTTGTCTGTGCAGCACAACAATTAGCTACGCTAATATCGACTCCGGATGCTGCGGCCGCCGCCGCATACCGTTACCTCACCCCATCGTGAGCGACATCACGACTGGCACTCTATGCTGCCGTGGAACACATATCGGGCGCGAAACCGCAGTTCGCAAGGGACGTTTCGCTTATGTCACTCGCCCCAGACGCGACGAATCAGGGACTTTCACGCTCGGCCGGCAAGTAACGGTAGCGCCCTTGGCCGGGATGGGTTTAGTCTCAGACGCGACATGACCCGGGGATCTTACGCGGATACCGCACAGGGCGTGAGTTTTTCCGCGGAAATTTATCGTTTCCGCCAGGAGCCGGTATTGTCCGATATTTGCAATAACTACAGCACAACACGGTATCTCGCATAATCTTCCGCATACCGGTTTGGGGAACACGATGGAATACACCGAGCTCGCCGACTACCCACTCCCATCCGGGTACGTCACCGAATGGGTACCGACCGCCCGGGATGACTCCTTCGCACCCGATTCGCGGCCGTTGTCGACGAACCACATCTCTCATCTGCGTTGCACCTCCACGGAGTTGACCGAGCGTGGCGAAAGTTCGTGGATCGGCACCGTATTCCGTATCGACGCTCCGCTGCGGCACCGCGAGTTCGCACAGGCGCTGCGCCGGTGGATTGATCGTCACGAGGTATACCGCACGACACCCGAGCCGGCCGAGTCCGAATTCGAACGCCGGACATTATCTACGGGCCACGTCGAGCTGAACGTCCGCCACCACGGCATCCGCAAGGGCAGCAACGAGATATTTCGGCATATCGAAACGTTCTTCGGGCACACCATCACTCCACATAGCTGGCCGCACCTAGCCGCGATCTCCATCGAACCCGTGCACGACGCGTCGTTCTATGTCGTTGTCGGTGCCGACCACTCGGTGATGGATGCGTTCACCCAACTGCTACTGATCACCGAACTGCGCGAACTCTACGCGGCGGTACTCGAAGATCGCGAATCGAACCTGCCGCCATGCGGATCGCATATCGATCACAGCGCTGCCGAACGCGCGGCCGCAACCGAACTGACGCCGGCACACCCGGCCACCGAGGCGTGGCGAAAGTTTTGGTTCGACGCACGGGGTCGCATCCGGGAGAACGCCTTCCCGCTTCCGCTGAGCTCCGCTGAAACCAGTGCCGCCGGATTCCAATCCAGCGTATCGCGGTGGCTGCTATCGGCGGATGAATGCGCTCAATTCGCCGCCGCGTGTAAGCAACACGGCATTGGGGTATCCAATGGCACGCTGACGGCGCTGGCCGTCGCGTTGTACCGACTCAGCGAATCCGCCGAACTGCGGTTCGTGATGCCCATGCATACCCGCACCGGGCCGGAATTCTTCACAGCGGCCGGCTGGTTCGTCGGCCTGGTGCCGGTACAGATCGATCTGGGCAGTTCATCCGATTTCATCGGTGCGCTCTCCGCCGTGAATGCCGGTATCCGACGCAATCAGCCACTCGTCGCGCATTCCTATCCGCAGATCACCGAATTACTCGGGGTCACCACCGCACCGCAATTCGTCGTCTCCTTCATCGACGGCCGGAACCTGCCCGGCGCAGCAGATTGGACTGCCGAGGATAGGGTGCTGCGCAGCCCCGTCCGCAACCACGACGAAGTCTATATCTGGGTGAACCGCACCACCGAGGGTCTTAATGTCTCACTGAGGTTCCCCAATAACGAGATTGCCGCCGCATCACTGCATGCGCTGATCTCGGAATTCTCCGTGGTACTGCGCGAGGTGGCGGCCACCGGAACCGCCGCCGTATCACCGTCGCAGTCACTTCATTCCGAGTCAGCGACCGGCGTCGTCGAGAACCGATGAGGCTCGCCGCTGCGGACCAGTGGCGTCCGCAACCAGGCACCCTGATCGACTGGACACCGACGGCATCGACCCTGGCTGCTGCCGCACAGGCGCCGCCGCATCCCACCGGACCGTCGTTTTTGCAGCGCGACCATATCCTCGGGGTGCTGGCAGCCAGGGCGGCCGGCAATACCCACCGCGGCTACACCTGCGCCGCGGTGACCGTTGACGAAGATCTCGACGTCACCAGAATGTCGCGCGCATTAACCGATTTCATTCGGGCACACGATAATCTGCGGTCACGCTTCCGGGTCGAGGGCACCTCGATACATCGGTATCTGGTGTCGGCTGAGGCGATCGAACTGGCACCGACGCCAGGACCGCCAAATACCGCCCCGCTCGATCATCTGCATCACCGGCTGCCACACACCGCCGTCTTCGACGCATTCCCCGCGGTTACCTTCGGCGCCGTCACCCGGCCAGGATCATTCGACCTCTACTACGCCATGGATCATGCGTTCGGCGACGGCAGCGCACAGATCCTCGGACTCACCGAGATCATCGCCCGCTACCGCGGCACGATCGATGAGCTGCTCAATGGAACCGAACCGGCCGGCCATCTGGCCTATGTCGACGCCGAGTATGCCCGCGCGGCCGCAATGACCACCGATGATCATGCGGTCGGAGTGTGGCGCAACGCGCTTACCGCCACCGGTGGGGTGCAGCCGTTCCCGCTTCCGCTAGGCGTCGACGACGGCCCGGCACCGGTACACATCCATAGTGGGAATATCGCTGACAGCGCGGCCACCGACCGCCTCGCACAGCTGGCCCGCGCGACGGGCGCCGGATTCACCGCAGCACTGCATGCGGCCCTCGCCGCCACCGACAAACGCCTGGCCGGGCGCGATACCTACTGCACAGCAACGGTATTGAGCACACGGGGCACGGGCGAATACCGCTGGTCGCAGGGCTGGTTCTGCAACTTCGCACCAATCAAGTTCGCCGTCGACGGGCATCGCATCACCGATCTGCTGCCCGCCGCCGCCGAGGCGGTAGAGGCAGCCCGGCAGATCACCCATGACCCGGTACACGGCGCACTCGGCGTGTTGATGGCCAGTGGTGATCTCGATCCGTCGGCCATGGCGGGCAGCCCACAAATGGTCAATTACCTTGATCTTCGGTGGTTTCCGCCGCCCGCCGACACCCGGGATCTGATCGTATTCACCGGCGAGGGACGTACCCGCAACGCGTCGATGTGGATCACCCGCGACCACGACGGCCTACATTTGGCCCTCCAACGTCCCGATAATCGGATAGCGGCACAATCGGTTTCACGATACATAGCCGCCCTCCGGGAAACCATCGCCACAGATACCATCACCGCAGATACCCCGGTCACGGCCGCCGCCCCCGCATCCGAGGCCGTCTGATGCTCGTCACCTCGATCGATGCCATCGACCTCGATGGCACTTTGGTCGAGTTGATCGTCGAGTGGGTGGGTAATCCCGAAATCATCGGTGCACCAGTCAGTTTCAATCAGGGTAATCATATCCGGGCGCACCGCGAGCGGAGCACGGCGTCGGCGTGGATCGCGGCAACCGTTGATCTCGCAATGGCCGGCCAACACGTCGATGAGGCACGCGCCGCGCGGGCGGTGGCCCGGCTACTCGCCGAGCAGGATGCACTCCGGGCGCGGATGAACATCACCGATATCAGTCAGGATGTGTTCTCCGCCAGCCAGATTGTCGTCACATCCGCGGAACCGCGGCAGGTCACCACCGCCTCGCTGCGTGCCGAACTCGACCGGCGCTGCCGTCCCGGTGCCGTTCCGGGAGTGTTCTTCGGCGTATTGGGGCACACGTTGGTGTGCGCCTTCGACCACGCACACGCCGACGCATTCACCATCGACCTCGTGCTGCGCCGGATCGCCCATCTGTATGAGCATCCCGACGCGCCACCGCGAGTCGGCGCGAGTTATATCGAGCGGTGCCGCGCCGAAGAGGCGTTGCACCGCTCGCCCGGCGCCGGATATGACGACGCCGTCGAGGTATGGCGGACGTTTTTCGATGCCTGCGGTGGCGGGCTTCCGCCCTGCCCGCTTGATCTCGACGCCGGCGAGGGCGATCGGCAGCACACCCTGGTGGCACATCTGGCCGACGACGCGCAGATCTCGGCGCTCGGCCCGAAGACCTTCGCGCTCACTCTCGCGGCATTGGCGACCGTGATCCACGAGGGCGGGGGTCCCGCCCAGCTGGCCGCACTGATCCCCGTGCACACCCGCGGGGGGTCCCAATCACCGTGGCATCACACCGCGGGCTGGCTGGTGACCAACGCGCCGGTACTGGTGCCCGCCGGCGACGTCGACGCCGCGGTGCGCGCGTTACACCAGGCGGTGGAGATATCGGAGGTGCCGCTCGATTACGTACTGGCCCGATGCCAGCCGACGATACCCGGACGGGATCTGTTCATGATCTCCTACATCGATTACCGCCGGTGCGGACCACAATTGCCCAACGCCCGCCATATTTCCGCGACCGGCACCACCGATACCGCCCAATTATGGTTCTCCCGCACCCATCGCGGTCTCGACCTGCGCGTGCGGTTTCCGGCTACCGCCGTCGCCGAGCGCAGTGTGAACAGTGTGGTCACCCGGCTCGGCGAGCTGTTGCGCAGCCAGGCTGCGGCGGGCGCGCCACCTTCATTTGGTGGCACGGTGACCGAGCGAGTACATTCAGCTCCATGCAGCGCGCGCTCCTTCTCGGATGCCGCGGCGGGGTCTGAATCGACCGGCCCTCCGTCGCGGGCCTTGTGACGTGCCGGTCAACTCCCCATCGATCTACTTCGGAGACTGACCGTCATGGCACCAGCAGACACTTTCACTTCAGGCGCGAGCCGCATCGTCGAACCGTCCGGCCCCATTCCCGGTGACCAGCCAGCGTGGAATACCCAGCGCAATTCGGCGATGCCGATACACCGCTACCGGCAATTCGCCGATGAGGTCGAGAAGGTCGCACTCCCCGACCGCACCTGGCCGGACAAAACGATCACCAAGGCGCCACTGTGGTGTGCCGTCGATTTGCGTGATGGCAATCAGGCATTGATCGATCCGATGAGCCCGGCCCGCAAGCGCCGGATGTTCGATCTGCTGGTCCGGATGGGTTATAAGGAGATCGAGGTCGGCTTCCCGTCGGCCAGCCAGACCGATTTCGACTTCGTCCGCGAGATCATCGAGGATGACGCGATTCCCGCCGACGTCACCATTCAGGTGCTCACCCAGTGTCGTGACGAACTCATCGAGCGCACCTTCGAGGCGTGCCGTG
The DNA here is from genome assembly GCA_047605305.1 of Gordonia sp. (in: high G+C Gram-positive bacteria). GTDB lineage: Bacteria > Actinomycetota > Actinomycetes > Mycobacteriales > Mycobacteriaceae > Gordonia. The sequence goes on from JASGFW010000025.1 coordinate 25,168, forward strand.
GGGCCGCCAATGTCATCGTGCATTTCTACAACTCCACGTCGGTGTTGCAGCGGCGCGTGGTTTTCCGCGCCGATAAAGACAAGATCACCGCCATTGCCACCCATGCGGCGCATAAGGTTCTTGCCGAACAGCAGAAGTATCCCGATACCCATTGGCGTTACGAGTATTCACCGGAGTCGTACACCGGTACCGAATTGAGTTACGCCAAGGAGGTATGCGACGCGGTCACCGAGATCATCGCCCCCACTCCGCAGAACCCGATAATCATTAACCTGCCGGCGACAGTCGAAATGGCAACGCCCAACGTGTATGCCGACTCCATCGAATGGATGAGCCGTAACCTGGCGCGCCGCGATTCAATCATTTTGAGCCTGCACCCGCACAATGACCGCGGTACCGCGGTGGCCGCCGCTGAACTGGGCTACCAGGCGGGAGCCGATCGCATCGAGGGTTGTTTATTCGGCAATGGTGAGCGCACCGGCAATGTCTGCCTGGTGACGCTGGGCATGAATTTGTTCAGCCGGGGCGTCGACCCGCAAATCAGTTTCTCCGATATCGACGAGATCCGCCGCACCGTCGAGTACTGCAATCAGCTCAACGTTCCCGAGCGTCACCCCTACGGCGGCGATCTGGTGTATACGGCGTTCTCCGGTAGCCATCAGGATGCCATCAACAAGGGTCTCGACGCGATGAAGGTCGACGCCGATAGCGCCAATGCCGATGTCGACGACATCGTGTGGCAGGTCCCCTATCTGCCGATCGATCCGAAGGATGTGGGCCGCAACTATGAGGCGGTGATCCGCGTCAACAGCCAGTCCGGCAAGGGCGGGGTGGCCTACATCATGAAGGCCGATCACGGCATGAACTTGCCGCGTCGGCTGCAGATCGAGTTCAGCCGGGAGATCCAGAAGATCACCGACGGCGAGGGTGGCGAGGTCTCCCCCAAGGAAATGTGGGATGTCTTCGCCGATGAGTATCTGCATCCGATTCGGCCGCTGGAACGCATGCGCCAGCGGGTGGACGCGGCCGAAGTTGACGGCGGTGAGGATCATATTTCGGCGGTGGTCAAGGTTGACGGTGTCGAGCGGGAAATCACCGGTAGCGGCAATGGCCCGCTCGCGGCCTTCGTCGACGCGATCAGCACCATCGGTTTCGATGTGCGGGTACTCGATTACACCGAGCATGCGATGACGGCGGGTGGCGATGCCAGTGCCGCCGCGTATGTGGAGGCGGAGGTCAACGGGGAGACCGTGTGGGGTGTGGGTATCGCGTCGTCGATCACCACGGCGAGCCTGCGTGCGGTGGTGTCCGCGGTCAACCGCGCCCACCGGGTGAGCGGTGCGGCACCTGCCACCGGGGATACCGCACCGCGGACCTGGGCGCCGTAGCCACCGGTTTTCGGCTAATAGCCCACAACCTATCGAAGTGCGGCCACCACCATTTGCGCAGCCTTGCGGGGGCGCGGACGGGTGAGTGCCTCATACACTCTGGCTGCTCTGATTCCCTTGATTTCAAGGGCTTTCACTCCTCGGTCACGTACCGCGAATCGTGGCATCAGCGCGATGCCATGCCCGGCGGCCACGAGCGCTTCAATAGTGGTGAAGTCCAGGATGCGTTGCGTGACCCGGGGTGCGACACCCGTCAATGCCGAAATCGATAGCAGCACATCGTCAACCGGAAAGCCGCCCTCGACGCCGATCCAATCGTGATCGGCCAGTTCCGCTACCGAGATCGACGTGCGTTCGGCCAGTGCGGAAGTAGCCGCGACAACGACGTCGAGCGGTTCACGCATCAGTTCGGTGACGCGCACTCGCGGGTCTCTTACCGACGGCATGCGCTCGTCGCGGTGGGTGACGACGACGTCGAAATCGGCGAGCGCCGCGGGCGCGTCTGCGTAGGCTACGTCTAAATGCGATGCCTGCACATCGATTCCGGCGCCGGCGGCCCAGTCAAGGACTCCGGGCAGTAGCAACGCCGCCCCGGAGGGAAACATGGCCAGCCGCACTCGAATACCGCCACTGCGGTATGACACCATCTCATCGTGGGCGCGGTCTACCGCGGCGATCACCTCGTCGGCACGCAGGACGAGGGCCTGGCCGGCCGCCGTTAGCCGAACCCGGCGCCCGTCCTGTTCAAGCAATTCGACGCCGGCTTCTTTGGCGAGGACCTTGAATTGTTGGGATACCGCCGACGGTGTCATATGCATAGCGGCCGCCACCGCCCCCACGGATCCGCGGTCGGCGAATTCACGCAGTAGGCGCAGGCGCTTGATGTCCACAGATGCCCCACCCCCAGTCGCGATTATGTAGCTGATCTGAACTATCTACGCGGTAATACTCTAATCCGCTAACACATGTGCCGCCGGCGACGAGCTGCAACCCGCGATCGGGAATTAACCGGACCGGAGTACCATTTAGAGTGATATGAAGAAGATTGGATTCCTCTCCTTCGGCCATTGGTCGGGCGGACACGGCTCGCAGACCCGCTCGGCGTCGGATGTGTTGCTGCAATCGATCGATTTGGCCGTGGCCGCCGAAGAGCTCGGGTGCGACGGCGCATACTTCCGGGTGCATCACTTCGCACGGCAGCTCGGTTCACCGTTTCCGCTGCTAGCGGCGGTGGGGGCACGCACGCACCGGATCGAGATCGGCACCGGCGTGATCGATATGCGTTATGAGAATCCCATGTATATGGCCGAGGATGCGGGCGCCGCCGATCTCATTTCCGGTGGCCGATTGCAGCTCGGCCTGAGCCGGGGATCGCCCGAGCAGGTCATCGATGGGTACCGCTACTTCGGCTATGCCCCCGCCGAGGGTGAGACCGATGCCGATATGGCGCGCCGGCACACCGACGTCTTCCTGACGGTGATCGGCGGTACCGCATTCGCCGAGCCCAATCCGCACCCGATGTTTCCCAATCCACCGGGCAAGCTGCGCGTCGAACCGTACTCCGAGGGGTTGCGCGAGCGAATCTGGTGGGGCGCGGGCAGCCGGGCGACCGCCGAGTGGACGGCCCGTCAGGGCATGAATCTGATGTCTTCGACACTGCTGACCGAAGATACCGGCGTCCCCTTTCATCGGTTGCAGGCCGAACAGATTGAACGGTTCCGGGCCACGTGGAAAGCGGAGGGACATCCGCGTGAACCGCAAGTGTCGGTGAGCCGCAGCATCTTTCCTATCACCACCGACACCGATCGGGCGTACTTCGGACGCGATCGCAACGATCACGATAAAGTCGGCATCATCGATGGCGGCACCGCACGATTCGGCCGAACCTACGCGGACGAGCCGGATAAGCTGATCGAGCAATTGCGTGAGGATGAGGCGATCGAGGCGGCCGATACGCTGCTGCTGACGGTGCCCAATCAGCTCGGTGTCGACTACAACGCGCACCTCATCGAGTCGATCCTGACCAATGTGGCACCGGGGCTTGGGTGGCGTTAACCCGGCGCAGCCAAAGATTGTGAAGGATATCTGAATTATTTATTCGAAATATTTCGATTGTGCTTCATGACGGTGGGCACCGACGATGGCTAGGTGAGTACTCGTGACCGACTCTTGGGCCTGACCGTGGCGGCATTGTGGGGTGTGAACTTCATCGCCATCCGCTACGGCCTCAACCACTTTCCGCCGTTCTTCTTTGCCGCGTTGCGTTTTGCGGTGATGGCGGTACCGGTGATCGCCTTCGTCCGGTTTCCCAAGGTGCACCTGCGGTGGTTTCTGGTGTACGGCGTCGGTTTCGGTGTGGGCCAATTCGCCTTGCTGTTCCTCGCCATGAATATCGGCATGCCCACCGGGCTGGCGTCGCTGGTGTTGCAGACCTCGGCGCCGTTCACCGTGCTCCTGGGTGTGGCGATGCTGCGTGAACGGCTCACGCCAGCACAGATCCTCGGGATCGCGGTGGCCGTCGGGGGGATCGCGGTGATCGGCGTCGACCAAGCCGGACACAGTGCACTCGGGTGGGGCGTGCTGCTGCCCGTCGCGCTTACCGTGCTGGCCGGATTATCGTGGGCGTTCGGCAATATCGGGAGCCGCCTGGCCGAGCCGGATGACGCCTTGCGTATGACGCTGTGGATGTCGGTGGTTCCACCGGTACCGCTGTATCTTCTCAGTCTGGTGATTGAGGGTCCGTCGGCCGGATTCCATGCCGTCGCAACGCTGGGCAGCCGCTCCGGACTCGAAGCGCTGGCCGGATTAGCCTATGTGGTGGTACTCGCCACGATCGTCGGATCCGGGTTGTGGACGCTGCTGATGCAGCGGTACCCCGCCAGCCGTGTGGCACCGCTATCACTACTGGTGCCCGTCGCCGGGATCAGCGCCGCCTGGTTAATCCTGGGCGAAACCCCGTCGGCACTCGAACTCTGCGGGGCGGCACTGGTGATCGCCGGATGCGCCGCCGGAGTGCTTGCCGCACCGCATAAGTCAACTCCAGAAATCGACGAGGAGAGTAATGACGCTGTAGCGCAGTCGATTTAGCCGACCGGGCCGCGTGGTGCGGCCGGGTTGCGACGCACACCCTGCAGCGACTTGGGGAGTTGCAACGTCGGCAAAATCGATGCGTTGAGATCGGGTGCAGGCCCGCGCGGGATGCGAGAGCCTCCGGGTAATGCGATCTCGGGGACGCCAGGCCGGGCCGCGGGGATTGCTTGGCGGGTCACGGTGGCATGCATGAGGTACACGTTGTAGCTCGACCACTGCGACATCGTGAAATACAGGTCGTTTCCGGTAGACCACGGGTGAATGCTCGCCCCATAGATGGACGGATAGTTGGTGCCGGAGGCGAGTACCTGCGGGCTTGTCCACGGCCCCTGGGGGTGTGCCGCCTGGCGCAGCACGATGCCGTTGCTGAAGACGTCGGTGGAGAGCATCAGCCACCGCTTCAGCGACGGGCTCCACTGCACCGATACTTCACCCACGCCTCCGGAGACAATGGGCCGCGGTTCGGCGGTCAACCCTCGCCGCCAGCCTGATCCGGTCCAATATTGGTAGGCGGCCTTGTTGAGAATCTGACCGGCGGGCACGCGTGCAACGTATACGCCGCCGACTCTGCCTTGTTCGGTACCGAATATATACACGGTCCCGCCCCGTCGGGCCAGGGCCGGCATCTGGAAGTCGCGTGCGGGGCCGGCATTGGTCCAGAACGCATTTCCGGATTTACGCCAGGTGGCACCGTTATCGGTCGATACGGCGATGCCAGAGTAATTCGATGTCCACGAGCCGGGGGCCGGACCGTACTGGCGGATCGACGCATAACTGACGTACTGCACGCCGTTGATCGCGATACCCGAGGTGGGCATCGTGGTGATTTCGGTGCCGTTGACACGGCGCGCGCCAATCACCTCACGGGCGTGGTTGGCGCGGTCGGTGAGGAAACTTCGGTAGCTGAATTGGCTGAGATCGTGGGTGTCTGAATACGCCACTGTGCTGACACGCCAATCGAATCCGGTTGGCGAGTGGGTTCCGGTATCACCGGCAAATCCCGATCCCTGCGTCCCGCCTTGAACGAGGTTGACGTAGGGAAGCGCGGGAAAGGGTATGCCTTTCGGCATAATCGGCAGGTTGACACCCTGCCCGCTGACCAGCGGCGGTTGATCACTACTCTCACCCTGCGGACGCGGGCTGCCGAAGGTGTCACCGAACATCGTGATGACTTGGCCCGAGCCGTTATCCCACATGACTGCCTTACCCGCGCCCGAGACTCCCCACTTGGTATCGGTGTGGTCAACGGAGTTCGCGCCGGTCAGTTTTGCCACGAAGGCATTCGTCACGCCACCCTTGGTGATCGGCTGCCCGTTGCCTCGCTGCTCGCCCACGTCTTCTTGCCGCGGCTGAGGGTATAAGTCGCCTGGGGAAGTCACGATTGCGGTATCGGGGCCCGTCGGGGCGGCTGGCGCGTCCGTTGACACCGTATGTGACTGCGGTTGTGGTAATTCGGGCACCGGTGGTGCCGGCGGGACGATCATCCCGGCGGGTGCCACATTGGGCACCGACAACTGGGGCTGCGCATCGAGATTGACGTTCTGCTGTGTCTTGGTAGCACCGCTACTCGACGAGCAGCCGGCCACCGCCACGGTGGCGGCAATGGCAACGGCAGCCATCGATAACGCCGATCGACCGATATATGTCTTCATCACCGAATGCCTCTTCCGTTGCCGCTCACGAACACCGACCACGTTGCCGTCCGTGTTGTCACTTGGTCACCGCCCGTACAGCGCGGCCTGCGCGTGAACCTTATTGACGAATCCCGGCGTGACATTGAACTCGGTGACAGCCCGAGCCCACCCTTCCGCCGACTTCAGATCGCCGCCGGCCGCGCACAAAATTCTCGCGGCTGTGAGCGTCGCATCGTCGTAGTTATCGGGGTCGGCTTTGCCGTCATCATCGGCGTCGGTCGCGAACTGTTCCCAGCGGCTCGGCAAAATCTGTAGCGGGCCCATCGTCAGGTCGACACTATTGTTGCCGTCGTAAGTGCCAGCGTCGGTGTCGGGTATCGGCGTAGCTCGGGGAGGGTTGGCCTGCGCCAGCCCGCGCAGCTGCGGGCTTACTCGTCCGTCGGCATCGATCGACGCCTGATCTGCACTGCCGTGATAGCTGGACACCTCACCGATTCCTGCCAGTGTTGACCAGCCAAGGCCGCAAGAAGGGTTCGCTTTCTCGATCGCAGCGGCCGCATATGCATAAGAACGCAGTGCACGCTCGGGGATGCCATACGGGCCCGAATGCAGTTGGGCCCACGCCTTCAGTTGCAGTGAGGGGACGTGGCGCTCGGGATTTTGTCCTCATTTTGGCCGAGCCGCGACGAACACGACGTCACCATCGCCGTGACCGCCAACCGCACCAAGGACCACCAGCCAGCGTCGCGGCCGCCGCGCCCATCCAATACTCACGAACGGTGAGGTTACCCCATCGTTACCGTTCGGCAAGCTCACATGGGGTTTCTATCTCAGATCGCCGCAAATATTTTGTAAGACTTCCAGGATCACCTATGACACCTAGGGCGATTCCAACACACGAATCAACCCTTCACGCTCCACTTTCGCATCATCAAAGTGCTCCGTCTCGCTCCACAACTCCGACCATTCCGTATTCGGTTCTAACACCGATTTCAGCGCGGCGATAGCAGCTGCACGCAAATGATCATCCGCCACCAACCCGCCGAGATTCTTTGGCCCGTAGACCACATCAGGCACTGGCCCGCCCTCAACCAATGCCGCCACCGTGGCCGACGCAGCGATCGCTTCAGCGCAGGCATCAATACTCAATGGCTGATCGTCATCCACCGCAGCGTTCAACGCCGCCACCAGCAACTCACGCCGCTCAACGACACCCCCACCTCATCGAATTCGCCAACCCAATCTACGGCATCATCACCTTTCCGTTCTGGGCCATCACTTCGATGTCATGATGCACTCCTGCCCAATCATCGCTAACGATCACGTGACGCCCCAATCTGTCGTGTCCGTGGCAAGTCAGGCAGCACGCCGCTGCGAGTCGCGACCAAATGAAGAGTGCTCAACCTTACGGCCAGCACGACATCCCATCAGCGATCTAAGCAGCGGCAGCTGGCGGAGGCACGGTCATTCAGAAGAACTCGCACAAACGCGGTTCAGGTGCTCCGTGTGCTCACCCTCCAACTGCTACCCATAGGTCCCTCGGCGAGGAACCCACGACTCATTTAGTGCTCCTCGAACTGCTCTGATTGTCACCTTCGCAAGTTCAATCATCGAAGGTCAGGGCACCATTCTTTATTCACGACGCGGAATCACCGTGGAAGGCCGAGGCTAGGCACGGCCGCCTTTTCGAATTGGAGGCCCACCAGATTAGGATGCGTCAAATGCGCAGATTCACGTTTAACGAAATCGCCAGTCCTCCCCGTCAGGATCAGTCCGCGCTGGAAAATAACCTCTCCGGCGTGAGTCTCGGCCACGACCTCGGCTCCTGAACGACACTGACCACCATCAGTGTGGCCGCGCCGCAGAATCTGGCTCGACGTCCTTAATCGACCCAATCGATGGCGGAAAATCCTTTCATCACAGCCTCAATGAGGTTTGACTATAATGACGAAACGATTGGTAGTGGCCGCTAACCACCAACATCACCACTCGGGGATGCATCGTGCCTCACATTCCCCCAGAGCGCCAGACTTCGGAGTCTAGACTCAAACTCCACACGAGCTAGCGCAAATATATCACCGCGTGGGTACACCAAAAATTGGACCCGACCCTCACGAAAAGATTTCTTGATAGGGGACGAAATCATAAAAATACTCTCCGCCTCAATACTCAACGTCGATAAATCCGCAGAAATATCATAAATTAGTGGGAGGCACTGCAGTCGATCACCATATCCCAGGTCAATCTCCAGCCTATCATCACTTTTAATTACGGCCGATTTAAACTCATAGTAGTTGTCCCACGGGCGACCGAACCAACCGTCAGGAAGTATTAAACCGACTATCATGACAGATCCGTATGCCCGGAAAAACTCTTCAACTACACGAACGAGACCATAAGATTCCTCCGAATTCATTACCGTAACCATTCTGTTGGAACCCTAAATTTAGGGGTGAAAACAATCTGATTTCCCCCGCCCAATAATTCACCACCACCATAGATTTCCTGTGGCGCTACATGTCCTTCAAATAAGCGTGTCCCAATTGGTACTTCAATCTTTGAAACAGCCGTCGCTCGATTACCCCATTCGGGGTTTAAAGCACTATCAATACGAGCTTGAATCGGCCCCGTCGGAACACTCCGTGACCAAAAGTTACCGAGCGGATTCTTCCCCTCAGTATATGCCCGGTAAAGCATAATAGGGCGTTGTGTAACTTTCTCAGTGTAGGAACCTCCACGAAAAGTCTCGGCCAAATTTTTAGGCGACGGACCATATTCATGAGGTCCCCATTTTTTTATTACCTCGCATGCTGCCTTCAGTCCGAGTCGGTCGGTCCAGGTGTACGGATTGATGACATAAGCAGTGGCATTAGCAGGATTGGGGTGCACACCGAGAGGATCAGCAGTGGTGTAGCTAGTGGTAACAGGATTGTAGTAACGGTAACGATTGTAGTGCAGGTCTGATTCGGGATCATAGTGTTGCCCAGCAAACCGTAACGGCGTCGATGCCCGCCCAACCCAGCGAGTATGCCCCCATACCGACCGCTGAGCACGACCCGCAATTTCCCCGGTCGCGACATCAATCAACTCGGTCGGCGCATCCGCCAAATCCGACACAATCGCAAAAAACTCGTCATCAACCCGCCCCTGCGACCAGCCATCCACACCCCCCACCTCGCCACCCGCCAACGAGGCAGCAGAAGCCACCACATCAGACCCAGACAAACGAGGTGTTGCATGAGTTCGCGACACGTGGGTTGCCGACATATCGGCACGATGACGACCACCACCAGTCACCTCACGATCACCTAAACGCTCACCACTCACACCACCCCCGTGACCGTGACCGGTACCGGTGGGCGTGTAGTGACGTTCATGCTGCTCAAGAGGCGCACCGGTATCCGGGTGATACGTCCACACCCACGTCGACACACCACCAGCATCTACCCCACCACGCGCAGTACACGCCCGATTCGACTGAACGACCAGATCATCACCATCCCACCCACACACCACCTCATCAACCACCCGACCATCACCACCCACATGCGTTTTCCACACCCGACGACCAAACACGTCATACCCATACCGCCACACCGACCCACCCCCGGTGCGTACCTCACGCACCTGACCACGCCCCGTATACGAAAACCGCGTCACCACAGGCTTACGCGACAACCGCGACCGCACCCGCTCAACCAACCGCCCCGCCCCGTCATACACAAACCGATCCCGACCCACCCGCGTTACCAACGTCCCCGACCACTCCACCCTCCCCTGCCCAGCGACCCGCGCAACACCAGCCACCGGCGACGCCGCCACACCACTAGCCACACCACTACCAGCGACCGACGCCAACACACCCCCCGGCGTATACCCAAACCCTTCCACCAACACCCCACCAACACCCGAGTTATGGATGCCAGGGTGAGCGACACCCGGATTACGGGTGCCCGGATTATGGGGACCCGAATCATGGGCGGTCAACGCCATCACCCGCCCAACCGCATCCACATCAAGCGCCATCCGCCCCGCCACCACATCCGCGATAGCAGTCACCACCGAATCCGCCCGAAACTCCCACCAACGCCCCGCCACCACACGCCCACCCGGCGACGCATACAAGCCCCCACCCGCACCCGCACCCGCACCCGAGTGTGGAGATGCGTGCACTGGGCGAGCTGTATCTGGTTGATAACTCGTCACGATCTGCTCAATCAACCGATCACGCACATCACGACGCTGGGTGATACGTGCCCGCGCTCCCACCCCCCGAGACACCTCACGCCCACCCACGTCATACGAAAACCGCAACCCATCCACACCCATATGCCGACCGCCCACCGCCACCACGGACATAGCAGCCGACTCCGCTCTAGTAGCAGCAGCTGTAGCGGTGCTCGTCGTGGTGGTTACGGCGGCTAACAGCCCACGACTATCCCGATCAAACACAGACACCCACCGCCCACCGGCACCAGGCACAACATCTGCTGTATCTACAGTGCGCACCGCCCGCCGCCCCGCCATATCCACCTGCCACGACGTGGTAATGCCATTCACCGTCTCCGCAACCACCACACCACTATCACGGTCACGCTCATACACCACCCGCGCATCCGCATTCACCGCTTCCACCAGCTCACCCGCCGCGTTCCACCGCAACTCGCTACGCCCATCAACATCATCATCAATCACCACTAACCGGCCCAGCCGATCAAAACGATGGCGCGTGCACTGCCCCAATGCATCAACACGAGACACCACACGACCCGCCACATCCCGCTCATACACAGTGCGCGCACCGTTGTAATCAGTCTCACCCACCACCCGGCCCGCCCGGTCATACTCAAACCGCCACACCAACCCATCCGGATTCACCACCTCACGCACCGCCAACTGCGAGTCATACCGCACCTGCAACCGGCCCCCACCCGCATCAACCGTCTCCGTCACCACATCCATCACTCCCCACCCCCGACGCGAAAGCCCACCCGCCTCATCCACCGAGGCCACCACATTGCCCTCGCCGTCATAATCGGCCCGCCACACCGACCCATCCGGATACACACACTCCACCAACAATCCCTCCGGCGACCACCTCGCCAACGTTTCCCGTCCCTGCTCATCCACCTGCGCAACCACCCGCCCACACACGTCATACCTCCACTCCCTCACCGCGCCAACCGCATCCACCACCCGCACCGGCCGCCCCGCACCATCACACTCAACAACCGTCGACACACCCCACACATCAACAACCCGCGACACCACCGACCCCGACACCCGATACTCGTACTCCCACTGCATCACTCCACCATCAGGACTCACCACCGACACCACATTGCCCGCCGCATCCACCCCCACCTGCGTCACCCGACCCGCACTATCAACAACCCGCGCCGGCACACCCCACGACCCATACTCAACCTCAATACCCGTCCCATCCGGATACCGTTCACCCACCACCAACCCATCCACATCACGCTCACACACCCACACTCCACCCAACGCATCCACCTCACGCACCACCCGCCCACGCTCATACCCCAACGTCCGTACCCCACCCCCAGCATCAATAACCTGCCACACCAACCCATCCGGATCAGACCGATACACCTCACACCGCACCTCCCCCAACACCTCATCACGCCACAACCACTCATCCACCCCCGCAAAACAATCCACACCCTCGCCAGACGCACCCTCCCGCCCAGGCAACACCACCCCCGCACCCTCAACACCACCCGACCGCAACACCGACACCAACCCCAACCCCTCCACCCGATCAATCAACTCATCAATCACCACCCCCACATCCGGCACACCAACAGCGACATCAACTGCGCCAGAACCAATCCCGACACCCTCGGCGACACCATTACCGCCAGTCGCGATATCAGCGGCATCAGACAAAGGCCGCACCGTCTGGATCATTACCGATAACCGGCCACCGGCTACCGCACCAGGACCCGTATCCGCTAGATACACCGACGCATTCGTAAACACCCCGCCACTGCCAGCCTGCGACACACACCGACCCCACTGGTCATAACGGTACCGATACGTCGTCCCATTACGATCGGTCCACCACGACATCCGCCCCGCCACGTCATACCCATAAGAAAACAACCGCCCCGACGAATCCCTAACCCCCACAAGCTCACCCGCCACCGAATACTCATACGACACCACATCCACCCGATCACCACCACGCTCATCAGACACCGACAAACCCACTACCCGCCCCGACACCTCATCCCTACCCACCCACACCACCGCGCCACCAGACGTCCTAACCCTATGCGCCACACCAGAAGCCGCATCATAATCAATCTCATAACGATGCCCACTACGATGAACCACCGCACTACACCCAATCGCCACCGCCATATCCATCCGCCCCGCCAGCGACGACTCCCCCACACCCACACCCACACCCTCGCTACCAGTGGTGGTACCGCTGGCACTATCGACGGCGACCGTGGTGGCCCGAACCACCGAACGATCACCCACCACCGAAAATTCGTAACTCACTCCCGACGCCACATCACGCACCCGATAAGCACCATCCACAAACGACAACCACCACCCCGACACATCCCGGGCCGGTACCTCTCGATCATCGACGCACACCCCAAAATCAACCCCGTCACCCTCCGGCGACAAAAACACCACACCCGCACCGCCGACCTCAATCCGGCAGTCCAACAACGACACCCACGACGGACCAAACGACCCGCACGCCGGAACCGACGTCACCACATGCCGGGTAAACACCAACGGGAACACACCCTCAATCCGCAGATCCACCTCCGAATCAACCACCGCCCCCGACACCACATCCACCGGATCATTGGCACACACCTTGCCCACCTTGCCCAACACACCATCCACCCGCGACAACTTCGCGAGTTTGCCTAACTGGGCAACCTTGCCCACCCCCGGCACCGACATCACCGCCGTCATCACAAACTCACCCCACGACATATTCCCCGTCAACGCCAACACCAACCCCACACCCAACCCCGCACCCACCAACACCGCACCCACAACCGTCCCCAACCCCGGCAACAACGCCACCACCGAACCCACCGTCACCAACACATCCGACAACCCCCGCAACACCCCACCATGCTCACCCACCCAACTACCCACCGACTTCCACCACCGCGCCACACCATGCGGATTCCTCTCAAACGGCGTATCCCGCTGACCCTCAATCACCACCCGCGCCGCCACCGCAGCCTCACCCATCACCGCATGCACCCCACGCCCACCAGCCAACAACCCCTCCCACACCGCCAACGCCGCCCGATAACCACTCCACGCCGCCGCCAACTCCCCCGACACCCGACCCGTATTCGCCACCGCCCCAGCCAACGTCGCCGCAGCCTGCGCCTCCTTCACCGCCGCTACCGGAGCCGCCGGAGTCGCCGCCGCCACC